>JAICYS010000143.1 GCA_025934105.1 Myxococcota bacterium | reverse complement strand
GCGCCCGCCGCCGCCGGACGCGCCCGAGGTTCCCGCCGCGCCGGCAACGCCGCCGCCACCGCCGCTGCCGCCGCCGCCACCCGGGACGGCGCCCGGACAGGCCGCGGTCTCGGGATCCTGACCGCCGGCCTTGTCCAGGCCGAAGTAGGCGGCGACCGCCTCGCCGTCGAAGGGCACGGCGTGTCCGACACCGGCCAGCGCGAAGGTCTCGTAGACGACGTAGCCGCAGGAATTCTTCCAGAACTGGCGCGTCGTTCCCGAGGCCGGCGTGTCGGTGCCGGCCGGCGTGGCGCTGAGACCCAGCAGGTTCGTCCACTCTTTGACGTCCTCGGCCATGTTCTTGTAGTTGAGCGTCGTGTCGGCCGTGCCGTGATGGTGCTGAAGCCGCGGCCGGTGCCCCGTGTATCCCGGGAAGTACGACCGGACCAGGTCTCCCCAGGCCTGGCCCGTCATCGTGTCCGTGCCGCCGGCGCAGGCCCCGCTCCACTGCGCCGTGCTGCCCGTGCCGGTCACGTCGTTGTACCCGTCCGCCCAGCAGCCACAGGGGACGCCCATCAGCGACACGCCGGCCATGAACACGTCCGGGTAAACGCCCAGCAGCGCCTCGGTCATGATGGCGCCCGAGGAGCCGCCGACGGTGTAAACGCGCCCGGCGTCGCCGCCGTACTTGCTCAGCGTGTATTTGACCATCTGCACGATGGCGCCCGTGTCGCCGCCGCCGCCGTGCTTCAGCGAGCGACTCGACCCGGCGTCCCAGCAGTTCTCCCCGGTGGCCTCCGGGAAGATCATGATGAACCCGGTGCTGTCGGCGATTGTCTCCAGGCTCTTCATCTCGCTGTAGGTCGAGCTGGCGGTGCCCTGGCAGTGATGGGGCGCCACGACGATGGGCGGCTTGGCGGCCATCTTGTCCGGCACGTAGATGTACATGTTCACGTAGCTGGGCAGGCCGGCGACGCCCGCCTGCCAGTCACTCTGATTCACCTTCACCATGGACGCCGCGTGCGCCGCAGGCGCGGCCAGCAGCACGCCACACAGCAGCGTAAATCCCAGGACGCGGCGCTCTCGCGATCGATCCATGTGCATGTCTCCTTCAGGCGCGTTGATGACGCCTGTCAACCAGGGGCGCGGGGATCCAGCCAGTGTTCGATCTCCGCGGTGCGGGCGGCGAAGAGCGGCTTTTGGCCGTAAGCCTTCTGCGCGGCCTCGGCCAGGCGCAAGGCGCGGGTCCGATCGAGGCCGGCGTCCCACAGCGCGCGCGCCAGCGCGAAATCGGTGTCGGCCACCAGCAGCGGGTCGGGCTCGTGCGCCTCGCGAATCCGGCGCGCCCGCTCGAGCGGCGCCACCGCCAGCACCGGGTGGTGCTCGGCGAGATAACTGAGGCCCAACCCGGTCAGCGGGTACGCCAGGTTGGTGCTGTCGGGTCCGTAGCCGCGCTCTTCGAGGGCCAGCGCGCGCTGATAGGCGGCGCGCGCCTCGTCGTGCCGGCCCAGTCGATCCAGGCTCTCGGCCTCGTTCGACATGAACGTCGCGACCAGCGGGTGCTCGGCGCCCAGCTCTTGCCCCAGATCGGCCACCGCCCGATGGAACAGCGCCGCGGCCTCCTGCCACCGCCCCATGTCCTGCAGGATCACGGCCTGGTTGTTCAGGCTGCGCGCGATCTCGCCGCGCGTGGCGCCCGACCGCTGTTTCAACTCCAGCGCGCGCCGGTCGTGGACCAGCGCTTCGTCGTAGCGCCCCTGCAAGCGGCGGTTGATCGCCACGTGCATCTCCAGCCAGGCCCGCGTCTGATCGTGGCCGCCGATCCGCTGCAGGGTCGCGTCGGCCTGGCTGGCCCAGTCGTCCGCCTCTTCGAAGCGGCCGCGCCGGCCCGCCGACAGGACCAGATACACCAGGGCTTCGGCCTTCACCTCGTCGTAGCGCGCGGCCTCGGCTTTCAGCAGCGCCTCCTTGAAGGCGGCATAGGCCGCTTCGGTGTCGCCGGTCAGCGAAGCGACCTGCCCGAACAGCAGCAGCGACTCGGCCTCGACGGGCGCGTAGCGGGTGGCCCGCGCGTCGGCGACCAGTCCCCGCAGCTTGGCCACGGCCAGGCGCTCGACGCCGGCGTCGTGCAGCGCCTTGGCGTCCGCGATCCCGGCGCGGATCCGGCCCACCCGCAGGCGGGTGGCCGCGTCGTCGGGCGGAAGCACGTTGCGCAGCAACCGGGCGTCGGCGCATCGCTCGAGCGAGCCCAGCGCGCCGGCCGCCCCCACGGCGTTGTCCACCACGGCGCCGTCGGCGTGCACGAGGAGTTGGCTCAGCGACCGCACGCCGTCCAGCCGATCGCGCAGGCACGACATCCGCAGATCCAGCATCTCTTCGGACTGCTCGCCGCGGACGTGCGTGGCCTCGCAAGCGTCGGTGTACATCCCCCGCCAGCGCCCCAGGTAATCCTGCACCAGCCGGTCCACGCTCCAGAACGTGTCGGCGGCGTAGGCCTTGCCCGTCTGGGCGAACGCGCGCTGCACGCGCGCCTTGGTGCCGGCGTCCCACACGCCCTCCAGCCGCTCCCCGGCCGACCGGCACAGGCGCGGGCGATCGGCGATCTGCACCACCCGGACCAGGCCGACGATCGCCACCCCGGCGGCGGCCACCGACGCCAGCCGGCGGTGCCGCCGCGCGGTGCCGCGAACGCGCAGCCAGAACCGTTGCAGCGGCCGGCGCGGGCGCGCCCCCTCGGCCGCCGACAGCCGCCCCGCCACCACCATCGCGGTGGGCGGACGCGACGCCGGGTTCGACGCCAGGCAGTCGGCGCACAGGCGCGCCAGCTCCTCCTCGACCGAAGACGCCTCGATCGGAAGCGGCCAGCGCATCTTGGCCGACTCCCCCTCGTGGTGGAACGTCGGCCGGGCGCCGAACAGCACCTCGTGCAGGATCACGCCCAGCTGCCAGACGTCCGAGCGCTGATCGCCCCGCGATCCCAGCAGCGTCTCGGGCGGCATGTAGTTGGGCGTGCCGCCGTGAATCGTGGTGTTGGCGGTCATCGGGATGGCCAGTCCGAAGTCGGACAGCACCAGCCGGCCGTCCGCCAGGCGCAGCACGTTTTGCGGCGTGACGTCGCGGTGGATGATGCCGACCGCGTGAATGGCGGCCAGGCCGGCGCAGATGGCGCGCGCGTCGGCCAGCCGCTGGGCCAGCGGGCGCTGCGCGGCGTCCTTGTCGTGCAGCAGCTCTCGCAGCGTTCCCCCGGCGCCCAGCTCCATCGTGACGAACCAGAGGCCGTCGGCGTGCCCCAGCTCGAAGATGCAGCAGACGTTCGGGTGGCGGATGACGCGCGCCAGTTTGACCTCGCGCGCCAGGCGCTTGATCCAGCTTCGCTCAGCGGCGCGATCGGGCCGCAGCACCTTGACGGCGATCGCTTCGCCCAGCACGCGATCCCAGGCGCGATACACGGTCCCCGAGCCGCCTTGCCCCAACGCCGCCTCGATCTGATACCGTCCTGCCAGCACCGATCCCGGCTGCAGCTCGACGATCGGCAGGCGGTGGGTGCTGGACGTCGTGAGACGCGTATGCTCCAGCTCCCGTGTCTCGTCGACCTCGGTGTCCTGCGAAGGTGCTTGATCCCGTCTCACGCCGCGTCCTCAACTGCCCCCGCCCGTTGTATACCTTCCCGCTTCCGGAACTGTAGGTTTTATCCAGGATGCCGCCCGAAGACAACGTGGTCACCCGGACCGCTCCCTACCGCAGCGCGGCTGCACGGGAAGTCCTGCGGATCGGCGCGGTGGTCGTGGTCGGTGACGGTGCTTCTCCGGAGAGCTTGCGGGCGGCGCGCGTCGAGCCGATCGCCGATCTGACGCTCGACATCGGGCGTCGGGCGCCCAGCGGGTCGCGGCCGACGTTGACGCTGCCGGACGGAACCGTGTCGGGGCAGCACGCGCGCATCCAGCGCGCCGACGGCCGCCCCGATCTGTACGTGATCGAGGACCTGGGCAGCACCAACGGCACCTTCGTCGACGGGCGGCGCATCGAGGAGCCGACCCCCTTGCGCGACGGCGCCGTCCTGTTCCTGGGATCGCACGTGCTGGTGTTCCGGACGTACACGCCGCAGGAGCTCGAAGCGGTGAACGAGGAGGCCGGCACCCCGCTGACGCCGGTGGCGACGCTGTCGCCGGCGCTGGCGCTGACCAACTCGCGCCTGCGGCGGCTGGCCAAGTCCGACGCCGAGATCCTGCTGGTCGGCGAAACCGGCGTGGGAAAAGAGGTCTACGCGGGCGCCATTCACGACCTGTCCGGGCGCGCTGGAGCGCTGGTGGCCGTCAATTGCGCCGCCATCCCGCGCGAGCTGGTCGAGAGCGAGCTGTTCGGTTACGAAAAGGGGGCGCACTCGACGGCGCAGGCGCGAAAAATCGGGCTGGTCGAGACCGCCGCCGGCGGGACGCTGTTCCTGGACGAGATCGGCGACATGCCGATCGAGCTGCAAGCCAAGCTGCTGCGCTTCCTGCAGGACAAACGGTTCTCCCCGCTGGGATCGACGCGCGTCGTCGAGGCCGACGTCCGCATCGTCGCCGCCACCAGCCGCGTCGCGCTGGACAAGGGGGGCCACGTGCAGGAGGCCCTGGTCGGGCGCCTGGGCGCGCAGCCGGTTCGGCTGTTGCCGCTGCGCGACCGCGTGGAAGACCTGGGCCGGCTCTGCGCACACTTCCTGCGCGACGTCACCGACGGCCGCAGCTTCGATTCGGACGCGTTCAAGGCGCTGGTGCTCTACGATTGGCCGCTCAACGTGCGCGAGCTGGTCAAGGTGATCACCGAGGCCGAGGTGCTGTCGCGCAGCTCGCCCACCATCGGCTTCGAGCACCTGCCCCCGGCGGTCGCCGGTCACGTGCGGCCGGACGTCGAGCGGTTCGAGGACACCATCGTCGACACCGAGCCGCCCGCCGAGCAGGCAGGGCAGACCGGCCGGGTCCACGCGCCGATGGCGGCCGCGCGCACCGCGCGCACGCGCCGCCCGGCCCCGACCCAGCAAGAACTGGAGACCGAGCTGGCCGAGTGCGGCGGCAGCGTCGCCGAGGTGGCGCGGCGCCTGCGGCGGCAGTACGCCGTCGTGTGGCGGTGCATCCAGCGCTACGGAATCGACGCGTCGGCCTACCGCCGGAACGGAAACAGTTCATGACAACTACAGGCAAAGTTATTTTGAAGCAGGGGCGCGCCCGACCTCTCTGGTTCGGGCATCCCTGGGTGTACGCCAACGCGGTGGCCCGCGCCGAGGGCAAGCCCGAGCCGGGCGACGTCGTGTCGCTGGTCGATCACGACGGTCGATTCATCGGCCGCGGCTTTTACAACCCGCGCTCGCAGATTCCGGTCCGGTTGTGCACGCGGGCCGACGAGGCCGTCGACGCCGCGTTCTTCCGGCGCCGGGTGGCCGAGGCGCGCGCGGTGCGGGCTCGGCTGGGGCTTCCGTCGGAGCGCACCACCGTCTATCGCCTGATCAACAGCGAAGGCGACGACCTGCCCGGGCTGGTGGTGGATGTCTACGCCGACACCGCGGTCGCGCAGATCACGACGCTGGGCATCTCGGCGCAGCGGGCCGCGATCTACGACGCGCTGGAGGCCGAGCTGGGCGTGACGACCATCTTCGAGATCGCGCCGGCCTCGTACGCCGAGCTCGAGGGGTTCGCGGCCGGGTCGCGCGTGGCCCGCGGCCAGTCCCGCGCCACGGTGGACGTCCTCGAGGAGGGGATCCGGCTGGAGGTCGAACCCCTGTCCGGGCAGAAGACCGGCATGTTCATCGACCAGCGCGAGACGCGGGCGCGGGTCGGCGGGCTGGCGCGGGGCGCGCGCGTGCTGGACCTGTACGCCTATGCGGGCGGCTTCTCGCTGGCCGCGGCCCGCGGCGGGGCGGCCTCCGTCACCGCCGTCGACAGCTCGGCGCGCGCCGTGTCGCGCACGCTGGCCCACGCCGAGAAGAACGGCGTCACGATCGATGCCGTCGAGGCGGACGCCTTTCGCTTCCTGGAGACGGTCACGCCGCGGTCGTTCGATCTGCTGGTGGTGGACCCGCCGAAGTTCGCGCGCGCCCGCAAGGACCTGGACGCCGCGCGCAAAGGGTACGAGCGCCTGAATGCGCTGGCCATGCAGGCGGCCGCGCCGGGGGCGGTCCTGGTGACCTGCTCGTGCTCGCAGAACGTCGACGCCGAAACCTTCGAGCGCATCGTGGCCGCCGGCGCCAAGCAGTCCGGGCGCGAGGTCCGGGTGTTCGAGCGCCGCGGGCCGGCGGCGGATCATCTGATGCCGCCGGGCTTCACCGAGGGGCAGTACCTGAAGGTGCTGCTCTGCTACCTGGTCTGATCGGTCAGGGCGCGGGGCGCACGCCGGTCGGCGAGCCGTGCAGGATGGCCAGGTAGTAGACCAGCATGGCGATGATGGTCGCCAGCGAGATCCACTCGAACGGGATGCGGCCGAAGAGCTTCCAGCGCGGGGCGAAGAAGCGGCCGCGCGACCGGCGGTAGATCTGCTGCTTGACGTCGGTCAGCAGCGTGGCCGGCGCGGTCTGCTTGAGGCGCCCCAGCGATCCCAGCGTCTGCCGGAACTTGGCCAGCTCGGTCCGGCACTGGATGCAGACCGCCAGGTGCTGGTCCAGCTCGGCGCGCGCGGGCTGAGCCAACGTGCCGTCGACGTAATCGGAGAACTCGTCCTGCGCCTGCTTGTGATCCATCGAGCTGTCTGCCGCCTACTTGGTGTGCTGGTCCAACACTTCCTTGATGGCCATCCGCGCGCGGTGCAGGCGCGACTTGATGGTCCCCTCGGGCAAGCCGGTGATCTCGCCTATCTCTTGGTATGACAGCTCCTCGACGTCGCGCAAAATCACCAGCAGGCGGTGCTCCTCGTCCAGGCTGGCGATCGCCGTCTGCATGAGCGCCTCCAGCTCGGCCGCCTCCATCAGGGTGTCGGGCCCGTCGATCTGGGCGTGCGCCATCGGCCCCGGCGTGGGCGCGGCGCCGGGCATCGGGCCGCCCGCCTCCTCGACGTCGGCGCTGTCGGTGGGCCGCCGCGACAGGTACTTGATGCGGTTCTTGCTCTGGTTGGCGGCGATGCGCAGCAGCCAGGTCGTGAACTTCGCCTCGCCCCGGAAGGTGTCGACGGTCTTGAACACCGTGATGAACACCTCCTGGGTGATGTCCTCGGCCTCGTGCCGATTGCCCAGCATCCGATAGACCAGGTTGAACACCTTGTCGCCGTAGCGGCGCACGATCTCCTCGAACGCCCTGGGATCGCGGTCCTTCAGCCGGCCGATCAAGAGCCGTTCGGCCAGGCTCATCTCGTAGGGGATCCGATGGCGCACCCGCCGCGCGCGAGCAACGCGGACCCGAAGAGCCTCCTCCACGGGTTTACGGACACCGGCCGAGCTGAAAAGTTCCTGGTCACTGCTGGCCGTTCACGAACGCGGACGGATCCTGGTTGGTCTGCGAGGCGGGGATGAAGAGGCGCAGGCTGATCCCGACCACCGTCTCGCGTGAGTTGCCGTCTGCCCGGACCAGGTCTTGCCGCAGGCCGCCGTCCAGCGCGCCAATCTCGGAGATCGCCGACAAACCCAGCGTCCCATAGCCGTTCCCGGTCACGGCGTCGTAGCCGCCCCCGGCCCGCACCGCCAGCTTGCCGATCAGCGTGTAGGACGCGCCGACCATGGCCGACGTCCCTTTTCGGCCGGTCACGTTATCGGCCGTGAAGCGGGTCAAGCCGTCGACGTCCACGATCAACGACGCCACCGGCAGGAACGCGACGCCGTACCCGATCGCCTGTGTCGCCTGGCTGTTCTGCAGGCTGCGCAGGTTGCTGCCGACCACCCCGATCGACAGCAGCGGCATCGGCCGCACCGTGATCCCGAGGTCGAACGTGACGCCGCCGTCGTGGCCGTTCAACGCGTCGCTGCCGTCCAGATTGAAGTACTTCAGCGTCGCGCCCACCGCCACGTAGTTGCCGAAGGGGAAGGCCAGCGACAGCCCCGCTTCGTGGCCGTGGCCGGACGTTCCGCCGGAGGGATCCGCCGTGCCGTACGTGTAGTAGAGACCTCCGGCCAGGTTGTACGTCGAGGTGTCGTCGACCACCGAGGCGTGAAGGTATTGATCGGCCAGACGCGTCCCGTAGCCGTACGTTCCCTCCAGCGTGTAGGCCTTCACCAGCGTCATTCCCGACGGGTTCAGCAGCGGGCCCGCGTCGCCCACCGCCCAGGCGCGCGAGGCGCCGCCCATGCCCAGCGCCTGCGTCGGCGTGAACCCTTCGAGGGCGTGCGCGGCGGGCTGGGCCGCCAGGGAGAGGGCGATCGCGAAGAACAACCGAGTCAGTCGCACGCGCGCAGTCTAACAGCCCGCGGCGAAGTCGGACCGAGCCGAAAACGTCGCGGTGGGGCCGGATGCAATCAGCGGCGCAGCGCCGACTACGCGGGGTCTTCGACCGGCCGGCGGCGCCGTGGACCGCCCCGCCCGTTTCGGGCGACGCGGAGAGTTTCGCCACGGGCTGCCAGGCCCGAAGAGCGCTACCTCCAATTGCGCTCGGCCAGGCTGGTGTAGCCTTCCCATCCGACGACGACGTGGTCGAGGACGGGAATCCCGCACAGCTCGCCCACCTCGCGCAGCCGCTCGGTCAGCTCGATGTCGGCGCGGGAAGGCGCCGGATCTCCGGACGGGTGGTTGTGGCAGAAGATCACCGCCGCCGTCGCCTGCCGGATGAGCGGCCGAAACACGTCGCGCGGATGGATCTCGACGCCCGTCAGCGAACCGCGCGCCAGGCAGTGCTCGCTCTGGACCCGGTGGCGCACGTCCAGGCCCAGCGCCCAGAACTCCTCGATCGGCAACGGCGCCAGCCGGCTGCGGAAGTACGTCCAGACTTCGGACGCGCCGGCCACCCGCTGGCCACGCGCCGGCGCGCGCGCGGTCGCGCGGCGCCCCAGCTCCAGCGCCGCCAGAATCAGCGCGGCGCGCGCCGGCCCAATGCCGGGAAACCCGGCCAATTC
This sequence comes from Myxococcota bacterium, assembly GCA_025934105.1. GTDB lineage: Bacteria > Myxococcota_A > Polyangia > Fen-1088 > Fen-1088 > JADGRB01. The sequence goes on along the minus strand of JAICYS010000143.1, from coordinate 5,516 downwards.
ACCGGGCGTCGCGCGCAGCAAGGCCGGCAGGCCGCCCATTCCGCACAGTACCGACATCGCCACCTCGAGCGCGCTGGCGCCGCGGGTCCCGGCCCCCAGCACCAGAGCCAGGAGTTCGCCATCCGTGAGATGTTCCGCCCCGCGCGAGGTCAACCGCTCGCGCGGGCGGGCGTCCGGTTCCAAGGCCGCCATTCGCGTCATGAGCGGGCAATTCGCAACCGCCGTGCCATCGCCGTCCCGCGTGCCGTTTCAAACTATTACTTTGGAATTGACGGGGAGCCGTGCTAGCTTGACTCCAACGCTTGCGTTTGCGGCATCTGGCCGCACCAGCGTCGGGTGGGCCGAGGGTTCGTTCGTTGCGGCCCCGGAAGGGTTTGTACACAGGGTGCATAAGGGTCTGTTGGGTATGACTGGTGGGGCGGATGCTCCCGCATTCTTCACAGGAGTTGAGACTGAGTTCCGAAGACGACGCGCCGGCCGGCGCGAGCGCGAAAAGCGCCGCCGAGCCCGAGCCTGAAACGGGGTCTTCCAAGGCCGTCCCCCTCGACGACGGCGTTCCGACCATCGTGATTCACCGCTCGCCGGAAGGCGAGGCGGACGAGATGCTGCCGCCGTCGATCACGACGCGCCCGGTGGCCGAGCATGCGCCGGTGATCGAGCCGACCACGCCGCCGCCGCCGCCTTCTCCCGCGTTGCAACGCGCGCTCGAGAAGATGCGCGAGGTCTTCCACATCCGGGAACTGCGCTCGGGGCAGGCCGAGATCATCGAATCGGTGCTGGCCGGACGCGACACGCTGGCGGTCATGCCGACCGGCTTCGGCAAGTCGCTGACCTATCAGCTTCCCGCGCTGGTGCTGGACGGACCGACGCTGGTGGTCTCGCCGCTGCTGGCGTTGATCGAAGATCAGTTCAACAAGCTGAAGGCCGCCGGCGTGGCGGTGGTGCGCATCGACTCGACCCGCACGGCGAAAGAGCGCGCGGCCGACCTGGCCGGCGTTCGCGACGGCAGCGTCCGGTTGATGATGATCACACCCGAGTCGGTCTGCTCGCCAGCCGTCCAGGAAGCGCTGGACGGGGTGAAATTCTCTCTGTTCTGCGTCGACGAGGCGCACTGCGTGTCGCAGTGGGGCCACGACTTCCGTCCGTCGTACCTGGGGCTGCGGCGGGCGGCGCAAGTGCTGGGGCGGCCGCCCATCTTGGGGCTGACCGCGACCGCCACACCCGAAATCGCTGACGACGTGCTGGTCCAGATGGGGATGAAGGACGCGAAGGTCTGCCGCGTCTCGTTCCATCGCCCGAACCTGGCGTTCGACGTTCGCAAGGTGGCGGGCGAAGCGGACAAGCTGCGCCAGCTGGGCAAGCTGATTCAGCGGCTGCGCCGGCCCGGCATCGTCTACTGCGCGACCGTGCGCGCGGTCGACGAGCTCTACGTCGCGCTCCGCCACGGCAAGATCCCGGTCGAGCGCTACAACGGCAAGATGACGACCGAAGAGCGCGAAAAGGCTCAGGCGTCGTTCATGCAGGCGGGCCGCAAAGTCGTCATGCTGGCGACCAACGCATTCGGCCTGGGCATCGACAAGCCGGACATCCGCTACATCATCCATTACCAGATGCCCGGCTCGCCCGAGGCGTACGTGCAAGAGGCGGGGCGCGCGGGGCGTGACGGCAAGCCGGCCCGCTGCGTGCTGCTGTTCCAGCCCGACGACATCGCCATTCAAGAGCACTTCCTGAAAGAGGCGCACCCCACCAAGTCGCAGGCGCGCATGGTGGCCGAGGGCCTCTACGCCTGGAGCGACGAGGGCAAGGAGGTCTCGGTGCGCGACCTGGCGCTGTCGATGGCCCTCCCCGAGCGCCGCGTGCGCGTCATCCTGTCGGTGCTCGAGGCGATGGGCGTCGCCGAAGAGGTGAAGGCCGCGCGCTGGAAGGGCGTCGAGCCGCGCCCCTCGCGCGAGCAGATCGACAAAGCCGCCATGGTGTTCGAGGCGCGCCGCATCTCCGATCGACGGCGGCTGGCCTCGCTGCTGTCGTACATGAACACGCAGCGCTGCCGCGTGCAGATGCTTCGCGCCTACTTCGGCGAGCCGGAGGGCGACACCTGCGGCCTGTGCGACTCGTGCGCCGGGCTCGACAGCGAGGTGTTCGATCCGGGCGAGGACGACGCGCGGCACGGGCTACACGCCGCGACCGACTTCCACGCCCGCCCGCGGCGCCGCCGCCGCGGCCGCCCCGGTTACGAGGCGCCCAGCGTGCCCGCCGCCGCGGCCCCGCCGCCGTCGCCGCCCGCGCCGGTGTTCGAAACGCCGATCCCCAGCGACCTCTTGCCGCCGCTGCCGGAGTTCGAGGTGCCGCCGCCCCCGTCGGGCGCCGACAGCTTCGACGAAGCCGTCTGGGCCAGCGCGGGCGAGACCTCCGTCGAGGCCCTGGCCGGCGAGGTGGTGATCGATCCCGCCGACGACTGGGCCGCGCCGCCGCCGATCGAGGCCATGGAGGCCGCGCCGGACAGCGCGCCGCCCAGCACCGACGGCGTGTTGCCGCCGGACGCCGACAACGTCGAGGCCCGCTGGACGGCCGCGCGCGACGCCAACATCCGCCCGTACCTGCACTGGCGCGCCGGGGCGCCCGTCGCGCTGCCCGTGCTGACTGCGCGCCCCCACGCTCACGTTCAGCAACCCAAGCCCCAGCAACACCCGGGGCACAACGGGCAGCCGCGGCACGCGCGTCCGGGGTTCAACGGCAAGGGACCGTTCAACGGCGGTGGAGGTGGAAATGGAGGCGGCGGCGGTGGTGGTGGTGGTGGTGGCGGGCGTCGCCGGCGGGGGCGCGACCGCGATCGCCAGCGCGGCGAGTTCCACCGCAACCGCGAGCGCGGCCCGCGCTTGCCCGGCTTTTACAACCCGGGCGGCGACTAGGATTCAGACCCGAAGTTCGTACCAGGTAATCGCGGCGGCCTCGACGCCGGGGCCTTCGTTGCTCCTCGGTTAGGTACCTGCGGGTACGCGCCCTCGTCGCGCCTCGGCCTCGACGCCGCTCCCGTCGCGGAACCCGGAACGCTCTTCGGGTCTGACGTATTGGATCAGGCGGGCTCGCGCGCAGCCAGTCGACGAACCCGGCGATCCGTTCGTCGATCATCGAGACCGTCGGCGCGCCCGGTCGACCGCGAGCGCAGCCCGGGTCTACCCTCGCTTTTACGGCGGGCGGAGACGAGCGATCAGGCGGGCTGGGCGCGCAGCCAGTCGACGAAGCGGGCGATCCCCTCTTCCATCGAGACCTTGGGCGCGTAGCCCAGCGCCTGGCCCGACAGCGTGACGTCGGCCAGCGTGCGCTTCATGTCGCCGGGCTGCTCGAGCCCGTAGGTGACGAGCGGCTGCTTGCCCAGCGCCGACGCCAGCAGCGCGACCAGCGCCGACAGCGCCACCGGCCGCGAGCCGCCCAGGTTGTAGATGCGATAACCCGGCTCCGGGACGCTCTGGTCGATCGAGGCCACCACCCCGTCGACGATGTCGTCGATGAACGTGTAGTCGCGGCTGGTGCTACCGTCGCCGAACAGCTCGATGGGCTGGCCGGCGGCGATGCGGCGGGCGAACTTGTGAATCGCGAGGTCGGGACGCTGCCGCGGCCCGAACACCGTGAAGAAGCGCAGGCAGGTGATGTCCAGCGCGTAGAGGTGATGCGCCGTGAACAGCAGCAGCTCGCCGCTGCGCTTGGTCGAAGCGTACGGCGAGACCGGCTTTAGGCAGGGGTCCGACTCTTTGAAGGGCGGCCGGCTGTTCAGGCCGTACACCGACGAGGACGACGCGAACACCAGCCGGCGCGCGCCATGCTCGCGGACCGCGTCGACGATCCGCTGCGTGCCGATCACGTTCACGTCGGCGTAGCGGGTCGGATCCAGCAGCGACGGCCGGACGCCGGCCAGCGCCGCCAGATGCACCACCACCTCGGGCTGGGCCTGCGCGAAGGCCCGGGTCAGCGCGGCCGGGTCGCGAATGTCGCCCTCGACCAGCGCGAAGCGCGCGTCGGCGCGCAGCCCGGTCAAGTTCCGCTCTTTCATGTCGCGCGGATAAAACGGGTCGAAGCTGTCGATCCCGACCACCCGATCGCCGCGGGCACACAAGCGCTCGCACAGGTGCGATCCGATGAACCCGGCGGCGCCGGTGACGAGAATGCGCATGCCGACAGAGAAACCGTCTACGCGATCGGCAGGCGAAGGAAAAGCAGAAATTCGATGTTGCCCTTGCCTCCGGTGATCGGGGAGACCGTGTCCGGGCCGACCGTGTAGCCCAGCGCGCCGGTCGCCTGGCGGACCTCGGCCAGCGCCCGCGCCCGCGCCGCCTCGTCGCGGACGATGCCCCCCTTGCCCACGTCGGCGCGCCCCACCTCGAATTGCGGCTTCACCAGCGTGACCACCGGCGCCCCCGGCTTGCCGAACGCCAGCAGCGCGGGCAGCACCAGCCGCAGCGAAATGAAGGAGACGTCGACCACGATCAGGTCGGCGCGCTCCGGCAGCAGGTCGGGCGGCGCCAGCCGGACGTTCACGCGATCCAGAACCCGGACCCGGGCGTCGGAGGCGATCTTCCAATCGAGCTGCCCCTGCCCCACGTCGACGCAGTAGACGCGCGTCGCGCCGCGCTGAAGCAGGCAGTCGGTGAAGCCGCCCGTCGACGCGCCGACGTCCAGCGCCACCAGCCCGCCCGGGTCGATGCCGAAGCTGTCCAGCGCGTGCGCCAGCTTCAACCCGCCGCGCGACACGTAGGGCATCGGGGCCGAGCGCAGCCGCAGCTCCGCTCCCACGTCCACCAGGTCGCCGGCCTTTTCCACCGCCCGATCGCCCGCCAGCACCTCGCCGGCCAGGATGAGCGCCCGCGCCCGCTCGCGCGACGGCGCCAGGCCCCGGTCCACCAGAGCCAGGTCCGCCCGAACGCGCCGAGATCGCGCCTGCACGCGTCAGATGATAGCCGAGGTTGCAAACCGAACGCCCCTGCGTAAAATGGCGCCCGCGTTCGACCCCCAGGTCGACCGCCTTGGGGCTGTAGCTCAGCTGGGAGAGCGCCTGAATCGCACTCAGGAGGCCGACGGTTCGATCCCGTTCAGCTCCACGAAATCACTCAGTTTTTCTTCACTGCAAGGCGGCAGGAAAACGTTTCACAGGCAAACGTTTTCCATTCAGGCAGCGTTTTCGCGAGCCTGCTTACCACCCTCGAGCACCGTCAGAACCTTCTGCTGACGAGCGCTCGCCCCCGCCCCTGCCTTGGCGTAGCTCTGGAGCGTCGTCGACACCGACAGGCACGCGTATCGCCGCACCCGAACGACCACTAGGCCGGGCGCGCCGCCAGCCACCATCGGCCCTCGCTGCTGCCGGTCCCGCAGGACGTGCCCGGCGATCCCCAGCCTCTCGCCCGCCGGCCGCCCTGGCCGCCCGCAGCAGGGGCACACCGCCGGCCGGACCGCCTCGACATCCGGCACCTCCGCCACCCAGGCCTTGACGTCCACCCCGCTTGCTCTGATCGTCGACCTTGCTC
>JAICYS010000356.1 GCA_025934105.1 Myxococcota bacterium | reverse complement strand
CGTCGGGCGGGACCGGCCCCGGTGGGCGGTCCGGCGCCTCGGGCGGAACGACCGGCAGCGGCGGCGTGGCGGGATCTCCCCCGACGGGCAGCGGCGGGCACGCGGGAGCCGGCGGCACGGGGGGCGCGCCCGCGTCCGCCGGCCTGATGAACACCTATGACGGCGCCCGCCCGACGACGGTCAGCTTCGACACCGGGTGGAAATTCCACCTGGGCGACGTGACGGGCGCGCAGGCCGCCGCCTTCGACGATTCGTCGTGGACCGCGCTGGACGTCCCCCACGACTGGAGCATCACCCTGCCCTTCACGCAGAATTCGCCGGCCGGCGCGGGCGGCGGCTACCTGAACGGCGGCGTCGGATGGTACCGCAAGACGTTCACCTTGCCGTCCACCGCCTCGGGGCAGAAGGTGTTCGTCCAGTTCGACGGCGTCTACATGGACAGCACGGTTTACCTGAACGGCACCCAGGTGGGCGCGCGCCCCTATGGGTTCTCGTCCTTCGAGTGCGACCTGACGGGCGCCGCCAAGCCGGGCGCATCGAACGTGCTGGCCGTCCGGGTCAACAACCAGCAGCCGAGCAGCCGCTGGTACTCGGGCAGCGGCATCTACCGGCACACCTGGCTGAAGACGGTGGGCCTGGTGCGCGTGGCGTACACCGGCACCGCCGTCACCACGCCGCAGGTCTCGACGGCCAGCGCCACGGTGAACATCGCGGTGACCGTCCAGAACGACGGGACCAGCGACCAGTCGGTCACCGTCGCCACCTCGGTCGGAGACGCCAACGGCATGGGGGTGGGCGCGGCCTCCTCGCCCGCCACCCCCGTCGCCGCGGGCAAGACCGCCACCGTCACGCAGATGGTCACCGTCGCCAATCCGAAGCTGTGGTCGCCTGGCTCGCCCACCCTCTACTCGGCGGTCACCACGGTGTCGGTCGGGGGCGCCGTCGTGGACACCTACACGACGCCGTTCGGCATCCGGACGTTCGCGTTCAGCGCCACGACCGGGTTCTCGCTGAACGGCAACCCGCTCAAGATCAACGGCACCTGCAACCACCACGATCTCGGCGCGCTGGGCGCGGCCGTCAACAGCCGCGCCATCGAGAAGCGGCTCCAGCAGCTCAAGGCCATGGGCGTGAACGGCCTGCGCACGTCGCACAACCCGCCCGCGCCCGAGATGCTGGACATGGCCGATCGGCTGGGGTTCCTGGTGATGGACGAGGCGTTCGACTGCTGGGACCAGGCCAAGAACACCTACGACTACGCCCGCTTCTTCAAGCAGTGGTCCGCCACCGACATCGGCGACATGGTGGCGCGCGACCGCAACCACCCCAGCGTCATCATCTGGAGCATCGGCAACGAGATCCAGGACAGCAACAACGCCACCGTCGCGCAGGGCCTGATCGCGGCGGTGAAGGCCAAGGACACCACGCGCGCCATCGGCCAGGCGTTCGCGAACGCCAGCCCGGGCGCGTCGGTGGCGCCCATGGAGGACGTGGTCGGCCTGAACTACGCGCCGTACACCTACGACTCGCTGCACTCCAGCAACCCGGGCTGGAAGCTGTTCGCCAGCGAGTCGTCGTCGGCGGTCCGCAGCCGCGGCGTCTACAAGACGCCGGTGACGTCCAACGTGCTGACCTCCAGCGACAACCAGTGCTCGTCGTACGACAACAGCGTCGTCTCCTGGGGGACCAGCGCCGAGGGCTCGTGGTCCAGCGTCAACACGCGGCCGTTCATCGCCGGCGAGTTCATCTGGACCGGCTTCGACTACATCGGCGAGCCGACCCCCTACAACTGGCCGTCGAAGAGCTCGTACTTCGGCGCCATCGACACGGCCGGCTTCCCGAAGGACATCTTTTACTTCTACCAGAGCAAGTGGAACGCCGCCGGACCGGCGATGGTCCACATCGTGCCGTCCGACTGGACCGACTGGACGGCCGGACAGGCGGTGACCGTGTTCGTCTACACCAACGCGGACAGCGTCGAGCTGTTCCTCAACGGCGCCTCGCTGGGGTCGAAGACCATGACGTCCACGACCGGCCACCTGCAGTGGTCGGTCAACTTCGCGACCGGCACGTTGCAAGCCAAGGCGACCAAGGGCGGCGCCGTGGTCGCGACGGACGCGGTGCAGACGGCCGGCGCCGCGGCCAAGCTGGCGCTGGCGCCCGATCGCGCGTCCATCGCCGCCGACGGACGCGACCTGTCCTACGTCGAGATCGACGTCGTCGACGCGCAGGGGGTCGTGGCGCCCCGGGCGAACAACAGCATCACGGTCAGCGTCACGGGGCCCGGCACGCTGGTGGGGCTGGACGCCGGCGACGCCACCAACCACGACCCCTACAAGGGGACCGCGCACGCGGCCTTCAACGGCAAGCTGATGGCGATCGTCCAGTCGACGACCACGGCCGGAACCGTCACGGTCAGCGCCAGCGCCGGCGGCCTGACGGCCGGTTCGACGACCGTCGTGACGCGCGTGCCATGACAGTGGCAAGCTGAGGGCAATGCACCGGTTCGTGTGGGCGGTGGCCCTCGCGCTGGCAGCCGCCGGCACACCGCGCGTGGCCCGCGCGCGAACCGTGCTCGTCGCCACGCGGCTGGACTACGCGGCCCCGCCCGAATGCCCGGCCGCCGAGGTCTTCCAGGCGCTGGTCACCGCCCGACTGGGGTACGATCCGTTTCGCGCCGACGCCCCGGACCTGGTCGTCGTGCGCATCGCGCCGTCCGGGCGGTCGCTGGACGGGCGGCTGGAATGGCGGGATCCCGCCGGCGCGCCGATCGGGGAGCAGACGTTTCCATCGCGCACGGGCGATTGCGCCGAGCTCGCCCACGCCATCGGGTTCGCGCTGGCGCTGCAAATCCAGTTGATGGCGGTCACCGAGAGCGCTCCACCGCCGGCGCCCCCGCCGCCCCCGGCGCCGCCACCGCCGCCGCCCCCGCCGGTCGTTCGGGTCGAACCGCCCCCGCCGGAGCGGCCGCCGGCGCCGGCGCCCCAGGGCCCGGCCCTGCTGCTTGGCGCGGGGGCGTTCGTCGGTCTGGGGCTGTCCTCCGACCCGGTGGCCGTCGGCCGCCTGTTCGGGACGGCGGCCTGGCGACACGCGGCGCTCGAGCTCGGCGGCGAGCTGGCGACCCCGTCGAGCGAACGGCGGTCGGACGGGGCGGGCTTTTCCCACGACCAGTTTCTGGGCAGCCTGGCCGGCTGCGGCCTGCTCTCCCCCTGGAGTGCCTGCGCGGTGGGCAAGCTGGGCGGGGTCCGGGTGGCCGGCGAGGAGGTGGCCGTCCCCCACAGCGCCTCCGCTTTGATGGCGCAGGCCGGCCTGCGGCTGGCCTATTCATCCCCTGTCGGGCGGCGCCTGGTCCTGGGCCTACATGTAGAAGGGCTGGCCGCGCTGACGCGGAACACGGTCACCCTGGATTCCCAGCCCGTCTGGACCACCCCGCGCCTGGCCGCGCTGCTTGGCGTCGACGTGGCATGGCGATTTCGTGACAATTTGTAGTCCCGTTCGACAGATTAAGTTGTTTCATGGGCTATCTCCGGCCGGTCCGTTCCGTCCCCGTCGAGGCTGAGCTCGAGAGCACCTGCCTGGGCGTCTACGAACGGGAGCTCGACTACCTGTTCGAGACGCTGCAACGGCTGGGCGCGACTCCGCGCGACATCGAGGATCTGGCGCACGAGGTCTTCCTGATCTTGTACCGGAACTGGCCCACGCTGGACTCGACCCGCACGTTCCGCCCCTACCTGTTCGCGGTGGCTTTCCGGGTGGTCTGCGCGCATCGCCGCCGCCGCCGCCGCGAGATCCCGTACGCCGACGTGGAGGCGCCGGACGCGGCCATCGGTCCGGAAGAATCGCTTCAGTCGCAGGAGTCGGCTCACCTGCTGACGGCGGCGCTGGACACGGTCCCGCTGCCGCGCCGGGCCGTGGTCATCATGCACGACCTCGACGGGTTCTCGATCGTCGAGATCGCCACGCGGCTGTCTCTGACGCGCTTCGGGGTATACGCGCGGCTGCGCAAGGGGCGCAGCGAGCTGGCGTCGGCGGTGCGGCGTTTGTTGAGGGGGCGGGGACGCACGAAGACATGAGACGAGGTTTCGCGGTCACGGACGAAGAGGTCGAGGCGACGGTCAGGCACGGGCGGCTCATCCGGCGGGCGCCGGACGTGGCGCGCGCCCGACTGATGGCCCGCGCCCGGACGGCTGCCGCCGCGGCCCAGGCAGCTCCGCCGGCCGCGGCGCCGCTGGCGCCGGCACAGCCCGAACGCGGCGTGCGGATCGCGGTGGCGGCGG
>JAICYS010000171.1 GCA_025934105.1 Myxococcota bacterium | reverse complement strand
GAGCGAACTTGCCGCCGCCGGCCGTCGCCTGGCTCTTGCCGAGCAGGCCGGCCGCGTAGGCCTCGTCGATCGCCGCCTGGACGATCTTCGCCTCGCGCATCATCTCGCCGCGGATGTAGATGTACGCATGCTTGCAGCCGAGCGCGTACGACGCGATCATCATCCCTTCCAGCAGAAGGTGCGGATCCTTGGCCAGGAGCTCGCGGTCCTTGCAGGTCCCCGGCTCGGATTCGTCCGCGTTGACGACCAGGTAGACCAGCTTGGCGTCCTTCGGGATGAAGGACCACTTCATGCCGGTCGGGAAACCCGCGCCGCCGCGGCCGCGCAGATTCGACTTCTTGACCTCGTCGACCAGGGCCGCCGGTTGTAGTTGCAGGGCCTTGCGCAGCGCCTCGAACCCGCCGCGCTTCTGGTAGGTGGCCAGCTTGTGACTGTCCGGAACCCCGAACGCCTTGGTGACGATCTTGACGTTGCGGGATTCCTGCCAGGTCGTCGCCATGTCAGCTCTTCGCTCCGCCGGGGCCCATGCCGATGATGGTGCGCGCGCCGACCGCGCTTTGCTGCTGGGTCTCTTTCCAGCGGCGGCGCAGGTCGTCCAGCGCCGCGTCGACCTTCTCGGGCGTGAGGTTCAGGAAATACTGGTCGCCGCAGATCATCATCGGCGCGTCCGCGCAGGCCGCCAGGCACTCTTCTTCGACCAGCGTGAACGCGCCGTCGGGCGTCGTCTGGCCGGCCTTGATGCCCAGCTTCTTTTCGATGTGCTCCAGGATCGGGTAGGCGCCGCGCAGCATGCAGGAGATGTTCGTACACACCATCAGCTCGTTCCGCCCGTGTTTTTCACGGTGGAACATCGTGTAGAACGTCACGACGCCGTAGATGTGCGCGGCCGGGAGGTCCAGCGTGCGCGAGACCAGTTCGATCACCTCGTCGGGCAGGTGGCCGAACTCTTCCTGGGCGACGTGGAGCACCGGCAAAAGCGCTGCCTGCTTGGTCGGATACCGCGTGAGCAGACTCTCGACCCGCTGCTTCGACTGAGCTGAAAACTCGAGCGGCATGGGGTGGCTAAGCCGCGGCGAAACTAAGAGAAACGCGGTTGGCTGTCAACGATCGAGTTCGGGACCCTCAAAGGGTCCCGCTCCCCCGCCGCCATGTGCTCGCGCGGGCCCAGCCCGCCCTCCCACACGCGATCGAGTTCGGGGGGGGTCAGAGCTTGTCGACGTAGAGGCGGGCGACGTCGGCGACGGTGGCGTCGGGCGGGCCCATGTCGATGATGGCGCGCTTCAAGAGGACGGCGGCGGTTTCGAGGTCGCCCTCCCGGTAAGCCACATAACCGAGCCACGCAACCGGCAGCGACAGCCGCGGGTAAAGGGCGATGGCGTGCTCGAGCGCGGCGCGGGCCTCCCGCCGATCGTCCAGGAGCGCGTGCGCGGCGCCGAGCCGGGTCCAGGTGAACGCCGCGCGGAAGGGCTCGCTCTCGTCGGGGCAGAGCGCCAGCGCCAGCTCCTGCCGCCGGATCGACTGGCGCAACGTCTTCGCGTCGCCGGTCGCCATCCCCTGGCTCAAGAGGTTGCCGCCGACGGCGCTCTGGGCGCCGCACGACCGCGGGTTGGTGGCGACCGTGGCCAGCCACAAGGTCTGGTCGTCGCGCCAGTCGGCATGGCGACGATTGGTCAGCCCCACGAACACGACCAGCAGGCCGGCCAGCGCCGCCCCCACCGGAACGGCCTGCCGCGGCCGCTTCTCGGCCAGCCAGCCGAAGGCGCCCGCCAGCGCCAGGGCCACCCCGGCGAGCGGCAGGTACAGGAACCGCTCGGCCGCCGGGATCGGAATCGGCAACAGGTTCGAGACCGGCAACAGCGCCAGCAGGAACCATCCCAGCCCGAAGGCCACCACGCGCGCGCCCCGCCACGCGGCGACGGCGATGAGCCCCACGTACGCCAGCACGGCGGCGGCCGCCAGCGCCACCGGCCCCCACGGCTGGCGGCCGAACCGGAAGTAGCCGGTGTACTCGGCGCACAACGGCCAGGGCCAGACCAGCAACCGCAGATCGTGCGCCCAGATGGCCGGAAGGCCCAGCAGGGTCGCGGCAAACGTCCCCCCGGGATACCGCGCATAGGCGACCGGGGTCGCCATCGGGCCGAACCTCAACCCCAGGTAAGCGACGGTCACCAGGCCGAACGGGACCAGCTCCCGCACCGTCCAGACGAGGCGCGCGCGTCCGCCCGCCGGAACCGCCGCCGCCCCGGGCCGCCGCCGCTGCCCCTCGAAGCCGGCCAGCCGCGAAATGCCCAGCAGCGCGGGGGCCACCACGGCTGATTCCTTGGACAGAAGCCCCAGCGCGAAACAGAGCAGAGCCAGCGCCCGCCGCCCGTCCAGCGACAGGATCAGCGTCGCCAGCGTGAACACCGTCACCAGCGAGTCCTCGCGGAACGAAGCGTTGTCGACGGTCTCGGTGGTCAGCGGGTGGACCACGAAGAACAGCCCGGCCAAGAGCGCCCCCCGGCGCCGCTGGGGCGGCAGCAGCCGGCGCGCCAGAGCCATGAGCAGCCAGGCCGCCACCACGTGCCACAGGAGGCTGTCGGCCTTGAAGACCGCCGGGTGCATCGAGACCGCGGCGTCCAGCATGTACGTGAACGTGCAGACCGGCCGCCAGGTCCCTTCCAGGCTGTGGCCGAAATAGCTCTTCGAGAACAGCGCCCCGAAGGCGCCGGACTGCAGGAACCGCTGGGCCCCCACGATGACCAACCCCTCGTCGTAGGTGAACCCGTTGCCCAGCGACCGGGCGAACGCCAGCACGGCCGCGGCCGCCACGATCGTCGCCGCCCCGCGCGGCGTCGCCCACCACGGTGTCTTCATCGACGCCCGATTGTAGCCGGCGCCGGCGAGACCCGAAGTACAATTGGGCCATGTGCGAGCTCCTGGGGATGGAGTGCAACGTCCCGACGGATATCGTCTTCTCGTTCACGGGATTCGCGTTGCGCGGCGGCAAGACGGGGCCGCACGCCGACGGCTGGGGCGTCGCCCTTTACCAGGGAAAGTTCGCGCACACGTTCCTCGAGCCGAAGCCCGCCTGCACCAGCGCGATGGCCGAGTTCATCCAGAAGCACCCCATCAAGACGCTGCTCGCCGTCGCCCACGTGCGCAAGAAGACGCGCGGCCGTGCCAGCGTCGAGAACACGCACCCCTTCAAGCGCGTGCTCTGGGGGCGGCACTGGGTGTTCGCGCACAACGGCACCCTGCCGCAGATCAAGCGCCGCGCGCTGCACTCGGACCTGCCCGTCGGGGACACCGACAGCGAGTACGCGTTCTGCTGGATGCTCCAGCAGCTGCGCCGGACCTTCCCGGGCGGCTACCCCAAGGATCCCCGCCGTCTCTGGCGCGCCATCGCGGCCATGGGCGCCGAGCTGGGAGCGGAGGGGAAATTCAACTTCCTGCTGGCCGACGGCAAGTACCTCTACGCGCGCTGTGGAACCAAGCTCTGCTACATCCTGCGCCGGGCCCCCTTCGGCCGCGCCACCCTGCGCGACGCCGAGGTGGCGATGGACTTCGCCGAGGTCACCACCTCGCGCGACCGGGTGGCCGTCGTGGCGACGGAACCCCTCACCCGCGACGAGATGTGGCACAACGGCCAGCCCGGCACGATGTGGGTCTTCTCCGGAGGCGTGCTGCGCGCCACCCTGCCCAGCGGCCAGGCCGACCGCGAGCCCCGCGCCAAGCGTTCTGGCACCGGCGCTGCGCGCCGCGCCGCCTGAGCCACCATGGGCGCCGCCCCGCTCGATCGCCGCCGCTTCCTGCGCCGCGGGCTCGTCGGCGGCGGGCTGCTGGTCGCCGCCGCGGTCGCCCCGTTCGCGTTTCGATCGACGCGGCTGCGTGCGCCCCATGCCCCGCTCCGGCTGCTCTCGCCCGGCGAGTACTCCGTCCTGGCCGCCGCTGCGGCCCGCATCGTGCCGGGTGACGGCGCCGGCCCCCGATGGCCGACGGCCGACGCGCTCGACTGCGCCGGCAAGATCGACGCCCTGATGGCGGGCGTCCACCCCGACGCCGGCAACGACTTCCGGCGCCTCCTGCGCCTGCTCGAGAGCAGCGCCTTCGGCGCCGTGCAGGCAGGGACGCCGCGCCCGTTCACTCGGTCGGCTCCGGCCGAGCAGGACGCGCGGCTGGAGGCCTGGCGGACCTCACGCCTCGAGCTTCTGCGCACCGGCTACCAGGCGGTGAAACGGCTGGCCGACGCCACCTACTACGCCAGCCCCGAAACCTACGCGCTGGTCGGCTACCCGGGGCCACCCGACGTCCCGCAGCCGCCGGACGCGCCATGACCGCGCCCGGCCGGATCCGGGGCGGCGCCGACGTCCCCGGCGCGACCTCGATCGAGACCGACTTCGTCATCGTCGGAACCGGCGCGGGGGGCGCCGCCGCCGCGGCGGTGCTGGCCGCCGCCGGCGCCAAGGTCGTCCTGCTGGAGGAGGGCGGCCACTACACCCGGCACGACTTCAACATGCAGGAGGGTTGGGCCTACCCGGCCCTTTATCAAGAGCACGGAAATCGCGCCACCGAGGACCTGTCCATCCTGGTGCTGCAGGGGCGCTCGGTGGGCGGCGGCACGACCGTGAACTGGACCTCCTCGTTCCGCACGCCCGAACGGACGCTGGCGCTGTGGGCCCGGCGCCACGGCGTGCGGGGCCTGGACGCCGCGACCCTGGCGCCCCACTTCGAAGCCGTCGAACGGCGGCTGAACGTCGGCCCCGGCAACCCCGACGACGTCAACGCCAACAACCGCAAGCTGCAGGCCGGGGCGGCCAAGCTGGGGTGGCAGCCCGAGCTGATCCGCCGCAGCGTGCAGGGGTGCGCCCGCCTCGGCTACTGCGGCATGGGCTGCCCGCTCGACGCCAAACGCTCGGCGCGCACCACCTTTCTGGCCGACGCCGTGGCGGCGGGCGCCGACGTCTACGCCGACTGCCGCGCCACCCTGGTCGAGACAGATCGCGGGCGCGCGCGCGGCGTCGTCTGCGAGGTCCTCGACCGCCAGTCGGACCAGGCGCGCGGACGGCTGGTGGCGTACGCGCGGCGCGGCGTGCTCCTGGCCGGCGGCGCCATCAACACCCCCGCCCTGCTGCTGCGCACGCGCGCCGGCACCGACAGCGGCCTGGTCGGCCGCCGCACCTTCCTGCACCCGACGGTCCCGGTCGTGGCGTTCTACGACCAGCCGGTCGAGGCCTTCTACGGCGCGCCGCAATCGGTCGCCGTCCATCACTTCGCCGACCGGGGCGAGCGGGTCGGCTATTTCCTCGAGACCGCGCCCGTGCACCCGATGCTGGCCGCGCTGGCCTTCCCGGGATTCGGCGACACCCACCGGCAGATCATGACCCGCCTGCCGTTCGTGCAAGCGACCATCGGGCTCCTGATCGACGGGCACCACGACGACGAGGGCGGCCAGGTGCGGGTCGCGTCCGACGGCCGCATCCGGCTGCGGTACGGCCTGGACGCCGGATTGAAAGAGGCGGCGGTGTCGGCCATGACGGACATGGCCCGGGTTCAGCTGGCGGCCGGCGCGCGCGAAGTCTGGACGCTGCACGAGCGGCCGGTGGTGGTCCGCGGCGAGGGCGACCTGGCGCGCATCGCCGCCGCGCCCGTGGGCCCCAACCGCCTCACGCTGTTTTCGGCACACCAGATGGGCGGCGCCGCCATGGGCGAGGACCCGGCCCGCTCGGTCGTGAATTCACGTGGCCGCCACCATCAGATCGAAAACCTCTGGGTCACCGACGGCTCGGTGTTTCCCACCGCCCTGGGTGTGAACCCGCAGCTCTCGGTCTACGCCCACGCCCGCCTGTTCGCGACGGAGATCGCGAAGGCCGGCTGAGCGCCCGCCGTCGAAACAGCGCGCGCGCCGAGGGCCGCGAGCCGTGCCGTCCGGAGGCCCGACGACGACCGGGAAGCCCCGGACGCGTGGTCGCTCAGTATTCGACGGCCACGCCGACGTTCAGATCGACGTTGAACGTGAACTTGGTAAATCCCAGGACCGCGTTCGCCTCGGCCATGAACGCGAAGGAGGGCGTCAGGTTGTACAAGATGCCGCCGGTGCCCCCGACGAAGATCGGGCCGGCGGCCACCGTGTCCACGCAGATGCTGGTCCCGTCGCTTCCACAATGCTTCTCGGACTTGAATTCAGCGGTGTGGCGGATGGTGCCCCCGCCCAGCATGGGCCCGAAGAACGGGTGCAGGTCGCCGAGATCCAGCAGCCAGGCCGCCCGCGCGAAGCCGGCGGCCGCGTAGCTGGCCGGATTGCAGACCATGCTGGCGCCGCATTCGGCCGTCGTCGTGGCGTGATACGCGGTCGGCCCGGTCACCAGCTGCAACCTCAGCTCGACCGACAGGATCAGATCCGGGCTGACGAAGTATCCGACTTGCGGGGCCACCTGGCCCAGCTGCGCCCAGGCAAACCCGGGCGGGCTGACGTGGTCGTTGCCGTTCACCTCGCCGGTGCCGGTGGTCCAACCAAATCCGCTGCCCAGGCCCAGCCCGAAGAACCAGCTCGGCTCTTCGCCCTTCTTTGCGGCGGCCCGCTGGGTCGGCTTCTTTCTCCTGACCGGCACCAGCGCCGAGCCCCCCGGCCCGCGCAACGAGATCACCATGGGGTCGTCCGCCGAGCCCTTGTGCGCCAGCACCTGATCGTCGTCGCCCAGCGCCTCGATGAAGTACCGAACCTTCGCCCCCTCGGTCGCGGAGCTGGGGATCTCGCCCATCCAGTTGCCGGGCGAGGCCTCCTCCATGTCGTGGCGGCCGAAGTCGTCGGTCCCGTCGGCGCTGAAGGCCACCACCACCCGCTTGGCCTTGACCGACGGGTCCAGGGTCGCGTTGACCGAGATGGACCTCCCCTGCTGGGCACGCCTGATCGGCTCGTGGGTGATGGCGTCTTCCGAGGGCGCCGGCGTCGCGCCGCCCGACCCCGCCGCCGCCGGCCCACCAGCGGCCTGGTCGAACGCGTCCTGAATCTCCGGCGTGGCCAGCGCCGTGTCCAGCTTGATGTCGCCCTCGATCTGCTTGGCCTTGCTGAACTCCGCGGCGGCCCCGTCCTTGTCCTTGAGGCCCGCGAACAGCACCACGCCCATGTGCACGTGCGTGCGCGCGGCGACCGGGTGATTGTCGAGCCCGCTCTTGGTGCAGGCGGTCAGCGCCTCGTCCAAGAGCTTGCGCGCCTTGTCGAAGTTCAGGTTCTGGTACTCGTCGACCGCCTTCTTGTTCAGCTTGACGATCCGGTCGATGGCCGCTGCGTCGTCGTCGGCCCGGGCGGTCGGGCCGACCGCCGCCAGCGCGGCCACCACCAGCAGGCAGCCGGCGAGGCGAGCGACGATTCGAGGGCGGACGCTGATTCTCAAGAGGTGAAGAGCGCGCGGGGTTCGGGTCCGAAAGCCGGACGAGCCGCCATGGTAACACGACCGGTCGTGGGACGGGAACCTCGAGGGGGTCTTGACCCGGCGCGCCGGCCCCGCCCCGGCGTCAATCTGAAAGCGCCCCGCCCGCTGTGCAGCCGCAGCATCAGCCGTATAATGGAACTATGCCCAAATCCAGCCTCGTCTCTGCCTGGGCGCCTTGGGGAGGTTTCGCGGCCGCGGTGGCGGGAGCCGCGGTGCTCTGGTACGGAGTGTCGCCGCCTCGGCACTCCGCCAAGCCGGCGGTCACCAGCCAGGAGCTGGCCGAGGCCGAGGGGCTGCGGCCCACCCGCCTGCTGGTCGACTTCCGCGACGACGCCTCGGCAGCCGCCATCGCGGCGCCCGGATACAAAGAGGTGCCGCTCAGCGACTATTCGGCGCGCGACCACCTTTACCGCGTCGACTTCGCGACGGCGGACCAGGCCGCCGCCGCGCGCGCCAAGCTGGCCGCCGACCCCGACGTCGAGAGCGTCGATTACGACTCGCTGGCCACCATCCCAGCCGACGAGCAGGCCCAAGAGCTGAGCGCGACCGGCAGCTCGATGGAGGCCGAGTGCGCCGCCACGGCCCACGACGGCGGCGGCAGCTTCCCGAACGACGCCTGCTTCAAGTACCAGTGGCACCTGCGCCAGATCGGGGCTCCGGCGGCCTGGAAAGAGACGAACGGCAAGGGCGCGGTGGTGGCGGTCATCGACACCGGCGTCACCCGCGTCGCCGACCTGGCCAAGACCAAGTTCGTCCCCGGCTACAATTTCTTCGCCAACACCGAGGACGCCTCTGACGATCACGGGCACGGCACGCACGTCGCCGGCACCGTCGCGCAGTCGACCAACAACGGCCTCGGCGTGGCCGGCGTCGCCTACGGCGCGTCGATCATGCCGCTCAAGGTGCTGTCGGCGCGCGGCTCGGGCTCGATGGGCGCCATCGCCCAGGCCATCCGCTGGGCCGCCGACCACGGCGCGAACGTCATCAACATGAGCCTGGGCGGCCCGTTCGCGGTCGGGACCATCTCCAGCGCCATCAAGTACGCCCACGACAAGGGCGTCGTCATCGTCGCGGCCGCCGGCAACGATGGGCGCGGTCGGGTCAGCTTCCCCGCCCGATACCCGGGCGTCATCGCCGTCGCCTCCACCCAGTTCGACGAGAAGACGACGTTCTATTCCAACTGGGGACCCGAGATTGACATCGCGGCGCCCGGCGGCAACACGCGCGTCGACCAGAACGGCGACGGCAAGCCGGACGGCGTCCTCCAGCACACCATCGTCCCCAACGACATCACCCACACCGACTACCTCTGGTTCATGGGGACGTCGATGGCCTCGCCGCACGTGGCCGGCGTGGCCGCGCTGATCGTGGGGGCCGGCGTGCGCCGTCCCGAGGCGGTCGAACAGATCCTGCTGGGCACGGCGCGCAAGCCAAAGCCGGTGGCCGACGCCGGCGCCGCCCGTCTGGACGACCATTACGGCGCCGGCATCGTCGACGCGGCCGCCGCCGTCGCCAAGGCCCGCGAGGGGCGCGGGGCCGAGGAGCTGGGCCTGGGAATGGCGGCCGGCCTCCTGGCCCTGTCGCTGTTCCGCCGCCGCGGCGTCTCGACGGTCCACCTCGGGTGGGGCGCGCTGGCCGCCTTCGTGGCGGGCTCGTCGGGTTTCGATCTGGCCTGGGCGGTCCCGCTCTCCTGGGCGCACGTGCACGCCGCCGCCGTCGCGGTCTCGGGTGGCTTCACCGATCTGGCCCGCGGGCCGATCAGCAGCACGGTCGTCTACAGCGCCTTCGCGCCGGTCGGGTTGATCGTGCTGTTTTACGGCGTCCGGCGGCTGCGCCCGGTCCTGGCCGGCTTCGGGTTCGGCGTGGCCGGAGCGCTGCTGTTCGCGGCCGTCGGGCACACCGTCTCGCTGCGGTTCATCCCGAACAGCCTCGAGCCGATCTGGCTGGGCGGACAGGCGGCGGTCACCGCCCTGTTCGCCGCCGCCTGCCTCCGCCGGGCTTGAGCCGAAGCAGAGGCCGCCGCGGGCGCTACTGCCCGCGGCGCAGCTCGGTGAGGACGGCCTTCGCGACCGCCTTGAGCGTGTCGAAGACGCCGGCGCCGCTGGTGGCGCAGGCCTCGAAGTCGGGGACCTTCGTCGGGTTCAACACCTCGCGCAGCTGGTCCAGCGGCGCGGCGTTCGGCAGGTCCCGCTTGTTGTACTGGACCACGTACGGCAGCTTGTCGAGGTCGTAGCCCTGCTCGGTCAGGTTCAGGCGCAGGTTCTCCAGCGACTCGATGTTCGCCTCCATGCGCTCGACCTGGGAGTCGGCCACGAACACCACGCCGTCGACGCCCTTGAGGATCAGCTTCCGGCTGGCGTCGTAGAACACCTGCCCCGGCACCGTGTAGAGATGAAACCGCGTCTTGAAGCCGCGGATCTCGCCCAGCGAGAGCGGCAGGAAGTCGAAGAACAGCGTCCGCTCGGTCTCGGTCGCCAGCGAGATCATCTTGCCCTTCGCCTCGGGGCTGGTCTTCGCGTAGATGTAGTGCAGGTTGGTGGTCTTGCCGCACAGACCCGGCCCGTAATAGACCAACTTGCAGTTGATCTCGCGGGACGAGTAGTTGATGAAGCTCATGGCGCTCTTCCGCCGCGGGCCGCTCGGACGGCGTGAGCGAAAGCGGCCTGGCCGCCGGAGCTCGTCGCGGGAGGGCCGGAGCCCTCCCAGGGTCCCGTCTCAGTCATTGAAGAGGTTGTCGATGTCGCTGTCCGTGATCTCGGTGAGGATCGACGGCTGGCTCTTGGCCGCCGCCTTCTTCGCCACCTGATCGAACAGCTTCACCATCTCGTCGGACGACTTTCGGACGCGCAGCCGCACCAGCCCCAGCGACGAACGTTCGTCGAACAGGACCAGCAGGATCGCCCGCCCGCCCACCAGCGTGATGTGGACGTGGGTCTTTTCCCCCTCGTGGAACTGGCTGAAAAAGTCCTTCTCGCGAAGGATTTTCGAAATCCCGCCGGTGGCGGCCACGTTGCCCGCCGTCAGCGACGAAAGAGACGTGACGTCCAATTCGTCGGTGTCGCCGGCGTCGGCGATCGGTTGTCCGTCGCGGCCGATCAACAGCACCGCCTTGGCGTTCGCGTCCCGGGCCAAGCGCGCGCAGACCAACGACATCTGCTGCTGCTCTTCGGGGAACATCACATCGGGGCCACTCATCGCGCTCCTCGCCGGGTCGACATCGCGGTGCTGGGAATACTCACGAGTACCATTCACGAAATCGGGATTCAAGGCATTGTACCTTAGCTGGGGCCGGATGAGCGCGCGGACCGAGCCGGACGGGGCCCGGCGGACTCCTTCGCGGGGAGGGCCACCCCCTTCGATCGCCCGGGGAACTGGGGTTTTCGACCTACATCTCGCGGCGGCCGTCGATGGCCCGCGCCAGCGTCGCCTGATCCGCGTACTCCAGCTCGCCGCCGATGGGGACGCCGGTCGCGATCCGGGTGGTCCGCACCCCCAAGGGCCGCAGCAGCTTCGCCAGATAGACCGCGGTGGCCTCGCCTTCGATGCTGGGGCTGGTGGCCAGGATGGCCTCCTGCACGGCCCCGTCCGCGCATCGCCGGACCAGCTCGGCGACCCGCAGATCGTCCGGCCCGACCCCGTCGAGAGGCGACAGCAGCCCATGAAGGACGTGGTACTTCCCGCGGTACCCGCCCGCCCGCTCGACGGCCATCAGGTCTTGGGGCTGGGCCACCACGCAGACCGTTCCCGCCTCCCGCCGCGCGTCCCGGCAGATCGCGCAGGGGTCGCTCTCGGTCAGGTCGCAGCAGGTCGAGCAGAAGCGGATCTTTTGCCGCACGTCGGTGATCGCCGCCGCCAGCGCCGCCGCGTCTTCCGGGGCGGCCCGCAGGATGTGAAACGCCAGCCGGGCGGCGGTCTTTTCCCCTACGCCGGGCAGCTTGGCGAGCTGCTGGATGAGACGCGCGATCGGCGAGGCGACCAATGCCGATCAGCCCCCGAACAGCCCCGGCGGCAGCGGCAGCCCGCCGGTCACCTGCGACAAATCGGACTCGGCCGTCTCGCGCGCCCGCGTCAGCGCCACGTTGACCGCGCCGACCACCAGGTCCTCGATCATCTTCTTGTCGCCCACGATGCTGTCGTCGATGGCGATCGACAGCACCTCGCCCTTGCCGTTCACGGTGCACCGGCACAGACCGCCGCCGGTCTCGCCCTCGACCGTCTTGTGAGCCAGCTCCTCGCGGACCCGGGCCACCTCGCTCTGGATCCGCTGGGCGGTCTCGAACAGTCCTTTCAAATCCGGGATGGACATCAGGTCTTGATCTCCTTCAGCGAAGCGCCGAACACGTCCTGGGCCCGGCGAATCAGCGGGTGCTGGCGGGCCTCGGCCTCACGGGCGCGCCGGTCCGCCGCGGCCGCGTCGCTCTCCTGGCCCGCCTCCGACCGGATCGCGGCGGCGCTGGGCGCGGCCGTCGTGACGGTCAGCTTGGCCGGCCGCCCCAGGACGGACGAGACCACGGCCTCGATCTCCGCCCGATTCCGCTCGGCCCGGTCGGCATCGAACCGCTGCGGAAAGGCCAGCGTGACGGCCCCCCCTTCCAGCGAAACCACGTCCGCGTGGGCCAACATCGCCCCCACCGAAAAGCTCTTCTTCTCGAACACGGCCAGCACCCGCCGCCACGCTTCGTCGGCGCTCAAGGTGTCGATGGCCGGAGCGGGTGCCGCCGGCGCAGCCGGGGCTGGCGCCGGGGGCGGCGGCGCCGCGGGCGCGCGAGCAGCGGTG
>JAICYS010000082.1 GCA_025934105.1 Myxococcota bacterium | reverse complement strand
TAGCGTCAACGCCGAGGCCGACAAGCCGCGCTGGACGCGAGGCGCGACGACGAGGAATACCCGTAGGTATTGTGAGGAGAAGCAACGAAGCGTCCGGCGCGGATCGTCGGCCGAACGTGACGCTATTTCGACGGCGGTGCTCTAGGCGAGCGCGCCGGCCACCACCTTGCCGGCCGTGATCTGGGCCGAGACCGTGCCGGGGGGGACGCCGACGGCCGCCAGCATCGTCTGGCCGAACGAGGGCAGCGATTGCAGCGGCGTCACGTCGCCGCTGGCGGCGGACGCGCCGGTCGCCGCGTCGATGGCGGTCGCGCCGTAGTCGCTTCCCACCGGCGCCACGCCGCCGATGACCCCGCCCTTGAACGGCTTGCCGATGGCGAACGAGACCTGGTGGTTGGGGTTATGCTGCCGCCCGTCGGTGTTCCCGGGGCCCAGCGTCCGCCCGAACACGTTCAGCGACATCACGCTGACCTGGTCGCTCAGCCCGGCCGACGCGAGCTGCTGCATCAGCGACGCCAGCGCGCCCACGCCCGAGACGGTCTGGGCGGTCTCGGCCGCCAGTCCCACGTCGCGGTGATTGTCACCGCCGAACGGAACGTGGATGGCGATCACCGGCGTCACCTTCATCTGGATCAAGGTGATGGCGGCCAGGATCTGCGACGCGACGCTGTTGTCCGTGATGGACGTGAGCGCGTCGAGCAGCCCCTGGTCGATGTTTCGCGCCTGCTGCTGCGACGTCACCATCGCGTCGATGAACGCGCGCTGGGCCGGCGTGGCGCCGTTCTTGTAGAGCTCGTAGAGCTGATTCATCGTCTGGTCGCGCAGCCCTTGCAGGTTCGTCAGCGCGCCCGGCGCGCTGGTCAGCGTGGCTTTCAGCGCCAGAGCCGGGATGATCGGCAGCGGCGCTCCCGCGTAGGAGAGGCCCTCGGCCGGCGAGGACGCACCCAGGCTGATCGGCTGCGACTGGATCGTTCCCAGGCAGGGGGCAAGCTGGCGCGCCAGCAATGAGGGCAGCATCTCGGCGGCGGCCGTGGTGCCCATGAGCTGCAGGACGTGCGGCTCGTTCGGGTGGACCGGCGTGTTGGTCATGAGGTGCCAGAAGCAGGTCCGGTCCAGCACCGCCTGAGGCAGCGCCGCCCAGGGCGCGGCGGCGGTCACCGTCTGACCGCGCAGGGTCAGCGGCATGGCGGCCATGGCCGGGTCGGGACTGTGCACGATGTTCGGGTCGTCGTAGGTGCCCGGAACGCTGGCGTTGATCGGGTCGCCGTTTCCCGAGGTGTTGAAGATGATGAACTGAGCCTTGGCGTTGCTGGCGCAGGCCGTGCCGTCGGCGAAGGCGCGGCGTGGGTTCAGCAGGAACGACGGGGGTAGTCCGGTCGCCAGCGCGCGCAAGCCGACCAGGCCGGCCCCCAGTAGGCTGGCTTGCAATCCTCGTCGGCGGGTGATCATCGTCGGGGTCCCTCGCATTCACATTCCGATGGCGGTGGCGGACGGGGCCAGGCAGGCGGCGACGAAGGTGGACTGCAGCGCCGCCGTCGGCGAGGCCTTCTGCTGCAGGGCGGCCGCATCGTGCGCCTGAAGGATCGACGTGGCCTGCGCCGCCCGTGGGTCGCCGGCGGTCAGCCCCATCACCAGCGAGACGAAGTCGGCGATCGCGCCGTTCGGATCGGCGCTGGACCAGAGCCTGACGCCCGCGACTTGCTTGCCGGCGGCGACGTCGATGACCTGGGCGGCGACCGACGCGCAGATGTTCTCGACGGCCGCGCGGTAAAACAGCGTGGGCGCGTTCGGCAACACCGGCATGGTGGCGCCCCGCCCGTACGCATCGGAGGGAAGGCCGGAGACGATCTCGGGGACGGTCTGCGTCAACTGCCTCTTGGTCGGCGCGTTCAGCCCGCAGACGTCGGTGAATCCCAGCCGCGCGTTCAGCATGGCGCACAGGTGGTCGCGCCGCGCGACGGCGACCACCGCGCCCCCCGCGCCAGCGGTCCTGGTCGACGCGGCGCCAGTGATGAGCGGCGACGCGAACAGTTCGGGCACCAGCTCGGTCCACGAGAGGCCCGACGACTGGAACAGCGCCACCAGCCGCTGGAACTCGGGGTCGTCGGTGAGGCACGCGCCCGAGCTGGCATACGTGCACAATTTCTGGACCCAGGCGCCGGGCAGCTTGGGGTGGTTGGCCAGCGCCGCCCCGAGATCCGCCATCGTGCTGACGGGCTGGGTGACGCCCTGGAAAACGAACACACCGGGTTGGCCGGCCCAGGTGGCATCCAGCTGGTTGTGGTAGTTCCACGAGTAGCTGGCCGAGAAGATCGACCGCAGCGGGTCCAACGTCCGATGGCACACCAGGCAGGCCGGCTGCTGCGCGTGCGCCGCGTCCAGGCCCGGCGGGGGGTCGGGCGGCGTGGTGGCGTCGCTGCCGTCCACGGACGCCCCCAGTGCGACGATCAACGCCTGGTTCATCGTCACCCGCATCTGGTTGCTGGTGTTGGTCTGCCAGTTGGCAAAGAACGCCGGCGTCGAGAAGAAGCCGACCCGCGGGATCGAGAGCACCAGGATCGACGCCGACCGCAGCGCGGGCAGATCGTAAAAGACCGTAGCCGCCTCGCCCGACCGCGGCTGCCGGATGGCGACCATCGACCAGTCCGAAAAATCGGCCGTCGAGAGCTGCGGCGCCGTCGCGCTGCCCGACACCTGCGGGCAGTTGGTGCCGTCGCCCAGCTTGTGGCCGTCCAGCGACCCCTGCAGCAACCAGTGCAGCGTGAAGGCGCTGGGCGGATAGACGATCGGATCCATCTGGCAACCGGCCACGCTGGCGCCGGCCGCCGCCACGTCGGGGTCGTACCAGTGCATGTAATTGGGGCTGGTCGGGTCCAACGTGTCGCCCATCGCGATCGGCCCGGACGCCGTGGACACGATGATCTGCACCTTGGGGTTGGCGGCCTTGAACCGATCCGTCACCTTGCCGGCGTCGTCCACCTGCCAGGCGTCCAGGAAGGCGTACAGCTCTTTGAGCGCCGTCGTCATCATGAACGTCTGGGTGGTCATCGCCTCGGACAGCGGTTTGCCGTCGGCGACCAGCTGAAGCACGGTGCGCGCGAAGCTTTCTTGCAAGTTCGCCATCAACAACGGCGTGATCGTGCCGTTGATCGAGATCTGCTTGGGGTAGGCCTGGTCGGCGAAGTCGGCGGCCGAGATCTGCGTCTGCTGGAAGGCCAGCTCGAAGAAGCGGAGCATCTTCTGGCTGTACTGCGGCAAGGCCATCCAGCCCTGGATCAGCGGCTTGAGCTGACTCGGATCGGCGGCGACGGTCTGCACCTCCTGGTCGGTGGGCGGCAATCCGACCAGCAGGTTCTTGACCTTGGCGACGTAGACCGCCGGCGGATCCGGCTGGAACGCGGCCGGCATGGCTGCGTCCACTCCGGGGTCGGGCACCGCCCTGGCGTCCGGCGTGCGCGAGGAGCAGCCAGCCACGCAGGCGGCCAGCAGCAGACCGGACGCGAACAGGTTGCGCGGCATGGACCCTCTGGACACGCCAACCGGTTCCGCCTGAAAGGCCGCACCGACGGGCGGCGCCGATCATAGTCCAATCAGAGGCCCCCTCGCGAACAAAAGAAAACCGGCGGCGCTCTTTGCCCCCCGAGCGCCGCCGGCCAAGTCAATCGTCTGTCGTTCTATTTATTCCCCGGCAAACGAGCCCTTCGGTCCGGTGCCGTCGCCTTTGTTTTCGATGTTGCCGGAGGGCACCGGGTAATCGCCGTAGGAGTCGAACTTCGGGTCCTGCCGCGCGTTCGGTGGAATGCCGTGGTACACGATGTCGCCGCCGTGGCCGTTGTGCACGCCGCCGTCGGCGTAGAGCCACCCGTTGTTGGCCATCCAGTTGTTGGTGTTGCCGTGCTCGCCGTCGCAGTTGAGGAGGATCGCGATGTCCTCCTGCGTCTTGGCGGCGTCGCCGCCGCCGAACGGCGCCACGACGCCCGTCATCCCGTAGTTGCGCGAGTCCCCGCCGGTCGTGCCGCTTCCGCCGTTCGCCGTGAGCACGCCGGTCGGCGCGATCAGCAGGTTGCCCAGCGGCACCTCGACCGCGTTGTTATTGTTGTCGCTGAAGAAGTAGATCATCCCGCTGAGGCCGCCCTTGCCGCCGTCGTCCGGCGCGTCACCGCCGTTCGTGGTCACGTGGCCGGCGCAGGTGATGTCGCCGTCCTTGGTCCAGAACCAGACGTGCCCGCCGCCGCCCGCCGTTCCGGTCCCGCCGGAGGCGCCGCCGCTGACCACGATGTTCGCCGACTGATCGATGGCGACCGCGCCGTCCGTCGGAATCAGCTGCATGTCGATGCGGCCGCCGTCGGCGCCGTTCCCGCTGCCGCCCGGCAGGATCGAGCCGCCGTCGACGGTGATGTCGCCGGTGACGTGGACACCTCCGCTGCCGGGGTCCTTCCGCGGGCCGCCGTTCAGCAGACCACCGGCGCCGGGAGCGGTCATCGAGTTGCCGCCGCTCAGATCGATCTCGTGCGTCCCGCCGACGACGAAGCTGCCGGTGTCGGGCGCGGGCGTCAGCGTGCCGCCCGTCCCGGCCATCGCGTCGCCGTCGCCGCCGGTCGCCACCAGCGGAACCAGCACCGCCAGCGACGCCGGCGCCGCCGACTCGCCGACGTGGATCTCGCCGGCCTTGCCGCCGCCCACCGCCCCGCCGCCACTGGCCGCCTCGGCCAGGCCGCCCCGCCCGTCGATCACGCCGCCCAGCGTGACCGCGCCGTTCGAATCGATGACCAGGAAGCCGGCGTCGCCCCCCTGCGCGGCGCCAGCGCCGCTGTTGGCCGCGCCGCCGCCGCGAATCAGGACCGTTCCCGCGATGCCGACGTCGCCGCCGGCCTGGACGGTCAGCGCCGCGCCCGCGCCGGCCACCAGCGTGCCGCCGCCGTTGGCGTTGCCCCCGGACGCGTCGACGGTCCCGGTGACGAAGACGCCCTGCGACGTCTTGATCGTCACGCCGCCGGCCGCGCCGCCCGAGGTGTCGCCGCTGCCGCCGCCGGTCAGGATCTTGCCGGTGACGATCACCTGATTGGCCGTGAGCTGAACCGCGCCGCCCGCCTGGCCGCTGGCGCCGCTGGCGTCGATCGTGCCGCTGACGTAGATGGTGCCGCTCGCCTGCAGGGCCAGCGCCTGGCGCGCCGCCCCCAGGTCCGCCGCCCGCAAGGTCCCGGTCACGTAGAGATCGCCGCCGGCCGTCAGCTTGCGGGTCGCATCCGTGCCGCCCGAGCTGACCGAGCCGGCGATGCTGGCGTCGCCGCTCACGCTGACGTCGGACGCCAGCGCGGAGCCGTCGACGGCGGTCGCGGCGGCCGGCGTGGCGGGGACGGTCTGCGCCGGGACCGCGGTCTGCGCCGGATCGAACGCGGCGTCACCGATGGTGAGCACGTGAACCAGTCCCCCGTTCTGGCCGACGCCGCCCGGCGACAGCGCCGTGCCGCCCTGAACGTTGACCTGTCCCTGCCCGAGCTCGACCCAGGGGGGATGTCCGCCGACCCCGGACGTGGCGGCGCTGCCCGCGCCCATGCCGCCCAGCCCCGGGTTCCCCGACAGACCGCCGCCGCCCGCGCCGGGGTCCGACCCGGCACCGCCGCTCGCCGCCGCTCCCAGCGACGATCCGGCGCCACCGGTCCCGCCGGTATCCGATCCACCGCCGCAGGCGCCCGCCGCCGCCCACACCAGCAGCGCGCACAAGCCGCGCGCCACCTGCCCTCCACCCCGCGTCCTCACCGTTTCCATCGTTGTCGACCTCTGGAAGATTGCTTTAATCAGCCGCCGTTGACGCCGCCATCCACATTGGTGCTGGGCGAGCAACCTTCGTCGACGACTCCGTTACAGTTGTCGTCCAGATTGTTGCCGCACACTTCCGGCGCCCCCGGGTGGGCGTTCGGATTGCTGTCGTCGCACTCGTCGCACCAGTTGAAACCGTCCTGGTCGCCGTCGGTGGCCGCGCCCGCCACGCCGTGCTCGCAGTCGACGAAGGTCTGCAGGTAGGCGGCGCGCGCCGCGATCTCCTGCTTGGCGATGCCCGGCGAAGCATTGATGATGTCAGGCGTGGTCCACTGGTGCGGGTCGGACAGCGCCGACGACTGGATCTGGGCCCACCAGGTGTCCACCCAGCCCTGCAGCTGCTGGACGTCCCACTTGGCCAGCAGCGCCTCGATGGCGTCGGCGTACTTCACGCGCCAACCCGCGTCGCTGAGCACCGGTACCCACTTGTCCCCCGGGGTCGGCGCCGGCGGGGCCCGCTTGTACCACCAGTAGACCGGGTGATCCGTCGAGCCGACCACGTCGAACTGCACCAACCAGTCGAAGGTCGAGTCGGTGTCCTGGGGCAGGAAGAGGAAGCCGGGTGTTCCCTGGTCGTAGATGTAGAAGTTGTGGAAGCCGCCGTAATAGCCGTCGCCGTCGTACAGCAGGGCCTCGGCCCCCCAGGCGGTCAGCGAATTCTGGATGTCGACGATCTGCGAGATCGACGGCAGATCCTTGGCCTGCTTGAACGCCATCAACCGGTCCCAATTGGGCGAGCTCTGGTTGGTCTCGGCGATCTCGGCGCCCTTCCACAGGTCGCCGTCGGGGTTGTTCGGGAAGAACTCCTGGACCAGCTTGCCGTTCACGTTCTCTTCCAGCACGTAAAGACCGTAATAGCTGCCGTTGATGTTCAACCGCGCATTGGTCGTGCAGCCGGCCATGATCCCGACGTTGCGCATCCAGTGATGGGCCAGGCGGTCGTGCATGTACGTCAGGTCCTCGCGCGGCATGTCGAAGACGATCTTGCTGAGGCCGTGAAACTTGCCGCTCTGGTTGTACTGATTGAACGAGACGTCGAACTGCATCTTCGGGTTCGCGTCGAACATGACGGTCAGCAACCACGACGATTGGCCGTGCAGCTTGATGGCCGCGTCGGTCACCGTTTCGGTGCCGTAATGAAGGACGATCGGGTGGTAGACGGTGAAGTCCTGCCCGGTCTCCAGCGCGGCCACGTTGTGGAACTCGGCGTCCATCGCCTGCCATTCGCTGTCGCTGATGTCGACCGAGAAGGTCTGCGGCGGACCGTCGGCGAACAGGTCGGCGCAGCCGGACTGGATCGCGGGCGGCCCACCGGCGTCGGCGCCCTGGCCGCCCGCGCCGTCCCCGCCCGGGCCGCCGCTCGTCAATCCGACGCCCGTGCCGCCGTCACCGCCGGTGCCGACGACACTGGTGAGCCCCGTCCCGACCGCTCCGCCGGTGGGTTGCCCGCTGCTCGCTCCGCCACACCCGATTGCCCCCGTCAGCAAGACCGCGATCCCGGCCACGCCGCCGCACTTTGTCAGGTTGCTCATGCTCGTTCTCGCCGTGCGAGGACGTAGCAAGGCAAGTGCCGTCCACCCCCGGCCCGGCAAGTGGCATGTGAACTCGAATGGACGGGGCACGGCCGATGGCGCCGGGGCCGAATCCGGAAACAGCGTGTCGCCTGCCGGTAACGCGCGCGCCGCCGAACGTCGCGCCGCGCAGCGATCTCGGACACTGGCCGCGCGATTGCTTGTCGCTGGCCCCATGAAGGCGAGGCAGGGCTTCGGGTGGGTGGCGGTCTTGTTGATGACGGGGGCCGCCGCCGGCTGCGGGTCGGGTGGCGGTGAGCCGGCCGCCGGCACCGGCCTGGGGGGAGCCGGCGCGAGCGGTGCCGGCGGCCTCGGCTCTGCCGGCGCCGACGGCGGGGTCGCGACGCCGCCGCCCGACGCCGCCGCCGTCGACCCCAGCGTCGACGGCCAGCTCAGCATCAACGAGATCATGGCCGACAACGTGCTCACCACGAAGGACGACACCGGCGCCCCCTCGCCGTGGTTCGAGATTTACAACCCCTCCTCGCAGGACGTCCCCCTCGGCGGTTACGGGATCACCGACGACTTCTCCGCGCCGAAGAAGTCGGTCCTGCCGGCCGGAACCGTCGTGCCGGCCGGGGGATTCCTGCTGTTGTGGGCCGACGGCAATCCCGCGGCCGGAGCGGCCCACGTGGCAATTCTGCTGTCATCGGGCGGCGGGTCCCTGGGGCTGGCCCGACCGGACGGCAGCTTCATCGATCGCCTGACGTACGGCGCGCAAGTGACGGACATGTCGGCGGCGCGCGAGCCGGACGGCTCGGACAACTGGGTCGCCGCCGAGTGGACCGTCTCGCCTGGGACCGCCAACCCGACCGGCAGCGGCCATCCCCGCGCGGCGCAGGCCGACGCCGATCCGGCCGAGACCATCGCGGCGGCCGGTGACGTCAGCGACCGCGTGCTGGGCTACGACCTCATTCCGCAGTTCGAGCTCAAGATCGCCGACGCCGACATCGCCTCCCTCCGCTCGAGCCCGGACACCTGGGTCCCGGCGACCCTGGTGTACGAGGGCCGCAGCTACGGGCCTGTCGGCGTCGATCTGAAGGGGACCGCCTCGTTCATGACGATCGACCAGAAGCCCGGCTTTCGCGTCAACATCAACAAGTTCACCAAGGGCGCCAAGTTCTTCGGCCTCAAGGAGTTCCTGCTGAACAACATGGCGACCGACCCCTCCATGCTCCACGAGCGTCTGGCCTACTGGATCGCGCGCCAGATGGGCGGCGTGCCCGCCTCGCGGTGCAACCACTCATGGGTGACGATGAACGGGCAGGCGCTGGGCCTTTACGCGACCGTCGAGGAACCGCGCAGTCAGCTCATGGCCAACTACTTCACCGACGCCAGCGGCGGCGTCTTCACGATCAACTACGCCGACTTCCAGACGCAGT
Organism: Myxococcota bacterium; assembly: GCA_025934105.1. GTDB lineage: Bacteria > Myxococcota_A > Polyangia > Fen-1088 > Fen-1088 > JADGRB01. Next base: position 12,858 of record JAICYS010000082.1, on the reverse strand, counting down.
ACCTGGCGAACTTTCAGTACGACGACGGCTCGATGGACACCACGCTCATCACCGACGCGATGGCGGCCCTGGCGATGCAACCGGCCGACGCCGCCATCACGGCGGCGGCGCAGTCCGTGAACCTGAAGGAGTTCACCCGCTTTTGGGCGATCGTGGTCTTGACCGGCAAATGGGGCGGCTGGCCTTACGCGGCCACCAACGAGCCCGCCGGCGCCAACGCCGAGATCTACACCGACCCGACGACCAAACAGATCAACTTCATCCCGACGGGCATCAACGACGCGCTCTCCACGGCCGACTACGACTTCGTCAACCAGGTGAAGTCGGTGCTGGCCCGCGACTGCGCCGCCACGCCCTCCTGCTACCAGCAGTTCGCCGACCAGCTCATGGAGGTCGACGCCAAGGCCACGCAGCTCGGCTGGAAGGCCGAAGAAGAGCGGGTGGCGGCCCAGATCGCGCCCTACGTCCCGATGGACACGAAGAAGCCCTACTCGAACGACGACGTCGCGATGTACCAGACGCAGGCCGGCTACTTCATCAGCGGCCGCGACAGCTACATCCAGAAGTACCTCATGCCCCTGGCTTCTCCGTAGCCAGCGCCTCCGGCGGGATGCCGACCGCGCGCAGCCAGTCCGGCGTGGGCGGAATCAACTTGCGCGCGTCGAGGTCGAACAGGCCCATGACGAACACCCCCTCGCAGCAGACCCGCGCCTGGTCGTCCAGCATCCGCTGGACGAAGCGCGCGACCTTTCCGGCGTAGGAGTCGGTCCAGCTCTTGATGACGACCGCTTGCCGGTTGCGGACCTCGCGCTGGAACTTCACCGTCACCTCCAGGATGGTGGGCGCGACGCGAAGTCGGACGATGTCCTCCAGGCCATAGCCGTTGCGCGTGATGAGGTCCCAGCGCGCCTCCTCGAACAGCTCCAGGTACTTTGCGTTGTTGACGTGTCCCAACGTGTCCAGGTGCTGCTCGCGTATGAGGACGCGATACTCGTGCACGGGTCCCAGCATCGTCCCCCTCCGACCGGCAGCTTATCGCAGCGCCCGCCGCTTGCAGAGCGTGCGCCCGCGCCCAAATTGATGCTGATGCGATCAGAGGTGGGAACGCTCGGGACGACCCACCGGCCGATTTCTGAGCCGGCCCGCAAGAGCGCCGCGCCGTCGCGGCGCCGGCATCACTGGGGCTGGTGGATCGCGCTCGGCGTGGTGATCGCCGTGGTCGTGATCATCCGCCTGATCCTGGATCCCGTCGCCGCGCACTACACGCGCAAGGGATTGAACGCGTCGGACACGATGCGCGGCGACTTCCAGAGCGTCCACGTGACGGTGTTCCCGCCCGGCTACGAGATTCACAAGCTGAAGATCGACGAGCGCGTCGACCCGGGCTGGAAGCACCCCCTGTTCTACGCCGAGCGGGTGAAGGCCGGACTCGACATGAGCCGGCTGCTGCGCGGGCGGATCGTCGCCAGCGCCCGTATCGACGAGCCAAAGGTCATCTACACGGTGCGCCAGTCGGCCGCCAAGAAGGAGGCGGCGCAGCCGCCCGATCTGGCCCCGCTGCTGCACGAGGTGCTGCCGGCGCGCGTGAACCGGATCGAGATCCGCGACGGCGAATTCCTGTTCCGCGACCTGGTGATGAAGGGCCAGCCACAGATCTGGGTTCACGACATCGAAGTGGCCGTCGAGAACCTGGCCACCCGGCGCAAGCTGTCGGGAGGCGAGCCGGCCACCCTCAGCGCGTCGGCGGTGCTGGGCCGCAGCGGCGACGCGAAGATGTTCGTGTCGGCCAACCCGTTCGCGCGCCCGCTGGCCTTCGCGGGGCAGGTGGAGGTGCGCGGCTGGCGCGTGGCGGAGCTGTACGACCTCATCGAGCCGCAGACCAAGCTGCAGACCTCGAAGGGGACGCTGGACCTGTTCGTCGAGTTCAAGAGCCGCGACGGGCGCATCACCGGCGGCGTGAAGCCGGTGCTGAAGAACGTCGAGGTCAAGCCGACCGAAGGCGGCATCGGAAACCGCCTGAAGGCCTGGCTGGCGGACAAGACGCTGAACCTGTTCTCGGATCGGGTGCCCGGCCGGAACGCGGTGGCGACGGTGATCCCGATCGAGGGGCGGCTCGACAATCCGGACGTCCAGCTCTGGCCGACCATCTTCGGCGTCATCCGGAACGCCTTCGTCGAAGGCATGTCGGCCAGCTTCCGCGACGTGCCGCCGGAACGCGCCGAGGGCAAGCAGGGGATCCTCGACCAGGCCAAGCACGCGGTGAAGAAGGAGGCCGGTCCGCCCAAGGCGCAGCCGGCGGGCGCCAGATGAAGCTGGCCCACGTCCTGGCGCTGGGTGCCGTGGCCGGTGCGCTCGGCTGCGGCCACGCCCACAGCACCGACGCCACGTCACCGTCGGCGCCGGAGAAGGCCGAAGAGCGGACCCCGCCGGCCGACCATCCGGAGCGCGTTCCGGGCCGCGCCGCCGGCCAGTCCCACAAGCAGAACCCGGCCGAGATCCGCGGCGGCATCCCGGTCGCGTCCAGCCCGGAGGGTCTGCTGGCGCCCGGCGGCGAGGACCAGATCCGCGACAAGCTGGCCGACGGCGGTTACCTCGACAAGAACGACCGGCACGCGTCGCTGGACGCGGGGCTGCGGAAATTCCAGAAGGCCCGCGACCTGCCCGAGACCGGGATCCCCGACCACCAGACGATCGAAGCGCTGGGGCTGGATCCCGGCCGCATCTTCAAGCACGCCGACGTGACCAAGTAGCGGCGTCAGCGTGGCGCGTTCGGCAGCGCCCAGCTCGCCACCGCCGGCTCGCCCGGCTGCTGCACCGCCGGCGTCTGCAGCGGAGGCAGCGCCGCCGTCAGCGAGACCGCGCCCGCCTGCTCGTCGCGCAGCGTCGGGAGAACGTCGTCGCGGATGAGGTCCGTCAGCCGGGGCCCCTGCGAGATGTTCTGCGCGCGGGTCGCCTCGTCGACGGCGGCCTGCTCGCGCGCCGCCATGTCCGCCGCGAAGTACGGACCGAACCGGTCGGCCGACACGTTCGTCAAGCGCGCGACGGCCAGCGGCCCGTGGGGTAGCGCGCCTGCAGAGGTCTGGATCTCGGGGATGTTCATCCCCTGTTCCTGCGCGTACGCCATCAGCCTGGCGTCGGCCGCCTGGCGGTCCGCGATGACCCGGGCCGCGTAGTCCTTCACGTCGCCGCGCGAGGCGCGATCCTCCGCGACGCGAGCCGCCGCGATCAGATCCTGATTGCGCTGGTGAAGCTGCGTGATGATCTCCTGGTCGCGGCCGCCGCGCGGGTCATACGGCGTATCCGCGGCGCGCGCGGCGCCGGCCGTGCCGAACAGCAGGCCCACCGACAGCAAGCCTCCCCCGATCAACCCCTTCAAACCCTTCGACATGTCCCACCTCCGCGATGTTCCATGTTCAACCTGATCGTCCGGTCGGGGCCGTCAAGTTCATGGATGGGAGGCGGGCGGCCGACGACGCTGCCGCGCGGCGCGGCTATACTTTCTCCATGAGCACAATCCGCGGCACGGTCCGGCGCAGCGACCTCGAAGGCGGACACTGGCAGTTGGAGGCCGACGACGGCACGACCTACGTCCTCGAAGGCGCCACCCGCCCGATCGAACAGGACGGCGCCAAGGTCGAGGTCGACGGCGCCGTCGACGAAGAGGCCATGGGAATCGCCATGACCGGCCCGATCCTGCGGGTGAAGACCGCCCGCCGCGTGTGAGCCGCCGCGCCGCGGCCGCTGCCGTCGAGCCGCTAACCTCGGCCACGCGACGTTACGAGGACTGGCTGGGCGCGCGGATGCCGCTGGTCCGCGCCGACCTGCGCCTCAAGCACCGGCGCATGAGCGAGGGCCCGTTCCAGTTCCTTCGCGGCACGTTCTACCGCTGGTGCCAGCTCTGGCGCGCGGCCGCCGGCGATCTGGCGCGCGCCGCCTCCGTGCTGTCGGTCGGCGATCTGCACCTCGAGAACTACGGCACCTGGCGCGACGCGGACGGGCGCCTCATCTGGGGGATCAACGACTTCGACGAGGCCACCCGGCTCCCCTGGACGCAGGATCTCGTGCGTCTGGCAGCCAGCGCGCACCTGGCCATCGCCGCCCGCACCTTGCGCGTGCGGGGCCGGTCGGCCTGCCAGATCATCCTGAGCGGTTACCGCGACGCGCTGGATGCCGGCGGCCGGCCGTTCGTCCTCGAGGAAGAGCACGGCTGGCTGCGCCGTCTGGCCACCGGCGAGCTGCGCCACCCGCCGACGTTCTGGGCCAAGATGCAGGCGCTGAAGACGGCGCGCGACGTGGACCGGACGGCGGCGGCGGCCATCCGCGCTGGAATGCCGGCCACCGGCCTCGAGATCCGGTTCACCCGGCGCGTGGCCGGCCTGGGGAGCCTGGGCCGCCCGCGTTTCGTCGGCATCGCGGCCTGGAACGGCGGCGCCGTCGCGCGCGAGGCCAAGGCCGTCGCGCCGTCCGCCTGGACCTGGGCCAGTGGACGTCCCGGCGCGCGCGCCAACTCGATCAACGCCACCGTCCGGCGGGCGGTGCGCGTTCCCGATCCGACGGTGCGGGTGGCCGGGCGCTGGATGGTACGGCGGCTGGCCCCGCACTGCACCCGCATCGACCTGGTCGACCTTCCCACGTCGCGCGACGAAGAGCGCCTGCTTTACGCGATGGGATTCGAAGCGGCCAACGTCCACCTGGGCACGCCGGGCGCCCGCGCCGCCGTCCGCCGCCAGCTGGCGGCGCTGCGCGGGCGCTGGCTGCACGATGTGGCGGGCGCGATGGCCGAGCAGGTCATCGCCGAGTGGCGCCTCTGGCGCAAGCAAGCCGCCGCCTGAATCAGGGGTCGAGCACCTCGACCCGGACGGTCACGACGCCGGCCTTGATCATGCCCAAGCGGCGGGCGGCCCCCTCGGACAGATCGATGATGCGGCCGCCCGGGCAGCCGCACCGGTCGTTGATCCGCACCGTCACCGACTGCCCGCCGGCGCGCGTGACCCGCACGCGGGTCCCGAACGGCAGCGACGGACTGGCGGCGGTCATCGCGCGCGGATCGAACCGCTCGCCCGAGGCGGTGCGGCGGCCGGCGAAGCCGCGCCCGTAGTAGCTGGCCGGCCCCTCTTCCACGCGCGGCCGGTGGTGGCGGCGCGCCCCCTCGGCCGTCGCGCACCCGATCATCACCAGCGTCAGCGCCAGCGCGGCCGCCATCCACAGGTGCGTGGCGTGCCTCGGCTCAGCGCGCTGATCCGTGACCGCCTCCGGGTGTGGGTCCGTCGTCGAGCAGCGCCTCCTCACCCTCGATCGCGCCCGGCGCCGTCTTGTCGGCGCGGCTCTCGATGGTCCCGATGCCGTACTTCTCCAGCTTGTAGTAGAGCGCGCTGGTCTTGATCCCCAGCAGCCGCGCCGTCTCGGTCTTCACGCCGCCGCTGCGGTCGTAGGCGCGCTGAATCAGCTCGCGCTCCAGGTGCTCCAGCGTGTCGGGCAGCGACATCTCGCCGCCGGGCAGCGCCAGGGCGTTGTCGGGAAGGTCCCCGCGCACCGAGGCGGGCAGCGCGCCCACGTCGATGGCCGTCCCTTCGGCGAACACCAGCGCCTGCTCGATCACGTTCTCCAGCTCGCGAACGTTGCCCGGCCAGTTGTAAAGGGCCAGGCGCGCCAGCGCCGCGTCGGTGATGCCGCGGGCCGGGTCGATGGCGGGGTTGGTTCGCGGGCCCAGCTTGGCGACGAAGTGCGTGGCCAGGCGCGCGATGTCGTCCTTGCGGTCGCGCAGCGGCGGCACCTCGCACGGGACCACGTGCAGCCGATAAAACAGGTCCTCGCGGAACCGACCGGCGGCCGCCTCGGCGGCGATGTCCCGGTGCGTGGCCGAGATGACCCGCACGTCGACCTTGATGGTCTCCTCGCCCCCCACGCGCTCGAACTCCCGCTCTTGCAGGACGCGCAGCAGCTTGAGCTGCAGGGCCGGCGTGACGTCGCCGATCTCGTCGAGGAACAGCGTCCCTTTGTCGGCCAGCTCGAACCGCCCCAGCTTGCGCTTGACCGCCCCGGTGAACGCCCCCTTTTCGTGCCCGAACAGCTCGGACTCCAGCAGGGTCTCGGCCAGCGCGCCGCAGTTCACCTTCACGAACGGCCCGGCCGAGCGCCTGGACCGCGCGTGGATGGCGCGCGCCACCAGCTCTTTGCCGGTCCCCGACTCGCCGTGGATGTAGACGGACGCGTCGGTGGGCGCGACCTTCTCGATCAGCGCGAACACGGCGCGCATGGCGGGCGTGGTGCCGACGATCTCGGCGAACTGGTAGGGCCGGGCCGCGTCGTCGCGCAGCGCCGCCGTCTCGGCCTCGGCCCGCTCGCGCGCGCGACGCGCCGCGCGCAGCTCCAGCGCGCGCGCCACCTTCAAGCGCACCACCTCGGGGGCGAACGGCTTCTGAAGGAAGTCGAAGGCCCCCAGGCGCATCGCCTCCACGGCGGTCTCGACGGTGCCGAAGGCGGTCACGATCATGACGGGGCAATCGGGGTCCCGCTCGGTCACGCCCCTCACGACCTCCAGGCCGCCCCGCCCGTCCATCTTGAGGTCGGTCATCACGAAATCGACGGCGCCGCGGGCGGCCGCGAACTGCCGCAGCCCCTCGTCGCCCGAAGCGGCCAGGGCCGCCTCGTGCCCCATCCGGCGCACGGTGGCGCCCAGCCCCTCACGCATCGTTTCGTTGTCGTCGATGATGAGGATGCGCGCCATCTCGGTTAGCCTAACCCCGTCTCAAAATGCCAGACAAGCCCGCCCTCTCCCCCCTGGACCTCTTGCGCCCCACCATCCGCGCCATGCCAGCCTACACGCCGGGCGAGCAGATCGCGGATTTGACCAAGTTGAACACCAACGAGGGGGCGCATCCGCCGTCGCCGCGGGTGATGGCCACGCTGGCCGCCATCGCCGACGAGTCGCTGCGCCTCTACCCCGATCCGGTCAGCCGCAAGCTGCGCTCCGCCGCCGCCGCGCGGTTCGGCGTGGCCGCCCAGCAGGTGCTGGCCGGCAACGGGTCGGACGACTGTCTGACCATCCTTTATCGCGCGTTTCTCGACCCGGGCGACCGGGTGGCCTGCCCCTGGCCCACGTACGGGCTCTACGACACGCTGGCCTCGTTACAGGGCGCCACCTTGGTGCGCGTGCCCTTCCTGGCCGACGGGCGCCGCCTGCGCTTGCCGCCGGAGCTGGCGCGCCAGCGGGCCAAGCTGATCATCCTCGCCAATCCGAACAACCCGACCTCGACGCTGGTTCCCGTCGCCGAGCTGCGGGCGCTGTGCGAGGACGCGCGGGACGCCGTCGTGGTGGTCGACGAGGCGTACGTCGACTTCGCGCTGGCCGGCGGCGTCGAGGCCAGCATGCTGCCGTTTCTCGACGCGCACCCGAACCTGGTCGTGTTGCGGACGCTCTCGAAGAGCTACAGCTTGGCCGGCGCGCGGCTTGGGCTGCTGTTCGCCGCCGCGCCGCTGGTCGAAGCGCTGATCAAGGTGAAGGACAGCTACAACGTCAACGTCATCAGCCAGGCGCTGGGCGTCGCGGCGCTGGAAGATCGCGCCTATTACGACCGGTGCGTGCGCCAGACCGTCGCCGAGCGGGCGCGGCTGGAGGTGGCGCTGGCCCAGCTGGGCCTGACGTTCCCCGAGCCGACCGGCAACTTTCTATTCGTCGAATTCGGTGACCGCGCGCAGCAAATTTACGAGGCGCTGAAGCGCGACGGCCTGCTGGTCCGATGGTGGGCGGCGCCAGAACTGCGAACGAAGCTCCGTTTGACGGTCGGCAAACCGGCGGAGAACGATAGACTCATCTCTGCCTTGCGGAAGCAGCTCTCAGGGCTGTAACGAGCCGATTTCATTGCGTCTTCACGGGCGGCTGCGCGACGGCAAACGACGTGCGTGGCAGCGCGCAGGTCGCAAGCTCCGGACCGGCGCTCCTCGTGACCGGTCCGATCCAGATTCTCCACGTCAACGTGGAGCAGAGGGCGGGGGCGCGCTTTTCGCGCGTGGACGGGGCGACGACGGATTGCCGCGCCGGCGCGCCGCTGAAGTGGAACGGCGAGACGGATCTGACGCTGGCCGCGGGCCAGTCCGTCTGCGTCGCGGTGAGCCGCGCCACGGCCGTCTCCTGGCACGCGCGCACGGGGGCCCCGACGCGCCTGCCGCCGCAGGTCCAGGCCTCGCTGCGGTAGTTGCCGCCCGCGAGGCCCGCTCGCCGGTCCGCGTGATCCCGAGGAGGATCACGCCGGGCCAGGCGATGAAGCAGGTCAGAAGTCGAACTTGCCGGACGCGCCCAGCTCTTTGAAGGCCTGCACGAGGCGGGCCGTGATTCCCTTCTCGCCGAGGTGCAGCCAGCCGCGCGGGTCGATGTACTTTTTGTTCGGCTTGTCCGGACCCTCGGGATTGCCGATCTGCGACTTGAGGTAGGCGCCCTTGTCGTCCATGAACTGCTTGATCGGGTGCGTGAACGCCCACTGGGTGTCGGTGTCGATGTTCATCTTCACGACGCCGTAGGAGACCGCCTCGGTGATCTCCTCCGCCGACGAGCCCGAGCCGCCGTGGAACACGAAGTTCACCGGGTGGGGGCCGGTCTGGCGCTGCGCTTGGATGTACTTTTGCGAATCGCGCAGGATGGTGGGCTTCAGCTTGACGTTGCCGGCCGCGTACACGCCGTGCGTGTTTCCGAAGGCGGCGGCCACGGTGAAGCTGCCGATCGGCGACAGCGCGTCGTAGGCCTTCAGCACGTCCTCGGGCTGGGTGTACAGCTTCGAGTGCTCCACGCCCGAATTGTCGACGCCGTCTTCCTCGCCGCCGGTGATCCCCAGCTCGATCTCCAGGGTGGCCTTGATCTTGGAAAGCCGCTTGAGGGTGCGGACGCTGATCTCGATGTTCTCGCTCAGCGGCTGTTCCGAGAGATCCAGCATGTGCGAGCTGAACAGGGGCTCGCCGTGACGCGCGAAGTACTCCTCGCTGGCGGCGATCACGCCCTCGACCCAGGGCAGGATCTTCTTGGCGCAGTGGTCGGTGTGCAGCACCACCGGGACCCCGTACACCTTGGCCATCGTCCGGACGTGCAGGGCGCCCGCGATGGCGCCGGCGATCGAGGCCTGCTGGGCGCTGTTGTCCAGGCTCTTGCCGCCGTAGAACTGCGCGCCGGTGTGCGACAGCTGGACGATGATCGGCGCCTTGGCTTCCTTGGCGGCCGCCAGCGCCGCGTTCGCCGAGTTGGATCCGATCACGTTCACCGCCGGCAGCGCGGCCTGCGCGGTCCTGCAATAAGCGAACAGCTCTTTGAGACCGTCGCCGGTGATGACTCCTGGTTTCAGCTTCAAGCTCGCCATGGGCGCGGGAGTATAGGCCGGTCCCGGGTGGTTTTCGACCGGGATTTCCCCCTGAAATGGGATCGATCCGGTCAACCGCCGCGCAGGGCCCGCAGGCGCTGCAATGGGGCCATCACCCGATGCAGGTCGACCCACGACAGCTGGCGGCGGGCGGCCGCCGCTCGAAGCGGCAGCGCCACCAGCGCGTCCGCCGTGGCCTCCGAGGGCGCGTAGAAGAAGTCCGCCGGGAACAGGCTGGCGGGAAGCTGCTGGGCCCCGTCGACGTTGGCCAGCACCACCTGCCGGGCGCTGGACACGGAGAAAGGCGACGGCGCGTTCGCCGACGCGAACCAGGCGGTCAGCGGCGACGCGAAGCTGGTTCCGTCCACGTAGAACAGCCAGCCGCCGGCGTAGGTCGTGACGATCCCCTGGCCCGGCGCGTACACAGCCACGCAGGCGCCGTGGTTCGAGAACATGTTCTGCGTGCCGTTGGCCGGATCGTAACTGCCGACCAGCAGCGTGGTCGGGTCGCCCGGCACGCAGTCCAGCGCGTCGGCGCCCGAGTCGATGAGCGCGCCGTCGTTGCCAGCCGCCTTGAGGGTCAGCGCCGCCGGCCCGGTCAAGGTGGCGGCGTGCGCCACGTCGACGGCGCTGAGCACGGTGAAGTACGCCGACAGATCGATGGGCTGGTCCGGGCAGTTCGCCGCCTGCAGGTTCTCCAGCGCCGCCCGGGAGCTGGCCCCGAAGCTCTCGTTCACCAGACCCACCTTGTGGGAGGCCATCGCCGCCGCCAGCTCCGTGTCCAGCGTGGCCGGCTGGCGCGCGGCCGCCGCGAACACGTCGGGGTCGTTCAGCAGCGCGACCACCTGATCGATCTCCGCTTGATCGAAGCAGGTGAAGCCCGCCTGCAGCTGCGACTCGGACTGGAGCTCGCGCTCGACCAGCACCAGCCGCACGTTCGGGTTGTCGTGCGCGATGGTCGTCGAGGTCGAGGTGCCGTGGTAGGCGAAGGTCTGAAGTTCCTTGTCCAGCGCGGCGGTCAACTCCGACCACTCGGCAGTCGCGAACACCTGGCCGCCCACCTGGTTGGCCCGCACCATCTGGTTCCAGCGCTGCTTGTACTTCGCCACCGCCGCCAGCGGATCGGGCTTGGACGAGATCCCCAACCTCAGATGGCAGCTGTCGTCGGTCTGCGCGAAGGCCGCGATGAACATCTGCTTGAGCGAATCGAACTGCGGTCCGGCGTCGACCGGGCCGCCGGGCGGGACCAGCGAGCCGCCGCCGCCCGAAGACTGGACGCAGGTCTCGGTGTAGGCCGCCGCCACGCGGCCCTGCAGGTCGGGGACGGACAGATCCATGCCCTCGTCGATGACCATGACGTTCTGCTGGGGCAGCGCGCTGCTGGGCACCAGCGTCGGCCCGCCGCCCCCGCAGCCGAGCAAGGTCGCGAGGGCGGGCAACATGCGGCGGCCGGTCGTCATGGGACCTCCACGTAAACACGATTGGGCTCGGGGGCCGAGTGATCCCGGTTGGGTCCCGCGAACCGCTGCAATCGCGCGAAGCCGGGCGCCGTCGCGGCGCCGAACACCAGGGCCAGCTTGCTGGGCGCGCCGGGGTCCGGAACCAGCGCGCGAAAGGCGCGGTCACCCAGCGCCGCCGGAGCCGCCGGCACGGCCGGCGCCAGCGCGTTGAACGGCGCCGCGCCCACCAGCACCAGATTGAAGCGGGCCCGGTCGCCGGCCGTGACGTCCCGGTCCGCCTTGACGGTGAACGTGGCGGCCACCATCGGGCCCCAGTCGGCCAGCGCCTGCGCCAGGCGGCGCGCCGCCGCCACCGCGTCGGGCGCCCCGTGCGTGCCATAGACGTAGAGATGCGGGTGCTGCCGCGGCACGCTCTTGCCGTACAGGCCCGGAACGGCCTGACCGGGCGGCGGCGGCGACAAAGGCACGCGGGGCGCCGCCGGGTCCCGCCGGATCGACGCCAGCCGGCGCAGCAGCCCCGCCCCTTTGTAGGCCGGGATCCAGGCCTCGTGCTTGACGCCCGGGTACTCGGTGTAGCTGACGTTCTTGCCCAGCCACCCGAGCGCCCGGTAGCGCGCCGCCATCTTGCGCGAGTCCTGGACCGGCACCGTCGGGTCGTCGGCCCCATGGAAGATCATCACCTGCATGTGCGCGGCGTTCTGGGCGATGGCCGGCGGCGACAGCGCCTCGAGCTGCGGCAGATCGTAGAAAGGCGCCTCGGCCGGCGGCACCATCCGCGCGAAATCGGAGATGCCGCAGACCGGCGCCAGCGCCGCGAACAGCTCGGGATGGCGGAGGCCAATCGCCCACGCGCCCCCCCCGCCCATGGAGAGGCCCGTCAGCGTGATCCGCTCGGGGTCGACGGAATAGGCGCGCCGGACGTCCGCGATGACCCGCATCACGTCCGCTTCGCCGAGGCCGTCGTAGCCCATCAGCCCGCCCCGCCCGAACGGCGAGACCACCAGCGCGGGGACGTCGGGCAGCGGCAGCGGGTTGCGCGCCGCCTCGTCGTCGGTCTCGCCGGGGCGGTTGTCGAGGCCGAACACCCGCCGCAGGTTGTGCAGCGGGTTCGAGTACGCCCCGTGCAGCGCGACGATGAGCGGCCACCGCTTGGCCGGATCGTACCCGCGCGGCACGTAAAGCGCGTAGGGCTGCAGGGTCCCGTCCCAATCCGCGCGATAGGCCTTCACGAACACGCCGCTGGCGGTCCGGTAGGGATCGTCGCCGGCGGCCACCCGGTCGGCGTAGGCGCGGGCGGTGAGCAGCGTCTCGCGCACGAAGCGCGCGTCGCGATCCGGCACCGTCGGGGAGGCCCGCCGCAGGTCGGCGTCCTCGACCAGCCGTTCGATGGACGGCAAGGTCACCTCGCGCAGCAGCGCGGAGCCGGACTTGTGGACGGCCGTGCGGGCCCGCGCGATGGCGTCCAGCGCCGCGCCCCGCAGGCGATCGACGTCGGGCGCGTGCGCATCGCCCGCGGCCATGCCGGCCACCGCCCACAAGGAGAGGGCGGTCCAGACGGCGGTTCCCAGTGACGCGCTCATCGGTGCGGGTGGAAGAACGAGGTGCGTTTCGGCTCGGGCCGCTTCTTCAGCGCGACGGCGATCCGGCGCTCGCTGGGGCCGCGCACGGCGAAGCGGCGCGTCGCCGTCTCGTAGCCGGCCTTGATGAACGCGATCTCGTAGATGTTGCCGGCCTTGAAGTGGATGTTGAGCGGCGTTCGCCCCAGCACCTGCGCCTTCGTGCGCACGACCGCGCCGCTGGGGGCGCTGGTGATGTGCAGGACGGCGGTCACCGGCCGCGCGGCCGGCCGGGCCGCCGCGCGGGGCGGCCGGGCAGTCTTGGCGTGCGTCTCGGCCTGGGAGTCCTCTTCGCCGATGACGGCGATCTCGGCGTTCGGAACGGCGGTCTTCAGCAGCGCCTCTTCATCCGGCTCGTCGTCCGACTTGACGTCCGGTTTGTCGGCGGCGGCCGGCGGCCCGGCGGCGGCGGGACCGGCGTCGGGGGTGGGCGCGGCC
>JAICYS010000310.1 GCA_025934105.1 Myxococcota bacterium | reverse complement strand
GAGGCGAGGCGGTCGCCGTGCCGCACGCCCACCACCGCCGCCACCGCCGCGCCGGCCGCCAGCATCGCGCCCGCCGCGATCAGCGTCCGCCGCCGATGTCGCGGGGCGCGCTGGCGGCGTGCCTCCGCGATCCGCCCCAGCAGCCGCTGCTCGCGCACGTCGCTCCAGGGCGGCTCCAGCGCGCCGCGCAGCTTCGGATCAGGCGTCATGGAGCCTCCGATCCAGCCGGGCCGCCGCGTCGGCGATCCGCCGCTTGGCCGTCGCCACCGAGATGTCGCACAGGCGGCCCACCTCGGGCAGCGTCTCGCCGTCCACCAGGTGCAGCGTCCAGGGAATGCGCAGCTTGGGCGGCAGCCGCGCCAGCGCGTCGTACAGCTCCTGCACGCGGTGGCGGGTCTGCGGGTCGGAGACCGGTGGCATGACCGCCTTCATCTCGGCTTGCAGCCAGCGCCAGCGCCGCTTGCGCGCCAACAGCCGGTAGACGCGCCGGACGGCGATGCGCACTAACCAGGCCCGAAACTCGGCGGGGTCGCGCAGGCCGGCCAGGGCGCCGGCCGCGTCCAGGAACGCCTTCTGAAGGACGTCGTCCACCTCGGCGTCGCCGCCCAGCAAACGATAGGTCACGCCGGCCACATAGCGGACATGGCGCCGGTAGAGCGCCTCGAACGCCCGGTCGTTCCCGGCCAGCGTCTGGGCGACCAGGGTGGCGTCGTCGGTGGTCACCGCGGCCGGGTAGCTGACGCGTGGATCCATCGCGTGCATTCAGAGCGTCCGAACCGTCACGATCGGCTCAGATCTTACGCCCCTCCGCGGAAAATTCGGCGGCCCGCGTCCTCGCCTCGACCGAGCTGAGGTGCGCCGCTTCGCAGGCGGCGCTTGGTGGCCTCGGGCGCCGGGCGTCACGATCCGGCGCAGCTGACGACCGCCCGGCCGCCGCCGTTCGAACAGGAGCAGAAGTTTCCGGTGTTGGTCATTCCCGCCGGAACGCAGCCCAGCGCGGCATTCGACGAGGGCGGACAGAGGCAGCTGCAGGAGGGGTCGGCGGCGCAGGCGTCGGGGGTCGGGTTGCAATCCGACCCGGTGTGGCCGGCCACCCCGGGCGTGAAGTGATAGCAGTAAGACTGGCCGACGGTGCAGGTCTGCCCACCGCAGTCGTAGGTTTGTCCGTCGGTGCCGCCCGCGCCGCCGGAGGCCGCGCCGCCCGTGCCGGCCCCGGCCGCGCCGCCCGTGCCGGTCCCGGCCGCGCCGCCGGAGCCGTTCTGGCCTGCCGCTCCGGCGCCGCCCGCCGAGGTGCCGCCGGCGTCATGAACGCCGGCCCCTCCGCTCGCGCCGCCGGAGCCGCTGCGGGTGGAACTGGAGTTCGAGCATCCCGGGCCTTGCGCGAACGCCAGAGCCAACCCGACCGCGACCGCCAGCGACGTCCCGAGTCCTCTCACCATCCCTTCATCTTACACACGGCGAGAGTGACCGTTTGTTAGAAGGATCCGGAGTCGCCTTTCACCCAGGCCGTCCCGGCGGGGGCGGGCCGGGCCGCGCAAAACCCGACGGAGGTGTTGGTCTGGCCGGGCGGGATGATCCGGTTCCAATCGAAGCCGGGCCCGACCGTGATCGCCCCGCTGCTCCCCGAAAACACCCCGTTCCAGGTCTGGGTGATGGTCGAGCCGTTGAGGTTCAGCGACACGCTCCAGTTGGTCGTCGGGACGGTGGCCGGGTTGGTGACGTCCAGCTCGGCGCAGTAGCCGGCCCCCCAATCCGACGTGACCTTCACCACCGTCGTCACGTTGGGCGACGGGCAAGGCGCGCAATTCGGCCCGCCGCAATCCACGCCGGTCTCGCCGCCGTCCTGGACGCCGTCGGTGCAGGTGGCGGGGGCCGGGTTGTTGAAGGGCAGCGCCTGGCCGCCCGCCGTCTGGGTGATGTCGGTGTCGAACGACACGTTCTGGCCACCCACGCAGCCGGTCAGCACCGTCCGCGAAAAGATCATGATGCTGGCCGCCGGCGCCACCAGCGTGCCGTTGAATTTGAGATCGGTGCCGAGGCGGATGGACGTCGCGTCGGAGTAGACGGTCAGCTGCGCGCCGGCGGAGGTCCGCGACCGGTCGCCGAGCTGGAAGCTTCCCTGGACGTTGATCGTCACGGCGCCGTTGATGACCAGCAGGTCGTCGGTCATCACGTTCAGCGACGCGAAGTTGTACGTTCCGGCGTTGAAGGTGACGGTCTGGCCCGCTTGAACGGTGACGTTGCCGAAATTGCCGGGCGCCAGCGTCACGTTGCTGGAGATCGATCGGGTGCCGGTCCCCACCGGGAAGGTCTTGGTGGCGAGCGCCGGGATGGCCGGGCTGGCGTTCTGGCTCAGCGTCCCCCCGATCGTGAACGGTCCCTGCGTGCTCAGCGTGCCGCCCAGCGTGAGGTTGCCGGTGACGACGCCGTTCGAGCGGATGAAGGCCCCCCCGCCGACGGTGCCGTTGCCCTGCAACCGTGCCGACGAGCCCACCTCCAGGTGCGACCCGGCGTCCAGGTCGGACGTGACGTTGTCGCGATCGGCGAGGTCGAAGGTCTGGCCTGCGAAGAGGCAGACGCTGGGCGGGGGCAGGGTCAACTTCCACAACGCCCGGCCGTAGCTGGACAGCAAGACCTGGTTCAGCCGTTCGTCGAAGAACACGCTGGACAGCGAGCTGGCCACCGCCGAGCCGGGGACGCCGGCCCAGCTGTTGCCTCCGTCCACCGAGGCGAACACGCCGGCTTCGTCGGTCCCGACGACGATGCGGTTGCCGTTGCTCGGGTCGATGGCCAGCGCGCTGACCGACGTCACGGGCTGGGGGCTGTTGGACCCGGGCGGGATGAACGCGCCGGACAGCGTCCCTGAAAACCGGAACTGCCCGTTGCCGGTGACGGCGCTGGTGAGTGCGGCGTCGGTGACCCAGGTGGTTCCACCGTCGCGCGTGACCTTCATGGCCTGTGCCCCCAGGTCGGCGGCCAGGACGTGATTGGGGTTGGCGGGGTCGACCGCGAACATCGGGTTGTTGGCTGGACTGCTGGCGCCGATGCCGAGGTTGGTGAGTCCCGCGTCGATCGCCCCGACGGTGGCCATCCCGATCCGCGCCCCGTCGATGCGGTCCAAACCGTAGCTGCCGTCGCCGCGGACGACGGCCTGGAAGAGGACCGGGTTGGCGGTGGTGCCCGACCACTGCAGATGTCCGACGCGCTGGTCGTCGGCGATGACGGCGCCGGGCACGGCCGTCCAGGTCGGCGCGCTGGTGGGGAGCCAGGGCAACGGGTTCACGGTCAGGTACAGCGTGTCTCCGCCCCACTGGAAGTAGACGCCCGGCTCGATGACCAGCGGTCCTTCGCCGTCGCCACCCGGCGGCGGGAACCATCCTTTGGCGCCCCGCGGGCTGGTCCCGTCGAAGTTGCTGCCGTCGAACATCACCCAGAACGTGTCGGTCACCAGGATCTCGCCCGCGCCCGTCGGCGCGGCGAGGTGCCGCGGGATCTCCAGGGTCTCGCCTTCGTTGCCGAATCCGTTGAAGGTGGCGCCCGAGTCGGTCGACGCGTAGAGCGAGTTGTCCTGCGTTCCGAAGTAGTAGTCGCTGTTGGCGGTCAGCGTCTGCCCGGTCACTTTGAACACCTGCAGCGCGTTGTAGCCGTTCTGCCAGCCGGCCGTCACCGCCCAATGAGCCGAGTCCCCGCACCCCGACGGGGTGAGCACGCCCCCGTCACCGGCGAGGTACGCCGGGCAATTGCTGCCCGACGGGAAGTCCAGGTCCATGTTGTCGGTGTGGCCGCTGCCCGGCCCCTCCATCCCGTTCCAGGGGCCGCTGGCGATCGGGCGCGCGCTGGTGTCGAACATGTTGAACGATTGGGTGCATTGCTGGCCGGCCTGGTTCACGCACGTCGTCCGGAAGGTGTCGACCGTATCGCCGTAGTAAAGGTCGTAGTGGCTGGGATCCCCGTCGAGCGCCGGGCGCGTCTTGACGAACGTCGGACGCCCGTTCGCCGCGTTGGGGGCATTGATGTCCGTCCAGGTCGCGCCCGCGTCGTCCGACTCGTAGAGCTTGCCGCCGAACTTGGGTCCGCGTTCGTCGTAGATCGTGATGAAAAGAACGCTGGACGAACTGGGCGAGGACGCCAGGGCGTGCGTGGCGACATTCGGCATGAACCGGTGCCGCAGCGCCGGGATGGGCGCGGTCGGCGGCGGGGCCGACCAGCTGTTGCCGCCGTCCGTCGAGCGGTGGTTCCCGTCGGGCGAGAACACGTCGATGATCCCGGGGTGGGCAACCACGGCCTGCACCGAAGCACCCGGATTCTTGTGCGTCCAGGTGGCTCCGGCGTCGTGGCTGACCGCCAGACCGCAGCTGGTGCCGACGAACACGTCCTGGTCCCCCGACCCGTACGCGATGCCGAACGCGCTGGGGTTGGTTTCGCAGGTGGGATCCCCGGTCGAGGGTTTTGACCAGGTCACGCCGCCGTCCGTGCTGCGCAAGATTCCGCCGTGGTTCTGAACCAGCGTGTCGCCCTGAGCGCTGGCGATGACGACCCCGGACGTGTTCGGGCTGAACCGGACGTCGGCGAACTTCGACGGTGTCACCCCGTCGATGTGTGTCCAGGTGGTGCCGCCGTTCGTCGTATGAAACAGGCCGCCGCTCTCGGTGGCGGCGATGACGTCCGACGCGTTGGCCGGGTTGATGCTGACGCCGGTCGTGCGTCCGCCCCAGGGCGTGTTCAGCACCAGCGGCATTTGGCTGAAGGTGAAGGCGGGGGCCGCCGGCGCAGCCGCCAGCGGGCTGAACGGGAGGGCGCCCGCCGCCACGGCGATCGACCCGACGCCCTCGGATTGACCGCCGGACTCGGGGGCGGTGCCCGCTTCGTTCCCGCACCCCATCGCCACCGCCGAAACACACCCAACCCACGCCAGCCACGACACCATTCGCCTCATACGCCGCCTCCGTCCAAGAGTTTGTCGGCGAACACCAGACCGACGCGGCCAGGCTACGGACCCTGGTGCGAATTGACAAGATCATTTTGCTTGGTTGACGAGCCGCGGCGGTGGGACGCCATCGGTTGACCCGTTTTCCGCGGTCGCGCAACTTGGTCAGGGCGTGGGGCTTTCGGACGAAGACCTGGCCGATCTGGCTCGCCGCGGTTCGGCGGGCGAACGGCGGGCCGTCCACGAGCTCTTGCTGAAGGTCGGACCCGCGATGCTGCGGGCCGTCCGCCGGGTGCTGGCCCGGCGGACCGAGGACGTCGAGGACGTCGTCCAGGAGGCGATGCAGGCGTTCGCCGACGCTCTGCCGGGCTTTCGGGGACAGTGCACGGTTCTGCACTTCGCCTGGCGGGTGGCGGTGCTGACCGCGCTCGCGAACCGGCGGCGTCTCGACCTGCGCGCCCGCTGGGCGGCTGCGTCGCCGGACGGGCATCCGATCGAAGAAAGCGCCGCCCCCTCGAGCGGCGCGGACGCGGCGTTGCTGCGCGGGCGGCGGGAGGCCCTGAGCGCGCTTCTGGACGAGCTGCCGCCCGACCAGGCGGAGGTGCTGATCCTTCATGCCGCCTACGGGTTCACGATCGACGAGCTGGCGCGCGCGGTCGGCCGCCCCGTCGAGACGATCCGCAGCCGGTTGCGCCTGGCGAAGCAAGGGCTGCGGGATCGCATCGACGCCAGCCCCGATCTGACCGACATGCTGCGGGGGACGCTGTGAGCGGCCGGCGCGACGGCTGTCCCGACGATCTGCTGGCGCGCAGCCGGCGCGGCGTGCTGTCCCTGGTCGAGCGACGCGCGCTGGACGCTCACCTGGCGTTGTGTGGCCCCTGCCGGGCGGCGCTGGCGCTGGCGGAGGCCTTCGAACAG
>JAICYS010000301.1 GCA_025934105.1 Myxococcota bacterium | reverse complement strand
CCGAGGGGCTGACCATCTGGGAGGCGCAGTTCGGCGACTTCGTGAACGCCGCCCAGGTGATCATCGATCAGTTCATCAGCTCGTCGGAGGCCAAGTGGCATCGGGTCAGCGGCCTGGTGATGCTGCTGCCGCACGGGATGGAGGGACAGGGGCCCGAGCACTCGAACGCGCGGTTGGATCGGTTCCTGAATCTGTGCGTGAACGACAACATGCAGGTCTGCAACCTGACCACGCCCGCCAACTACTTCCATGCGCTGCGGCGGCAGGTGCTGCGCCCCTACCGCAAGCCGCTCATCATCATGTCGCCCAAGAGCCTGCTGCGGCATCCGGCCGCGACCTCGCCGCTCTCGGCGTTCCTCGAGGGGAACTTCCAGCACATCATCCCCGACCCGATGATCACCGACCCGTCCAAGGTGAAGCGGATCTTGCTCTGCACCGGCAAGATCTATTACGACCTCATCGCCGCCCGCGAGGCACGCACCTACGACGACGTCGCCATCGTCCGGCTGGAACAGCTGTTCCCGCTGCGGCGGCACGATCTGATGGAGATCCTGGCCCGGTACCCGAAGGGGACGCCGGTGGTGTGGGTCCAGGAAGAGCCCAAGAACATGGGCGCCTGGGCCTACGTGAACCGCGAGCTGCCGCCGCTTCTGGCGGGAGTCCACCCCTGGTTGGCCATCACCCGCCCCCTGTCGGCCAGCCCGGCGACCGGGTCGGCCAAGCGGCACACACGTGAGCAGACCCGCCTGGTGGCGGATGCGTTCGGAAAAGGAGCGAGCTGATGGCGATCGAGCTGCGGGTGCCGGCCCTGGGCGAGTCCGTGCGGGAGGCCACGCTGGGTGCCTGGAAGCACGCCGAGGGCGACACGATCAGCGTCGACGAGCCGCTGGTCGAGGTCGAGAGCGAAAAGGCGACCGTCGAGCTGCCCTCGCCGGGGAACGGCGTCCTCAAGAAGATCCTGCGCCAGGCCGGCGACACCGTGGCCGTGGGCGAGGTGATCGCCGAAATCGATCAGGCGGCGGCCGGTCAGGCCAAGGCGCCGGCGCCGGCCAAGGCGAGCAACGGCCAGCGGGCCAACGGTGAAGGCAAGTCCAGGCCGCCGGCCGAGGCGCCCTTGCGCGCCGGGCCCGCCGCCCGCCGGGCGCTGGCCGAAAGCGGCCTCTCCGCCGACGACGTGGAGGGGACTGGCCGGGCCGGGCGCATCTCCAAGCAGGACATCGAGCGCGCCGCGGAGGCCAAGTCGGGCGAGCCACGCCCGGCGCTGCCCAGCGTGCCGCTCGTCGAGCCGCCGCCCCTCGAGCCGGCGGAGGTCGACCTGGGGCTGGCCGAGACGCGCGAGCGGGTGGTCCCGATGTCCCCGCTGCGCAAGACCATCGCGCGCCGGCTGGTCGAGGCGCAGCACGCCGCGGCCATCCTGACCACGTTCAACGAGGTCGACATGTCCAGCGTGATGGCGCTGCGCGAGCGCCACCAGGAGCGGTTCGTCAAGCAACACGGCATCAAGCTGGGCTTCATGTCGTTCTTCGTGAAGGCGGCCATCGAGGCGTTGCGCGCCTTCCCGGCCGTCAACGCGGAGGTGCGCGGCACCGACGTCGTCTACAAGGATCACTACGACATCGGCGTGGCGGTGGGCGGCGGCAAGGGGTTGGTGGTGCCGGTGCTGCGGGACGCCGATCGCCTCTCGTTCGCGGCCATCGAAAAGAGCATCGCCGATCTGGCCAGCCGGGCCCGCGACAACAAGCTGGGCCTCAAAGAGCTGGAAGGCGGGACGTTCACCATCTCCAACGGCGGCATCTATGGGTCGCTGCTGTCGACGCCCATCCTGAATCCGCCCCAAAGCGGCATCTTGGGCCTGCACGCCATGCAGAAGCGCCCGGTGGCGGTCGGCGACCTGGTCGTCGTTCGGCCGATGATGTACCTCGCGCTCTCCTACGACCACCGCCTGGTCGACGGCCGCGAGGCCGTCCAGTTCCTCGTTCGCGTCAAAGAGTGCGTCGAGGATCCGGAGCGCCTGCTTCTGGAAGTCTGAGCGAGAAGGCGCGCGCGCCGGATTTCGTGGGGACGGACGCCGGCGCTGGCCGCCCGGCTTCAGTGATCAGCGCGCGGGCGCCGTCTGGTCTTCGGGCGTCCGGGTGACGCTGTCCGGCGGCTGTTGGCGGCCGGCCGTCCCGGTCTGCCCGCGGAAGATATCCTTCACGCGCGCCGGGCCGCCGCCGGTCTTGACGCCGCTGGTCTGGGGCACCGGCGGCGTCGGCGGGGCCAGCCGGGCATCCTGCAGGTCCTTGGGCAGCGCCTCCCGGTCCGGCATGGGCGTCCGAGTCGAGTCGAGCGCGCGTGGCGCCGGCGTCCCCGGGCGCGGCTCGGCGCGGGTGGGCGGCGCCACCGGCGCGGGCAGCTGCACCAGCGGGACGCCGCCGTCGGGGCGGTCGGCACGCTTGGTCTCGGCGCGGGCGGTCCAGCCAAAGCTCACGGCCGCGCCCACCAGCATCACGCCCAGAGACCCCCGCAGCCTCCCCATACCCCGAACATGGGTCCGGGGAACCGCTTAGGCCAGGCTGGCGGCCGCGCGAACCGATGGTCGGTGCCCCGCCCCGGCCCTTTGCTCGAGCCCGAGTGGCGCTCCGGCGGCGAACTCACCGCTCGGGCCAGGGCGGCGCTCCGGCGAGCGGCCGGTCACTGGCGCGCGGGCGGCCCGGTCGAGTCACCGTCGGGCCAGGGCGGCGCTCCGGCGAGCGGCCACAGTCACCGGCGCGCGGGCGCGCGGCCGGACCCCTCGAGGGCCGGCTCGCCAGCCGTGGGCACTCAGGCCAGGGTGGCGCGCGTGCGAACCCGCGACGTGACCCGGCGGGTCCGGCCGCGCGGGGCGGCCGCCGGTTCCTCCTCGGCTTTATGCAGCCGTTTGGCCGCGTACATTGCCTGGTCGGCGTGCGCCAGCAGCTCGTCCATCGAATCGCCCGCCTCGGGCCAGCTCGCCGCGCCGATGCTCAGCGAGATGGGAACGGACGCGCTCAAATTCGCCGTGGTGCGCGCCGCCTGGAGCCGCTCGACCAGGCTGCCGCTGTCGGCCACCGAGAGGTCCGGCAGGATCACCGTGAACTCGTCCCCGCCCGTCCGGCAGGCGATGTCGTGGTTGCGCAGGTGCGCAATCAGGAACTCGCCCACCTCCCGGAGGACGGCGTCGCCCCCCGCGTGCCCGTGGACATCGTTCACGCGCTTGAAGTCGTCCAGGTCGATCGCCATCAACGAGAACGGGCGCTGCGGTCCGGCCCGCCGCGATCGGCTCAACTCTTCTTGCAGGCGGTCTTCGAAGTACCGGCGGTTCCACAGCCCCGTCAGCGGGTCGCGGTACGCCATCGCACGGTACACCTCGAGCCGCGCGATCTCGCGCCGCAGCTGCGCGTTCTCACGGGCCAGGCGCTCGAGCTCGCGGTTCGGGTTCGTCTTGGGAGCTGCCAAGCTCCCATACCTTAGCGGGAATTCGTCCCCCTGGTCCAAGAAACTGCCGCCTCGAGCCTCTTGCGGGGGTCCCCGTCGGGCCTCAGCTTGACCGTCAGGGAGGGTAGGTCATGTCGATCATTTGGACGTTGATCATCGGGTTGGTTGTCGGAGCTCTCGCCAAGCTCATCATGCCGGGCCGCGATCCGGGGGGGATCATCGTCACCATGCTGCTGGGCATCGCCGGCGCGCTGGTGGCGAGCTTCCTCGGCCATGCACTCGGCTGGTACCGCAATCCGGGCAGCGGCCCGGGCATCGTCGCGTCTGTCGTCGGCGCGCTGGTGCTGCTGGCCATCTACCGGCTGGCGCTGGGGCGTCGCCGCAGCATCGTCTGACCCCGGGGCGTTGCCGACCGCGTCGACGCCGCTGGTTATTTCCAGCGGCGTCCTCGCGGGAGGTGTGAGCAACCTGGTTGGGTTCCCGTTCGATTTGTCGGGCCGCCCGCGCCCTCCAGGCCGCCTCCGGGCGGCGCGTCGTCCGGCATGGTTCGCTGCCGCTCACCGTTGCCTTAGGGCAACGCCCTCCTAGTGAATGGCCTTGCCCCAGCGGGCCAGAATCCAGGCGGTCGCATTGTCGCGCCGTGAATACACGGCGTATCCGTCGTTGTTGACCCGGCCGGCCGGCGAGAGCTGCCAGAACAGCCCCAGCTGGCCGCCCGACAGCGCGAACAGGTGGCGCAACCAGGCGTCGTAGCTCTGCGCGCGTTCCACGTCGGGGGCCACGTACCCGCATTCGCCGAGGTAGGCGACCTTGCCCGTCACCATGGCCACGTCCGTGTGCCGCTGGATCCAGACCTCGGCGTCGCGCGGCGTCGAGAAGCCGTAATTGCGCGGGTAGAAGTGGTACGAGAGCATGTCCAGCGCGTCGACCCGCGCCAGGCGCGAGAAGCTGCACCCCTCGTCGCCGCGCACGGCGTAGTAGTTGGTCAGGCCGACGTACGGGTCGGGGTTGTCGTCGAACCCGTCGCCCCCGTCCGCCACCAGCTGCTTGGGGGCGATCTGCTTCAGGAAGGTGGCCAGCTCGGCGATCGTGTCGGGCAGGGCGGTGGTGCCGGCGCAGCTCCGGCAGCGCAGCTCGTTGCCGATCTCCCAGGCCAGGATGGCGGGCTCGTCGCCGTACCGCACGCCGGTGAAGGTGTTGACCCGGTTGACAAGCATGAAGGCGTAGTCCTTCCACCATTGCTTCATCTGCGCGTCGCGGAAGAAATCGTCGTGGCTGACCGGGCTGCCGTAAAGCTCCGACGCCCAGGCCGCGTAGGCCGGCAGGCCCCCGTACTCGCCCCAGTTGTTGACCAGCGGAACGATGAGCCGGATGCCGCGCCGCTTGGCCTCCCAGACCGCCTGGTCCAGGCCCCGCAGCCCCTCCTCGCGGAAGCCCTCGGCCGGGCTGCGGCGGATCGACGAGGTGTCCTTCGAATCGTTGAAGCCCCAGATGCGGGCCACCGGCAGCGACAGGCAGACCAGGTCGTCCAGCACCTCCCGGACCGCGTCCAGCGCCTGCGGGTCCTGCTCCTGCTGGGCGTAGGACAGAAGCTGCTGCAGGTAGTAGAGGTTCGTCCCGGTCGACCGGAACGGGGTGATTCCGTCCAGCAGCAGCGCCCCGTCCTTACGTTCGACGAACCCGGAGATCGGCGCCAGCGGCGGGCAGCCCGTCGCCAGAAGCTCCTCCGCGCGCGCGCCCAGCGAGGCCGGCTCGGGCGCCGGGGGCTCGGCGCCGCCGCAGGCGGCCAGCAGCACCAGGGCCGCCGCCCACATCGTCGGAGGTGCGCCGCCGCGCCGCCCTCCGCCGGGCCTCAGAGCAATCTCCCCCGCAGGATGACCGCCGCCACGGTGAAATAGATGATGAGGCCGCTGACGTCGACCAGCGTGGCGACGAAGGGCGCCGACGCGCTGGCCGGGTCGAAGTTCAGCCGCCGCAGGATGAACGGCAGCATCGAGCCGGCCATCGTCCCCCACAGGACCACGCCCACCAGGCTGAACGACACGGTCGTCGCCACGCTCAGGTACTGCGGCCCGTACGTGTGGAACAACATCTCCCAGGTCACGATGCGCAGGAAGCCGATCACTGCCAGCACCAGCCCCAGGCCCAGGCCGGCCAGGAACTCGCGCCGGATGACCCGGAACCAATCGCGCAGGCGGACCTCGCCAAGCGCCATGGCGCGGATGACCAGCGTGGTGGCCTGCGACCCCGAGTTGCCGCCGCTGGAGATGATGAGCGGAATGAACAGAGCCAGCACCACCGCCCGGGCGATCTCTTTTTCGAAGAAGC
Source organism: Myxococcota bacterium (assembly GCA_025934105.1). Lineage (GTDB taxonomy): Bacteria > Myxococcota_A > Polyangia > Fen-1088 > Fen-1088 > JADGRB01. The sequence continues at coordinate 456 of JAICYS010000301.1, read as the reverse complement.
CCATCGCGCTGGCGGTCAGCATCTCGCCCAGGAACAGGACGCTCAGCCAGCCGACCCGCTTGCGGATCATCCGGCGCATCTCGATCTGCAGGTAGGGCGCGTCCAGGGCCTCGACGCCGCCGACCTTCTGCATGTCCTCGGTCGCCTCCTCGCGCACGACGTCGACGACGTCGTCCACGGTGACGATCCCCTTCATGTGCCCTTCGGCGTCGACGACCGGCAGCGCCACCAGGTGGCTCTGGCTGAACTGATGGCTGACGGTCTCCTGGTCCATCTGCTCGGGGATGGTCGCCACCTGCTGCTTCATGATCTCGGCCACCCGCGTGCGGACGGTGGCCGTGAACAGCTCGCGGAACGACACCACCCCCAGCAGGTGCTGCTCGTTGTCCAGCACGTACCCGTAGTAGATGGTGCGCGGCTGCTCGCGCATCTGCTTGCGGATGTAGCTGATGGCCT
>JAICYS010000153.1 GCA_025934105.1 Myxococcota bacterium | reverse complement strand
GGATGACCTCGAACTGCAGGACGCCGACGGCGCCCAGGATGGGATCGCGCGACATGCGCAGGCGATCGAAGAAGAGCTGGACGGCCCCCTCCTCCGAGAGCTGCTCGAGGCCGATCTTGAGCTGCTTGCGCTTGAGCGGGTCCTTCAGCGTGGCCACCACGAAGTGCTCGGGCGAAAACCGCGGCACGCCCTGGAATTCGAACGGCCGCCCCACCACCAGCGTGTCGCCGATGCGCAGGGCGCCCCCGTCCCAGACGCCGAGGATGTCGCCCGCGTAGGCTTCGTCGACCTGCGTGCGCTCTTGTCCCAGGAACTGCACCGTGCGGGTCATCGCGAACGGCTTGCCCGTGCGGGCGTGCACCACCTCCATGCCCCGCGTGAACTTGCCCGAGCAGACCCGCATGAACGCGATCCGGTCGCGGTGCCGCGGGTCCATGTTCGCCTGAATCTTGAACACGAACCCCGAGAACGTCGGCGAGGTCGGCTCGACCGGCCCGGTGGACGCCACGCGCGCGGCGGGCGGCGGCGCCAGCTCGACGAAGTGGTCGAGAAACGGCTCGACGCCGAAGTTGGTCATGGCGCTGCCGAAGAACACCGGCGAGAGTTGGCCGGCCCGGAACGGCGCCGCCTCGAATGGGTGCGTGGCGGCTTCCAGCAGCGCCACCTCCTCCTGCAGCTCGCCGAAGGCCCGCTCGCCCAGCGTGGCCCGCACGCTCTCGTCCTCGAGCGTGGTCGTCGACATCGGCGCCTGCGTGGTGCCGGCCGCCGTGCGGTCGAACTTCAGCACCTGGCCGGTGGCGCGGTCGACCACGCCGACGAAGCTGGTCCCCGACCCGACCGGCCAGTTCATGGGCGCGGTCGGGATGCCGAGCACCCGCTCGATCTCGTCCAGCAGCTCCAGCGGCGGCCGTCCGACCCGGTCCAGCTTGTTGATGAAGGTGACGATCGGGATGCCGCGCATGCGGCAGACCTGAAACAGCTTGATGGTCTGCGGCTCGATCCCCTTGACGCTGTCGATCAGCATGACGGCCGAATCGGCCGCGGCCAGCGTCCGGTAGGTGTCCTCGCTGAAGTCGTTGTGGCCGGGCGTGTCCAGCAGGTTCATGCGCCGTCCCGCGTACGTGAACTGCAGGACGCTGGTGGTGATCGAGATGCCGCGCTGGCGTTCCAGCTCCATCCAGTCGCTGGTGATGGCGCGGCCCCCCTTCGAGCCCTTGACCACGCCCGCCAGGTGAATGGCGCCGCCGTAAAGCAGCAGCTTCTCGGTCAGCGTGGTCTTGCCGGCGTCGGGGTGCGAGATGATCGCGAAGGTCCGGCGCTTGGCGATTTCGTCGTGCAGGTGGTCGGTCATGGTTGGTTCACAGCAGCGCCAGGAGCGCAGCGATCCCGGCGCCCAGGGTATACAGCGATTCGCCCGCGATGAGGCCGCCGCCGATCAACGACGACGTGCTCATGTCGGCGGGAAGCTCGTCCGCCTTCTCTTCGGGCGGGGTGCGCGGGGGCGCCGGGCGCGCCATCAGCGACGTCAGCACGCTGCCCGCGGCGAACCAGGCCGCGGTGGCCAGGTCCAGGAAGCCGCCGGTCGACGACGCGTACGGACTCGAGAGCAGGACGGCGTCCAGCGTCCAGTCGACCGCCCGGCCGGCCCGCCCGCTGCCGGCGAACCGCCGGTACCCGGCCGAGGCGCGCAGCAGCTTGCGCGCGACCTCGGTGGCCAGGCCGATGCCGAACCCCAGCCACAGCGCGTGAAGTTGATAGGGGGCCAGGTGCCCGAGGCCGCGGATGGCGCCCACGAACTTGAACGTCATGGCCGATTGCCAGACGCCGACGCGCGCCTCGGGGTGGCTGAACGTGTCTACGCGCAGCACCGGGTAGGCGCTCATGAAGAGCCGGGCCAGCACGACGCAGAGGACGGCGCCCAGGGCGATGCCGATCGCCTGGTACCGGAACTGGATGGCGCGGCTCGAGCCCAGCCGCCAGCCGGTCGAGCGATCCTGCTGCATGTCGACCCCCACGCTGGTCGACACCAGCAGAATGCTGGCGGCCGTCATGGCGACGATCGGGTCGCGCAGGCCCAAGGCCGACATGAGCAGCACCGCCACCACGAACGCGCTGGAGATCGGGTTCCAGTCCGAGATGCCGGTCGAGATGCCGTTGATGAACACGAACAGGAACACCAGGCCGATCGCGAACAGCGCGTAGCCGACCGGCTCGCCCAGCAACAGGGTCGCCACCAGCACCAGCGCCGCGCCCCAGCCGGCCACCCAGACGGCCAGGCGGCCGGCGCCCAGGCCCCCGCCGGGCCCGGGCTGCCCCCGGTGCGCGCGCGCCCGCCGGATCGCCTCCCGCCCGATGACCACGATGTCGACGGCGGCGGCGCCCATGATCATCGACAGGCCCACCAGAAAACCGATCTTTCGGAACGGATCGTTCGGCCCCAGGTAGCCGGCGCGGCGCAGCCAGGGCGTCAGCGCCCAGCCGATCGCGCCCATGACCAGCGTAGGCACGCCGATGCGCGAGCCGACGATCAGGCCGGCGCCCAGCGTCGACGCCGACGCGCCCAGCCGCTGGAACAGGGTCACCCGCGACACCAGCGCCGCCACGCCGATCCCGGCGGCGGTCCCGCCCCCCAGCTTGCCGATCGAGCGGCGCAGCAGGCGGGCGTCGGTCAGCGCGCGCAGGATGTTGGCGACCGCGTGGCCGGACGGAAACTCGAGCTGCAAGCGATCGACGAGGACCGGCGTGTACAGCATGCCGACCCCGATGCCGAACATGCCGACGCAGCCGAAGTAGAGGGCCAGCTTCCAGGGCGCCGGCAGCGGCATCCCCAGCCAGACCATGGCCTGGATGAGGACCCCCATGCCGGCCAGGCCCGACACCGACGCGGCCATGGTCTGGATGTAGTTCGCGCCGTGTTTTCCCTCGGTGCCGTAGCCGTACGTGACCGTGCTGCCGAGGATCCCGGCCAGCACCTGGCCGCCCACCGAGAACCCGAGGCTGAACGTCATGTAGGCGTTGGTGACGGCGCCGAGCGGCCCCAGGATCAGCAGGGCCATCGCGCCCAGCAGCAGGTGGTACCCGGGCGTGCCGGCCCGGGGCAGGAACCGCCAGCGCTGTCCGCCGGTCACGCGGCGCCCTGGCGGTGCCGGCCCATCTCGATGGCGCGCAGGACGTAATCACCCAGCGCGACGATCCCCAGGGTGAACGCCGCCACGATGGGCACCCGCGCCGGGAGCCTGGCGATGAGCGCGGTGACCGCCAGAAACTGCGAGATGGTCGCGGCCTTGCCGAGCGGGCTGGCGCGAAAGTCGTACTGCAACCAGCGGCGCAGCGTCGGAATGGCGCGGTAGACCAGGGTCATCGGTAGCTGCAGCAGCTCGCGCGCGACGATCAGCGCCAGCAGCCCCAGCGGGACGCCGCGCTGGACGTGAAGCGCGCCCAGCACCGCGGCCACGAACAGCTTGTCGCACAGCGGGTCCAGCCAGGATCCGACGCCGGCCAGGTCCGCGCCGCGCCGGCGGGCGGTGATGCCGTCCATCACGTCCGTGACGGCGGCGGCTGCCAGCACCAGCAGCGCGGGCAGGGCGCGCTCGGGCGCCGCGCCCATGACGAACCAGAACAACAGTCCGAGCGGCAGCCGCGCCAGGCTGAGCAGGTTGGGCGCCGTGAACCAGCCCGAAGTGCGGGGGGCGTCGACCATGCGATCCGCCAGAGCGTAACACCGAGCCGTCCCCGAGCGCCTCCGCCGGTCACCGAAACAGCGCGGCCGGGTGGCGCCGGCGCGGCTCGGTCGAGCTGGTGAGACCGCCCCGCGGGATGACCACTTCGTCCAGGATCTCCCCGTCCACGCAACGGACGTCGTCGTTCCCCGGCGAGGCGGGGCCGCACACCGTCTCGACGTGCAGCTCCTCGGGCGAGGCGGACACCTTCAGGAATCCATGGTGGATGGCGCGATAGGCCGTGAACGGCGGCGCCTGGCAGTTGTCCCAGAGACAGGCGGTGGCGGCGTGCTCGAGCTGGCCGCCGCCGATGCCGGCGGTGATGTGGACGACGTGCGCCTGCGGCTTGGTGCGCTCGTAGACGTGACTGTGGCCGTTCAGGTTCAGCACGTACTTGCCGAACCGCTTGCCGAACCCGTCGAGGATGGCGCGGAGCTGGGGTTCGCCGCCGTGGTGGCCGGACGAGTAGGCCGGGCGATGGCCGGCGGTCACGATGAAATCGATGGCCGGGTCGGCCTGGGCCTGCGCGAACAGCGGCTCGGCGCGGGCGGCCCAATCGGGCCAGGTGGCCGCGCTGTAGGGCTCCGGGTACAAGATGAAGCGGACGCTGCCGAAGTCGAACCAGTACCAGTCTTCGCCGCAGCAGCCGGCGGCGGGCGCGCCGGGCGACGCGGCGGCGTGCGGCAGCGCGAACCGCCCCTTGTAGTTGCGCAAATCGTCGCGGGGCGGGTCCTCCCATTCGTGGTTGCCCCAGATGGGCATGTAGGCCGCCCGGCACGACCAGGCCATCACGTCGTCGAAGTGCCGGTCGACCGCCACCCGCGAGTTCAGGTCGGCGTACGAGAGATCGCCCAGCATCAGCACGAACCACGGATCGGCGATCCGGATGTCGGCGTTCACGATGGTGGCGTCGGGCTGTCCGCGCGGCGCGCCCATGTCGCCCACGGCCGCGAACACGAAGCGGCCGCGCCCGGCCAGCGGCGCCCGAAACGAGACGGGGTCGGGGCGGACCGCGTTCGCCACCTCGTAGAAGTATTCGGCGCCCGGCCGCAGGCCGTCCAGCACCGCCTCTTGGAATGGCCCCGGCGCCGACGGGGGCGTCGGCGTGGCCAGGTGCGCCGTGGCGGTCCGGGGCGGTTCGTCCTCGGTCCAGTAGCGCACCCTGCTGCCGGTGCCTCGCCAGTCGAACGTGACCGCGCGCGGCCCCGTGTACGTGAAGTGGACCTCGCGCGCCTCGGCGACCGGGACGGCGGACGACGGCGAGGATCCGCCGTCGAAGGCCAGGAACGCGGACGCCCGCCCGTGGCAACCCGCCACCGGCCCCGCCAGCAGCGCGGCCACCGCCAGCCCTGTCCGCTTCAACCGCACTGGCCGCGCTGCCGCAGGAAGTGGTCCGCCAGCACCAGCGCGAACATGGCTTCGACGATCGGGACCGCCCGCGGCAGCACGCACGGGTCGTGGCGGCCGCGGCCTTTGATGGTGGTGTCGCGGCCGTTCTGGTCGACGGTCTCCTGCTCGCGCAAGATCGTGGCGGTGGGCTTGAAGGCCACCCGCAGCGTGATCGCCTCGCCGTTGGAGATGCCGCCCTGCACGCCGCCCGACCGATTGCTGCGCGTGCGCACGCGATTGCCGCCGTCGTAAAACGGGTCGTTGTGCTGGCTGCCGGTCAGGAACGTCCCGCCGAAGCCGCTGCCGATCTCGAAGCCCTTGGCGGCCGGCAGCGACAGCATCGCCCGGGCCAGCTCGGCGTCCAGCTTGTCGAACACCGGTTCGCCCAGCCCCGGCGGCACGCCGCGCGCGACTGCCTCGACCACGCCGCCCAGCGAGTCGCCCGCCTTTCGGGCCTGCTCGATGCGCGCGATCATCTTCTCGGCCGCCGCCGGGTCGGGGCAGCGGGCGATGTTGGCGTCCACCGCCGCGCCCGTGACGGTCAGCGGGTCGACGTCGGTCTCGACGTCCTGAACCCGCTGCACCCAGGCGACGATCTCGACGGCGCCGGCGGCCGCCAGCGCCTTGCGGGCCAGGACGCCGGCCGCCACCCGACCCACCGTCTCGCGGGCGCTGGCCCGGCCGCCGCCCTGCCAGGCGCGGACGCCGTACTTGGCCTGGTACGTGTAGTCGGCGTGGGACGGCCGGAACTTGGTCCGCATCTCGTCGTAGTCGCCCGAGCGCTGGTCGGTGTTGCGGACCATCATCGCGATGGGCGTCCCCAGCGTCACCCCGTCGTGAACGCCGGACAGGATCTCGACGGCGTCGGCCTCGCGGCGCTGGGTGGTGATGGCGCTCTGCCCCGGCCGCCGGCGGTCCAGCTCGCGTTGAATCTCCTCGACGGTGACGGGCAACCGCGGCGGGCAGCCGTCCACGATCACGCCCACGGCCGGCCCGTGCGATTCGCCGAAAGTCGTGACGCGGAAAGCCGACCCGAAGCTGTTGCCCGGCATCAGCGATCGCTCTCGCCGGCCGGCTTGCCCGGGAGGTGATCGATCATCCCGCGATGCACCGACTCGCCGGCCATCATGAAGACCCGGCCGGCGCCCTCGTCGATCTGCAGCGTCAGGTCGCCGGCCGCGCGGTAGCGCCAGACCTGCAGCGGCCCGTCGGCGCGCTCGGGGACGTTGCCGCTGGTCTCCAGCGCCGCGCGCGCGTTCAGCCGCTGGACGTAGGTCAGCCGGTGGTAGCTGATCGACTCGGGCGGGGGGACGGTCAGGTCCAGGTCGCGGATCTCGCGCAGCACCAGCAGCCGCTCGGCGCTGGTCCCCTCGCCGTCGAGGGGCGATTCGAACCAGGTGACCACGTCGCCGTCGACGGCGCGCGCGAAGACCTGCACCTTGCCGGCGAGCCGGTAGGTGGCCGTTCCCTCGACCAGGTAGTCACGGCCGGAAAAGCTCAACACGTCGCGAATCTGTATGGGCACGGGGTTCCTTGACAGGGCGGAGGTGCGCCGATTATACGGGCCGGCGGCACCCCGTGAAGCTCGAAGTCATTCGCGTCCTCGACGACGACGGCCGGGTGGTCCACCCGGAACGCGAGCCGCCCCTGACCGGGGACGACCTGCGGCGTTTGTACCGCACCATGACGCTGGTCCGCATCTTGGACGAGCGCATGCTCCGCCTGCAGCGGCAGGGGCGCCTGGGGTTCTACTTGACCTCGCTCGGCGAAGAGGCGACCCACATCGGCGCCGCCCACGCGCTGCGTCCGGGCGACTGGCTGTACCCGGCCTATCGCGAGGTCGGGGCGGCCCTTTACCGCGGCTATCCGCTGCGGACCTTCATGTGCCAACTCTTCGGCAACGCCGAGGACCCCGTCAAGGGGCGGCAGATGCCGGTCCACCACTCGGTGCGGCGGCTCAACTTCGTGTCGGTCAGCTCGCCGGTCGGCTCGCACATCCCGCACGCCGTCGGGACCGCCTGGGCCGCCAAGCTGCAGAAGAGCGAGGACGTCGCGGTGGCGTTCTTCGGCGACGGCGCCACCTCGACGCCGACCTTTCACGTCAGCGCGACGTTCGCGGCCCTCAAGAAGGCGCCCGCCATCCTGCTGTGCCGGAACAACGGGTGGGCCATCTCCGTTCCCTCGTCGATGCAGACGGCTTCGCATTCGTTCGCGCAAAAGGCCGTCGCCTACGGCATGCCGGGCGTGCTGGTGGACGGGCAGGACATCCTGGCCATGATCCACGTCGTCGCCGAGGCGGCGGCGCGGGGGCGGCGCGGCGAAGGACCGACGTTGATCGAGGCGCGCACGTACCGGCGGGGCGCCCACAGCTCGTCCGACGACCCGTCCAAGTATCGCGATCCCGAGGAGCCGCGCGAATGGGAGCGGCGCGACCCGATCGAGAAGCTGCGCAAGTACGCGCGGGGTCGGGGCGAGCTGGACGCCGCCTTCGAAGAGCGCACGCGCCAGGAGATCGACGCCGAGATCGGCGACGCGCTGGCCTACGCCGAGTCGCGCCCGCCCAAGCCGCCGCTGTCCAGCCTGGTCGAGGACGTGTTCGCCGAGGTGACGCCCCGCCTGCGCGAGGAGCTGGCCGAGGTCGAGGCCGAGGTCGCCAAGCACGGGCCAAAGCGGCCGCCGCACGGCTGAACAGAATCTGCTCGTTGACAATCGGGCCTGACCCTGGAAGATCGCCCGGTCACGCCTGAGGGGAGGCGCGGCGCTGTCCTATTGCGTGAAAGGCCTTCCTTGCCGAACCGAAACAGTCCTCCCCCTCCCGACGACGCCGAAATCGGCGCCATCGTCCACGACCTGCGCAACGTGTTGTCCGCCGTTCGCGGTTTCGCGACCGTCATCGGCGAGGACATGCGTCCCGGCGACCCGGCGCGCGAAGACGTCGAGCAGATCCTGAAGGCGGTCGATCACGGCACCGAGGTGACCATGCGCCTCTCCGCGCTGCGGTCGCGCGTGGTGGCCGAACAGCCGGTCCCGTCCGACGTCGACCCCGACACCGAGCGATCGACCTCCTGGGCCCTGCAGCGCCCGCGGCGGGCCGGGACCATCCTGGTGGTCGAGGACGACGACCTGGTGCGGACCATGACCGTGCGCGTGCTGCGCCGCAACGGCTACGCCACCCTGGACGCCGCCACCCCGGCCGAGGCCGAAGACAAGGCCCGCCAGCACGGGGTGCCGCTGGACCTGCTGCTGGCCGACGTCGGCCTCCCCGAAAGCGGCGGCCTGGAGCTGGCCCTGCGCCTGCGCCAGCGCTGGCCCTCGCTGAAGGTCCTGTTCATGAGCGGCCTGGCCCGCGCCGTGCTGGCCGACCTGGGCGTGGCCGTGGGCGGCGCCTTCCTGGAGAAGCCCTTCGCCCCCGTCACGCTGGTCGAGCGCATCGACGCCATGCTGGCGCCGGGGACGTCGTAGAGCGCGAGCGCCTCGGGCGACGGCGCCTCCGCGGCGCCGATCGCCTCAGAGCGCGAACAAGCCCCACGCTCCTCACGTCCGGCGCGGGCGCGACATCATTGGGCGTCGGCGTTTGTGCGCTTGCGTAAAATAAACCAGGGATGGACAGATCCGCCGTGCCCCTTCGATCACGGCGGATCCGTCGCGTTGTTTCAGTCGTGAAGACCCACTGTGTTGGGTTGCTCGTAATTTGCTAATTCCAATTGATTGCGCCGACTTTCCCGCTATTGTCCAGGGGTTGGCCTGAATATGCGCCAATCGAGCGCGCGTATGCAGCGGGAGCAACGCTCAATGCCACAACACATGGCAGGACAGTATGCAGAATACGGTTCCTCCACGTTGGTTTCATTTTGTTACCTCGTCGTAGGCGTGCGTCACGCCGTCACCAATTAATCGTGCCGACAGCCGCGTTCGAAATGTCGCACGCGATGAAGAGATTGCCCCCCGAAGGGACGGTAATCGGGTCCAATGTGACGGTTGCAAACGTTGCGGAGGTCGTTGATTTGTATGTGGTACTGCTGAACGTCCCGTCAGGTGCCACTGCGTACGCGCCGCAGCTCAGCGATCCAATGCCGCCGGAAACCTTGCCGGTGTAGGTCACCGTGTAAGATCCGGACGCATCAACTGGCAGGTTGACTTCCCACCGCCCAGTGCAACTGCCTGTTGGTAGACTCCCCTGAACCGCGGCTGCGGATTCCGTAAAGCAGGTGCGCGGACTATTGTCCAGCGGGTTGCCCGCGTACGCACCAATGGAGCGTGCATATACGGCCGGAGCAACGATCAACGCAATGACACCCGGAAGAATCGAGCCCAGTAGAAACTTCGCGCGCATGGTTTTCATCTTTCACCTCTCCCATTCGCCGGTTGAGTTGTGCGTAAGCTGGTGTGCGATTTTCGTCGCCCAATAGCCTGCTTCCGGCGGCGGCCGCCTGTTGGACGAGTCGCTTGGTAGATGCCCTCGAGGCGCAAAGATGACGAACGCGGGCTCCGTCATTTTTGGGCGACTTTCGTCATTGAGTGCTGCCGTGAGGAATGTACGCTCCACCCGCACTTGAGCGACCTCTCCGCTATGCAGGCGCTGGAGCTTGAGGGAAGAGCGGGATCGACCCTCAGGGCCTTTCGCGCCGGAGACCAGAGCGCGATCCGGGCCATCTGTGTCCTTTTACAACCCGCCGCTGCTCAAACATCTCGCTATCCCGGACCCGCCGAAGCGGGTCAGTCGTACGGGACGTGTTCGGCGAGTGTTGCGCAATGCAGGCCTCCGTGCCCATTTAGTTGGGAAGCGCTCGCGGCCTGGCGGCGGCGGATGGCGCGCCTCAAGGCGTTCCGGCATCTGGGGCGCGCTCGTCGGTCGCCCTCCGCCCGATCTGGGGCTGGAAGCGCGATCTGACGAAAGGGGGCTGGAAGCACGCGATCTGCTCTCACGTTTCCTCGCGGCGCCCAAGTGCGAGTGCGCAGAGGCAGCTCTTCAGGACGTGCGCGGCTTACCGCGACCGCTACGAACGTCTCCTGCTTCACGCGCCGCGCATTGCCCGACCGGCTCTCGTTGGTGAGGCCTTTCGGGGAGGCCAGATGGTGGGGTCATCGACGAGGGGAGACAGGCGACGCGGCTGTGGGATCCCCCGGCATCGCCGGCGCTGCCGGTGGGGGCTGCCCGCGGAGAAGAGATCGGCGGCCCCGCTGCGGGATCCAGCGGAACCGCCTGAGTTGCGGCGTCGGGCCGGCGCGACTCGAAGAGTTTCCAGGGGGCAACGCCATGGCGTGACTTCAATAATCAGCGACACGCCAGCGGCGGGGGCGATCCGGCGGCCATCTCGCGCGTCCGGAGCAGCTCGACGTGTTCTACCGCAGCGCCGACGGTTGCTTGTCTAGCTCGGGTACGACATTGGCTCATGGCTCGCGTCGAATACGCTTCCGCTTCGATTCAGTAGCAGGGGGCGAAACTCGTCCGGCAGACGCGCGCGAGCATCGGAACGAAAATAGGTTTTGCCCACCTCACGAGGGCAGTCCTGTGTGACCCGATCGCGCACTAGGCGCTGACCTCGGCGATGATCTCTTGCATCCGCCGCTCCATCAGGGTGCGGATCTCGCCCAGGCGGGCGGCGCTGTCGGCTTCGAAGCGCATGACCAGCACCGGGCCGGTGTTCGAGGCGCGGACCAGGCCCCAGCCGTCGTGATGGCCCGATGCGCCGAAGAGGACGCGGACGCCGTCGACGTCCACCACCGGGTAGCGCTCGCGGAACCAGGCCACCGCCCGCTTGACGACCTCGAACTTCACGTCGTCGGGGCAGGGCATGCGGATCTCGGGCGTGTTGTGCAGGGCTGGCAGCGTGTCGTAGAGCTGCGCCAGCGTCTGAGTCGAGTGCGTGAGCAGCTCGACGAGCCGCATCGCCGCGTAGACGGCGTCGTCGAAGCCGAACCACCGATCGGCGAAGAACATGTGGCCGGACATCTCGCCGGCCAGGGCTGCCTTCTCTTCCTTCATCTTGGCCTTGATGAGGGAGTGGCCGACCTTCCACATGATGGGCTTGCCGCCGCGGGCGGCGATGTCGTCGAACAGGGCCTGGCTGCACTTCACCTCGCTCACGAAGGTGGCGCCCGGCTGCCGCTCCAGGATCTCGCGCGCGAACAGCATGACCAGCTGATCGCCCCAGATGATGCGCCCCCGGCCGTCGACGGCGCCGACCCGGTCGGCGTCGCCGTCCAGCGCGATCCCCATCTCGGCGCCGGTGGACTTCACACGCGCGATCAAATCGGCCAGGTTCTCGGGCACCGTCGGATCCGGGTGGTGGTTCGGGAAGCGCCCGTCGGGCTCGCAATAGATCGCCTCGACGTCCAGGCCCAACCGCTTGGCGATGGGCAGGATGGCCAGGCCGCCGGTGCCGTTGCCCCCGTCGATGACCAGCTTGAAACGCCGCGGCCCCAGCCGGATGTTGTTCGCGATGTAGTCGACGTAGTCGCGCAGGAGGTCGTGCTGGGTCGCCCGCCCGGGCGCCGCGTCGGTCCGGAAGGCCCGCCGCTCGACGCGGTCGCGCAGCTTCTGGATCTCACCGCCGTAGATGGTGGTCCGGCCGCATACGATCTTGAAGCCGTTGTCCTCGGCCGGGTTGTGGCTGGCGGTGATCATCACGCCCCCGTCGACGCCCAGGTGAAAGACCGAGAAGTAGAGGCCGGGCGAGTGCAGGACGCCCACGTCGACGACGTCCAGTCCCGAGGCCAGGAGCTCGCGCTTCATGGCGGCGTGAATGCGCGGGGACGACAGGCGGCAGTCGCGGCCCAGCGTGATGCGGCGGGCGCCCGCCTCGGCGAAGTAGGCGCCCACGGCGCGTCCCAGGTCGGCCACGAACTCGTCCGGGAAGTCGCTCTCGGCCACACCGCGGATGTCGTATTCGCGAAACACTCTCGGGTTCATCGTTCAGCCTTTGCTCGGGGCTCTCAGAGCAGGTCGGTCCGGCCGGCCTGCTTGGCGGCCTCGACCACTTTTCGAACGTCCTGGGCGCGGTCCTTGGGCACCACCAGGATCGCGTCCCGGGTCGCGACCACCACCAGATCTCGCACGCCGACCACGCCCACGAAGGGCGCGCCCTCCTCGGCGACGACGATGCTCCCTTCTCCGTCGATCAGCGTGGCGCCGCCCAGCACGACGTTGCCGCGCGCGTCCGGCCGGCGCACGGCCGGCAGCGCCGCCCAGCTCCCGACGTCGTTCCAGCCAAACTCGCCGGGCACCACGCGCAGCCCGCTGGTCTTCTCCATGATCCCGTTGTCGATCGAGATCGACGGGACGTCCTTGTATCCGGCGGCGATGGCGGCGGCCGGATTCGGCGCGGCGATCGCCGCGTCCAGCAGCGAGCCCAGGCCGGGCAGGTGGCGTCGCGATTCGTCCAGCATGCGCCCGGCGGTCAGGAAGAACATCCCCGAGTTCCACAGGTACTCGCCGGAGGCCAGGTACCGCTCGGCGGTCGGCAGGTCCGGCTTTTCGACGAACCCGGCCACCTCGTGAACCGGATCGCCCCCCGGCGGGCGCGGCAGCCGCGCGCCGACCCGGAGGTACCCGTAGCCGGTCTCCGCGTGGGTGGGGCGCACGCCGATGGTCACGATGGTCTCGCGCGCCTCGGCGACGGCCAGCCGCACCAGCCGCTCGAAGGTGGCTTCGTCGCCGATGTACGGGTCGGCCGGAAACACGGCGATGATCGCGTCGCGGCCGGCGCGCCGGGCGGCCGCCACCGCGCCCAACCCGACGGCGGCGGCGGTGTTGCGCGGAACCGGCTCGGCGATGACGTTCTCACGCGGCAGCGCCGGGATGTCGGCGCGGACGGCGGCCTCCTGATCGGCGGCGGTGACGATCAACGTCCGTTCCAGGCCGACCACCGCCCGGGCGCGGCGAACCGCGGCGGCCAGCAGCGATTCGGGCCCCCCCAGCGAGAGCAGCTGCTTGGGGCGCGCCCGGCGGCTGGAGGGCCAAAGACGCGTTCCGGCGCCGCCGCCCAGGATGACGGCGAATGCTTGAGGGGATGCCATCGAGGGCAGGCACTTTAGCAGAACCACCCCGTGATACGCTCTGCCCCCGTGCGCGCGGGCGAGGACACGCTGAGGCACGCCATCGCGGCCGCGACCGACGGCGGTGCGCGGGGACGTCTGCGCGTCGAGCTGGCCGAGTTGCTGCGCGCGCGCGACGCGGCGGCGGCGCGCGCCGAGCTGGATCTGGCGGTGCGCGAGGCGGGCGCGACCGCGACGTGGACGGCGGCCGCCCTCAGCCTGGCGGGCGCGCTCCCCACCGGCGAGCGGCTGGTCTGGTTGCGCGACCTCACGCGCGGTGACGGGCGGCCGGCGCCGGCGCCGCTGCTGTCGGCGCTGGCCGAGACCCAGCTGGCCGCGGACCGCGCGTCGGACGCCGCGGCCACCTGGCTGGCGCTGGCTCGGGACGAGCGCGTGCCGTTGCACCACCGGCGGGCGGCCGCCAAGCGGGCGGCGCGGCTGGCTGGCCGCAGCGGCGAGGCCGATCCCGGCGTGGTCGCCGCGCTGTTGGTCGATCTGGGGGTCGATCGGCGCGATCCGCGGCGGGGCCGCCGGAAAGAGGCGGCGCCGGTTCCGCAGCCGGCGGCGGCTGTTCCCTCCGGAAACGTATCCGGCGCGGTGGTGGCCGCGCGGCGCCCCGTCGGCTCGGGACCGCTGGCGGCGGGGCTCCGGCGCCAGCGGCGCCCGCGGCCCGAGCCGAAGGGGCTGTTCGAGCGCGCGTCGGACGAGGCGCGCGCCGGCCACCTGCGGGCGGCGCGCCGCCTGGGCGAGCAGGCGATCCGGGCGGCCGGCGCCGGGCCCGAGCTGTCGGCGCG
>JAICYS010000296.1 GCA_025934105.1 Myxococcota bacterium | reverse complement strand
TCGGTCCACACGATCGTGTCCTTCGACTTCGCGGTGTCGGTCCTGCCGGGCTGGCACACCAGCATATTCCCGCCGTACTTCGTCGCCGGCGCCGTCTTTTCAGGGTTCGCCATGGTCGTGACGTGGATGATTCCGGCCCGCTTGTTCCTGGGCCTGAAGCACGTCGTCACGATGAAGCACCTCGAGAACATGGCGAAGATCATGTTGGTCACCGGGATGATGGTGACCTACGGCTACCTGATGGAGCACTTCATCGCCTGGTACAGCGGGAGCCCGTACGAGTTCTCGCAGTTCTTCCGGGCGCGCCAGCACGGGCCGATGGCCCCCATCTACTGGCTGATGATCTTCTGCAACTGCGTGGTCCCGCAGATCTTCTGGTCGAAGCGGGCGCGCACCAACCTGTTGGTCCTCTGGTTCGCCTCCATCCTCATCAACGTCGGGATGTGGTGCGAGCGCTTCACGATCATCGTCACCTCGTTGCACCGCGACTTTCTCCCGGCCAAGTGGGAGGATTACTCGCCCACCTGGGTGGACGGCGCCCTGTTCGTCGGAACCATCGGGCTGTTCTCGACGCTGTTCCTCCTGTTCCTGAAGTTCGTGCCGGCCGTGGCCGTCACCGAGGTCAAGGAACTGCGGCACGAGCTGGCCCATGACCCGACCGCCGAACCGGCGGGGGAGACGCACTGATGTCGGCTGCTCACGCAGGCTCGGCCTTCGTTCCGCGGCGGTTCATCATCGCCGAGTTCCCGAGCCCGGAGGCGCTGCTGGACGGAACCCGCCGGGTGCGCGAGGCGGGGCACGCCGCCAGCCTGGACACCCACACGCCGATGCCGATCCACGGCCTGGAAGCGGCGTTGGGGTTGGGGCGCCCGAAGATCCCGGCCATCGTGCTCTGCGGCGCCATCGCGGGGGCCTGCCTCGCGTACGCGATGATCTACTTCTGCAACGTCATCGATTTCCCCATCAACGTGGCGAACCGCCCGCTGCACGGGCCGCCCGCGAACATTCCGATCACGTTCGAGCTGGCGGTCCTGTTCTCGGCCGGCTCGTCGTTCTTCGGGTTCTTCACGCTGGCCCGCCTGCCGAAGCCCTATCACCCGGTCTTCGAGTCGGAAGCGTTCCTGCGGGCGTCCATCGACGGCTACTTCCTGTCCGTCGAGCTGATGCCCGAGGGCGACGCGGACCGGGCGATGGCCGACGTACGCAACGCCGGCGCGGTCGGCGCGGAGTTGATTCTGGAGTCGGAACGATGAAGCTGGCCACCCAGCGAATGGTCGGCGCCTGCCTGCTGGCGCTGTCGGCCGCCACGGCGGTGGCCTGCGACGAGCAGATCCTGGACCCGATGTACGACCGGCAGCCGAAGGCCACGCGCTACAAAGAGAGTGACTTTTACGCGGACGGCCTGTCGATGCGAGCGCCGCCCGAGGGAACGGTTCCGCGCGAGCGCATCACGCTCGACCGGCCGCTGACCGCGGGCCGCGAGGCGGACGGACCGATCCAGTCGAACACCGAGGCGCTTCCGCACTACGTGGAGACGGTGCCGCTCCCGCTGTCGCGCAAGCTGCTGGATCTGGGGCGCAAGCGCTTCGACATCACCTGCGCCACCTGTCATGGGCCGCTGGCCGACGGCAACAGCATCGTCGCCACCCAGATGGCGCTGCGTCCGCCGCCGTCGCTGATTCAGGCCAAGTACGTCCAGAAGCCGGCCGGCTACATCTTCGAGGTCGCCACCAAGGGCTTCGGCATGATGGCCTCCTACGCGGCGGAGCTGTCGGTCGAGGAGCGGTGGGCGGTCGTCGCCTACTTGCGCGCGCTGCAGCTGGCCCAGACCCAGCCGGTGGCTGCGCTGCCGCCGGACGTTCGGCAGCAGCTGGAGTCGTTGCCCGCCGGTGTGGACCACGCGGAGCCGGCCAGCCAGGCCCCGAAACCCCACGGACCTGAAGAGGAGAAACGGTGAGCGCCGCCAGCACGCACGGGCACGCGCCCGCAGTTTCGAAGATTGACGTCCCGCCCTTTTCGGGGGGCGGCAAATGGCTGGGCCTCGGCGGCGGGGTGGGCCTGGTGCTCCTGATCCTGACGGCCGTCGGGATCGCCACCGACCCGCAGGTCGGGTACTTCTCGTACCTGACCGCCTTCACCTACTGGTGCGGGATCTCGATCGCGGCGGTGATGGTGTTGATGGTCTTCCACGCGACGCACGCGCGGTGGATGACGGTCATCCGGCGGCCGATCGAGGCGATGGCGCTGTCCACGCCGCTGTTCCTGCTGCTGTTCATCCCGGTCATCATCGGGATGAAGTACACGCACGTCTGGGTCGACCCGCCCGCCAGCCTCGGCAAGGAGACGCTGAAGCTGATCGCCGGCAAGGCCGCCTACCTGAACGTGAAGGGGTTCGTCGTCCGCGGGTTCCTCTACCTGCTGTTGACCACCTTCCTGGGCCAGCGTCTGTTCGGCTGGTCGTTGCGGCAGGACAAGGGGGGCGACCCGATCCGCCTCTTGCAGAGCCAGCGCAACCTGTCGGCGGGTGGGCTGCCCTTCATCTCGCTGGCCATCACCTTCGCGGCCTTCGACTGGCTGATGAGCCTGAACCCCACCTGGTTCTCGACCATCTTCGGCGTCTACTACTTCGGGGGCAGCTTCGTCTCGGCGCTGTCGCTGCTGGCCATCGGCACGGCGGCCGGCCGGAAGAGCGGGATGTTCGGCGGCTTGATGAGCGACGAGCACACGCACAACATCGGCAAGCTGATGCTGGCGTTCGTCTGCTTTTGGACCTACATCGCGTTCTCGCAGCTCCTGCTGATCTGGATCGCGGGCCTGCCGGAAGAGACGCCGTTTTACATCTCGCGCTTCAGCGCGGGATGGGCGCCGCTGGGCATCGTGCTGATCTTCGGCAACTTCTTCGTGCCGTTCGGCGCGCTGCTGTCGCGCTCGCTGAAGCGCGACCCGAAGAAGCTGAGCATCGTGGCCGTCTGGATCCTGCTCATTCACTGGGTCGACGTGTACTGGCTGGTCATGCCCAGCCTCAACCCGGGCGGGTTTTCGTTCCACTGGACGGACGCCACGGCCTTCTTCGGCGTCGGTCTGGTTTCGGTCGCCTTCACCATCTGGCGCTTGCGGGGCAAGCTGCCGGTGCCGGTGAAGGATCCCTACCTCGCCACTTCCATCGGGTACCACAGGTACCACCAGCCATGAGCAACCTGCACCATACACATCACGGCATGGGCGCCGACAACGGCGCCGACGATCAGATCGACTTCAAGAAGGTGATCGCCGTCGGCGTCATCTCGCTGATCGTGTTCGCGCTGGGAACGTTCTGGGCGGTGACGATCCTGCACCGCGAGACGGCCCGTGCCCATGCGGCCGGCGGCGTCAGCCGTCCGCCCATGTTGGGACGGTCGGAGATCGGCATCGTCGACCAGGTGCTGTTCTCGGGCGACCACCGGCTGGCCGACTGGCGGGCCGAGCGGTCCGCGCGCCTCAACGGCTACGGCTGGGTCGATCGCAGCAAGGGGATCGTACACATCCCGATCGAAAAGGCCATCGACGAGGTTCTGTCCGGCGCGCTGCCCGAGGGAGCCCCCAAGGGAGCGGCGAAGTGAGTCACAAGGTCCTGCTTTGCTCGACGCTGGCGCTGGCACTGGTCGTGCCGGCGGCGGCGCACGCCTACAGCTCGGACCCGCAGGTCGTTTTCCCCCAGGGAAGCGCCCAGCCGCTGGCCGCTCTGCAAGACATCGACGTGATCGAGCACCTCGGCGATCGCGTCCCCGCGGGGCTCCGGTTCCAAGACCAGACCGGCGCGCACGTGTCGCTGGACGACCTCTTGCACCACGGCCGGCCGGTGGTGGTCACGCTGGGCTATCACCGATGCCCGATGCTCTGCGGGCTGGTGCTGGACGGGCTGGCGAAAGCCACCCGGGCGGCCGGCCTGAAGCTGGGGAAGGACTTCTCGGCGGTCGACGTCAGCATCGACCCGGGCGAGGACATGAAGTTGTTGCGCCAGGCCCAGCATCGCGTCGTCGAGCTGGCCGGGAACGGCACCACCACGGCTGACTGGCCCTTCTGGGTCTCGGGCGAAGACGCGGGCGCGGCGGCCCGGCGGCTGGCCGACGCGGTCGGGTTCCGTTACAAGTACGACCCCAAGAGCAAGCTGTTTGCGCACGATGCGGTGGCGTTCGTGTTGACCCCGGACGGCACGATTGCGCGCTACCTCTACGGGGTCAATTACCCCGAGCGAGACTTCCGGATGGCGCTGGTCGAGGCCAGCGGTGGCCGGATCGGTACGACGATCGACAAGGTCATCATGTCCTGCTACCAGTACGACCCCACCACCCGGCGCTACGGCCCGTACCTGTTCGGTTTCATGCGCATCGGGGCCGGTTTGGTGTTTCTCGCCCTCGTAGGTCTGTTGACCGTCCTGTGGCGAAAAGAGATCGCGATGAGGAAACGGAGCGCGGCATGACGGTCATCGAAGATCTCCTGCGACGGATTCTCTGGCTACCGCCGGCGAATTCGACGTTCGCGGTCCCGGTCGACCGACTGCACTTCTTCGTCATCACGGTGACGATGATCGCGTCGTTCGCGACCGGCATCACGGCCTTCGTTTTCCTGTTCAAGTACCGCCAGCGAACGAAGAACGCGTCGACGCCGTACGTGATCCCCAGCGTCAAGTTCGAGATCGTCGTCATCGGCGTGCCGCTGTTCTTTTTCCTGCTCTGGTTCGTGCAGGGCTACAAGGACTACGTCTGGTACACCACCCCGCCCGCGAACGCGATGGACGTGTACGTGATGGGCAAGAAGTGGATGTGGAAGTTTTCGTACGGCGCCGAGGGCCCGAACGCCATCGGGACGCTGCACGTGCCGGCGAACCGGCCGGTGCGGCTCCTCATGACCAGCCGCGACGTCATCCACTCGTTCTTCGTCCCCGACTTCCGCATCAAGCAGGACGTCGTGCCCGGCCGGTACACCGAGACCTGGTTCGAGGCCACCAAACCCGGCCGGTACCAGGTGTTCTGCTCGCAGTATTGTGGGACCTGGCACTCGCAGATGTGGGCCCAGGTCGTGGTGATGGATCCGCCCGAGTTCGACAAGTGGCTGCAGGACCAACGCAAGGGAGCCCTTTCGGCGCGCGTCGATTCCGGCGGCGACGACGGTCCCGGCTTTCACGGCTCGATTGTCGAGTACGGCAAGCAGGTCGCCATGCGCGAGGGGTGCGTGAAGTGTCACTCGCTGGACGGCGAGCCGCACATCGGCCCCACCTGGTTGGATTTGTACAACAAGACCGAAACGCTCGAGGACGGGAGCACGATCGTCGCTGACGAGGCGTATCTGACCGACTCGATGATCGACCCGCGCGGCAGGATCGTGAAGGGCTTCAAGGCCGTCATGCCGACGTACAAGGGTCGCCTGACCGCGCCGGACTCGGCAGCGCTGGTCGAGTTCATCAAGTCCTTGCGCACGCCGGGACTCGAAGCCGTCCCCTCGAAGGAAGCGATCTATGAGCCAGCCAAACCAGCTCAGCGACGATAAGCCCGTCTACCCGGCGGTGAACTACCTGAACGCCGACCGCGGCGTTTGGTCGTGGCTGACGACCGTCGACCACAAGCGGATCGCGATCATGTATCTGGTCTCGATCCTGATTGCGTTCCTGCTGGGGGGCATCTTCGCGATGGCCCTCCGACTGGAGCTCTTGACCCCCGGCCCGACCATCATGGGCGCGAACACCTACAACCGGATGTTCACGCTGCACGGGGTGGTCATGGTCTTCCTGTTCATGATCCCCGCCATCCCGGGCGTGTTCGGGAACTTCTTCCTGCCTTTGATGCTGGGCGCGAAGGACGTGGCCTTTCCCAGGCTGAACCTGTTGTCGCTGTACCTCTACTGGACGGGGGCGACGCTGGCGCTGGCCGGCATGATCATGGGCGGAACCGACACCGGTTGGACGCTGTACGCGCCGTACAGCACGACCACGCCGATGACGGTGTTCCCGATCGTCCTGGGCATCTTCATCCTGGGCTTCTCGTCGATCCTGACCGGCCTCAACTTCATCGTCACCATTCACACGCTGCGCGCGCCCGGCATGGGCTGGATGCGGATGCAGCTCTTCGTCTGGTCGACGTACGCCACCAGCATCATCCAGGTCCTGGCCACGCCGGTCATCGGTCTGACGGTCATGCTGGTCGGCATCGAGAAGGTCGGGCACTTCGGCTTCTTCGATCCCAGCCGGGGCGGCGATCCGGTGCTGTTCCAGCACATGTTCTGGTTCTACTCACACCCGGCGGTCTACATCATGATCCTTCCCGGCATGGGCGTGACGAGTGAAATCATTGCGTGCTATGCGCGCAAGCGCGTCTTCGGGTCCAAGATTGTG
>JAICYS010000420.1 GCA_025934105.1 Myxococcota bacterium | reverse complement strand
CCTCGTAGGCCGCCTGGGGGCGGCACGTCGTCGGGCATGGTTCGCTGGCACTCACCGTTGCCTGGAGGCAACGCCCGCCTAATCTTCCGGGCCGCCGCCCAGGGGTCCGGCGCCGTCGACCACGATCTCCAGCATCAACCAGGGCGTGACGAAGCGGTCGGTGCCGCCTTGCGCGGCGAACATTCCGCCGGCGTTCGACGTGTTCAGCGCGAACTGGCGAAAGTCGACGCCGCCGCGAATCCCGAAGACGCTGGCGATGCGCACGCCCACCGAGCCGGTGGCCTCGAGGGCATAGGAGCTCATGGTGGGGAAGTAGTCGGTCGATTGCACGTACCCCGACTGCTTTCCCGCGTCGACGACGGGGAGGTAGCCGGCGCCGACGTCCAGGTCGACGGCGTCGGTGAGCTGCAGGCGCGCGCCGGCCGCCAGGCGCACGAACGTGTAAAACACGCTCGGGACGGCCGGCAGCCGCGGCGAAAACAGGAACGCCTGGCCGCCGTAGGCGATGGAACCGTATGGCACGAACCGCCCGATCGGGAAGCGGACCTTGAACCCGAGCAGGAAGTCCTCGAAGATCCCGCTGACGTTTCCCGACGGGCCCGGTGTGGTCACGCCGAAGCCGCGGTCGAACGCCACCAGCGCGCCGACGTTGGCGCTGAAATCGCGCCCGACCAGCGCGGCCGGATAGAACTCGAGCCGCAGGCCCGCCTCGAGGCCGGGCGACACGGAGAACGGTATCAGCGTTCCCGAGGAGACCTGGGTCCAGGAGAGCCGCCGGTAGACACCGCCCAGGCGAATGCCCGCTTCCAAGGCCGGCGGCAGCCGGCCTCCAGCCGCGTCGGCCGCCGCTTCCTTGGCCGCCGCGGGCAGGTGCCGCTTGGCCGGCGGCGGGGTCTCGTCTTCGTCGGCGGACGCCTGGTCGCCGGGGGCTTCTCCTCCGGCGGGCGCCGCTTCGGACTCCGCGGCGCGCGCCGGCGCCGATTCGGGGGCGCTCTTGGTCTCCGCCGCCGGTTCTTCCTCGGTGGCGGCCGGCTCGCCGGCCTCCGGAGCCGTGGTCTTGGCCGGCGCGCTGTGGCGGGCGCGACTGGGCCGGTGCTTCTTCTTTCGACGGGCGAGCGCCGACCCCTGTCCGGCGATCAGCAGCGCCGTGACGAGCAACAGCAGGATGCGCTGGCGGAGACTCAGCATCGGGCGGCAGTTCCGCGTGAAGAGGCCGGTGTCGCAGATAACGGCGGGAAGGTCAACCCGTCGGCCGCGTCGGGATCAAGGGGCGCCAAGCGAAGGGCTTCCTTTCTGTTCGAGGCGGGCCAGCACGGCCCGGGCCTCGGGGTCGTAGGGATCGGCGGCCAGCGCCTGCCCGAGATACTGGCGCGCGTCCCCGGCCGCGGCGCGCGCCAGCGACGTCTCGGCCAGCAAGGTCAGGCTGCGGACGTCGTCGGGCCGGTCGTGAAGCAGCAGGCGGGCCAGCCCCTCGGCGCCGGCCACGTCGCCCGCCGCCAAGTGGCAGCGCGCCCGAAGCTCGGCGGCCGGCCGGGAGTCGACCTGGCCCAGCACCCGCAGCGCGCCGGCCGGCTGGCCGACGACCACCAGCAATCGGGCGAGGTGGAGCCGCGCGGTCGCGCGGGCGTCGGGCAGGCCGGCGTACCGGCGATCGAGGGAGGCGGCCAGGGCGTCGACGGTGGCGCGATCCGCCAAGCCGACGACGGCGCCTTCCCGTCCGAACAGCACCTCGGACCCGTCGGTGTAAAGCAGCTTCCAGCCGGGGCTGGCGGCCAGGTGCGCCACCAGCGGCAGGTAGAGGTCGGGATAGGCGGTCGTGAGGACGACGTAGGCGAAGTGCTCGCGCGCGTCCAACCGATCGAACCGGGCCGGGTCGTCGAACAGCGCCAGGTAATCTTCGTACTCGGACGCGGTGTGGAGGATGAGGCGCGTGTCGATGTACGGGCGCAGCGCCGGGACCGAAAAGCGCAGGAAGCCCCCCTCGTGGTCGGGCGCGAACACCGGACCGGCGGCGCCGCGCGCCGCCAGGAGGCGCGCCGATTCCGTCGGGAAGTGGAACGGCGTGGGCGCGCCGATCGGCGCTTCGCGGGCCAGGGCCACGGATGCCAGCCCCAGCTCTCCGGCCAGGACCACGGCCAGCCCGGCCCTCAGCGCGCCGGTCCGGAGCCCGATCGGAAACCTGGCCGGCCGGAGCGCCGCCAGCCGCTGGGCCGCCGCGGGGCCGAGCGCGATCGCCGCCAGAGGCGCGAGCAGCCAGTAGAACAGAATCACGTTCCGGTTGGCCATCAGCGCCAGGGCCCCGAAGGCGGTCAGCGCCAGCGCGTGGGCGGGGTGGAGCCGCGGCCGGAGCAGCGCCAGCGAGGCGGCGAGCACGACCAGCACCAGCCGCAGATGGCTGGTGGCCTCGGGAGACGTTCGGCCCAGCACGAACGGCGGCACGTTCTCGGCGATCGCCGTGCTGAAGACGTTGTGGTGGCCGGGCGTGATGCGCGCCAGCAGCTCGCCCGGCAGGCGCACCGCCGCCAGCCCGTACGGCGTGGCGAACGACGCCAGCAGGCACGCCCCCAGCGCCAGCGCCAGCGGGCGCAGCAAGCGCCGTTCGGGATCCGCCGCCAGCGCGGCACCGACGCCGTAGCAGGCGACCAGCGCCAGGCCGAGCGGCGCCAGTCCCTGGCAGTTCACCCACACCACCTGCAGCAGCGGGAGCGCGGCCAGGCCGCCTCGCTTCCCGCCGCGCCGCGCGGATTCCAGCACGAAGAGGAACGTCGCCAGGAACAGCAGCGTCACCAGGAT
>JAICYS010000073.1 GCA_025934105.1 Myxococcota bacterium | reverse complement strand
CGACGCCTCCGGCCGGCAAGACCCCCGCCGCCGCTCCGGCGGCCAAGAAGTAGCCGGTCGGCGGACCGCCGCCCTGGCACCGTGTTCGGCGCGGACCGCCCGCCGGCGCGGTCGAGCGGACCGCACCGTGAGCGGCGTGGCTTAGGCGCGCTGGTCCAGCGGGACGTAGTGCGTGAGCGCCGAGCCGGTGTAGATCTGCCGCGGCCGGAAGATCTTCGTGGTCGGATCCTCGGTCATCTCTTTCCAGTGCGCGATCCAGCCGGGCGTTCGCCCGATGGCGAACATGACCGTGAACATGTTCGTGGGGATCCCCAGCGCCCGGTAGATGATGCCGCTGTAAAAGTCGACGTTGGGATAGAGCTTCCGCTCGACGAAGTACGAGTCGTTGAGGGCCGCCTCTTCCAGCGTCTTGGCGATGTCCAGCAGCGGGTCGGGCTGCTTCATCTTCTTCATCACCTTGTCGGCCGCGACCTTGATGATCTTCGCGCGCGGATCGTAGTTCTTGTAGACGCGGTGGCCGAAGCCCATCAGGCGGAACCCAGAGTCCTTCGTCTTGGCCAGCTCGACGAACTTCTTGGGTCCGCCGCCGTCCGCCCGGATGGCCTCCAGCATGCTCAGGACCTCTTCGTTCGCGCCACCGTGCAGCGGCCCCCACAGCGCGCAGATGCCGGCCGCCACCGACGCGAACAGGTTGGCCTGCGAGCTGCCCACCTGCCGCACCGTCGACGTGCTGCAGTTCTGCTCGTGATCCGCGTGCAGGATCAGCAGCAGGTTCAACACCTTCACGATCTCCTCGTCGAGGTCGTAAGGCTCGGCCGGGACCGAGAACATCATGTTCAAAAAGTTCGCGCAGTAGCTGAGGTTGTTGCGCGGGTAGACGAACGGCTGGCCGATCGACTTCTTGTACGAGAAGGCCGCGATGGTCCGCATCTTCGAGACCAGGCGGGCGATGGTCGCCTCCTGCTCCTCGTGGTTCTTCACGTCCAGCGCCTGCGGATAGAAGCTGGAGAGCGACAGCACCATCGCCGACAGGATGGCCATCGGGTGCGCGGTCCCCGGATACCCGTCGTAAAACCGCTTCATGTCCTCGTGGAGCATCGAGTGGCGGGTCAGCGCCTCGGAGAACTTCGAAAGCTCCTGCTTGCTGGGGAGGTGCCCGTAGATCAGCAGGTAGGCCACCTCGACGAAGGTCGACTTCTCGGCCAGCTCCTCGATCGGGATGCCGCGGTATCGGAGGATGCCGCGCTCGCCGTCGAGGAAGGTGATCGCGCTCTTGGTCGACGCCGTGTTCATGTAAGCCGGGTCCAGCGAGACCATCCCGGTCTGCGCACGCAGCTTGCCGATGTCGATCCCGCGCTCGCCCTCGGTGCCGACGACCACCGGCAGCTCCAGGCTCTTGTCGTTGAACTTCAGCTCTGCTTTCGCTTGATCGGCCACGTTCTCCTCCTGGGGCTCGCGCGCGAGCATAACCTATATACTCCGCGCGTGAACCTCCTATCCGTGCTCGCCGGCGTCTCAATTCTCGTCGAGGCGGCCCTCGGTGGCGCCGGCGGAAGCGGGACGCGCGACGCCGGAACCCCGACCGCCGCGGCGCCGCTGCCGGCGATGCTGGCGCGCATCGACGAGCTGCACCGCCGGCGCGACGAGCGCGCCGCCGTCGCCGAGGAGGAGCGGCTGGCGGACGCGGCAGTGGCGCGCGCCCCGACCGACTACGGGGCGCTCTGGCGCGCGGCGCGCCTCTACTTTTGGCTCAGCGACGATCCGGGCCTGCCGCACGAGCAGCGGTCGAAGCTGGGCAAGGTCGGTTGGGACCTGGCCGAGCGGGCCATCGCCGCCAACCCGAACGACGTGGCCGGCTACTACTGGGCCGCCGTCTGCATGGGGAACTACGCCCTCGGTCTGGGCGTCGTGCGCGCGCTCTCGCAGGGGCTGGAGGGAAAGTTTCGGGATCGCCTGGGGCGCGCCACGGCGCTGAACGACGGCTACCAGTGGGGCGGCGTCGAGATCGCCTGGGGACGCTTCTTCCAGAAGCTCCCCTGGCCGAAGCGCGATCGCAGGGCGGCGGAGGACCACCTGCACCGGGCCCTGGCGCTGAACCCGAACGCCCTGCGCGCGCGCGTCTACCTGGCCGGCGTCTACCTCGACGCCGGGCGGCCGGCCGACGCCAAGCCGCTCCTGGATCAGGTCGCCGCCGCGCCGGGCGACCGCTACGATCCGCCGGAAGAGCGCCGCGCCAAGGCCATCGCGACCGGCCTGTCGGCCGAGGTGGCGGCCCAGCTCAAGTGAGCGTGGTGGTGGTCGGGGCGGCGGGCGGCTGCGGATAAAAGAAGTAGTTGGCGATCGTCGGGGCGCCCCCGTATTCGTCGGGGTAGCTGCCGGCGTCGTACCCGGCCGGCGCCTCGGCGATGTCGCCGAAGTCCAGGTGGCGGAGTCCGCGCTCGCCCAGCAGCGCCACCAGCTGCTGCATGCGGCGCAGAAGCGGCGCCGCGAACACGCCGGCGCGCGGCGTCTCGATCAAGACAACGCTGCCCGCGCCGTCGGCCGACGCCGTGAGCGTGACCTCCTGGACGGCGGCGAAGGGGGCGACGGTCGACAGCGCCACCCGCAGGTAGACGTCGCTCAGCGGTCCGTCGGCGAGGGCCTCGTGCAGCGCGCCGGCCGCTGCCGCCGCGCCGGCCTCCTCGCGCAGCTCGGCCAGGCAGGGCGTCCGGCCCACGCACAACACGTAGACGTAGTCGCAGGTCTCGGCCGGGCCGCCCGGCCGGTGCACCGCGGCCGCGTTCAGCCGGGCGGCCGCCAGCGCCGCCAGCAAGTGCCCCTCGGCGGCCGGCACGCCGGCGTCGAATCCGGCGGCCTCGTCGCGCTCGTCCCAGCGGCGCGTCGGATAAAGGCGCGCCAGCGCGGCGTCGACGGCCGCGAACATCTCGTGCTTGCGCGCGTCGCAGCCCCCCTTGTTGCCGCAGCTCGTACAACCCCCGCTCATGCGCGTGGCTCAGGGACGGGCGCGCGGCGCGGCCAGCGCCGCCGCGCGCGCCTCCTCGAGGATCTTCGGGTGCTCGGCCGGATCGGCCCAGCGCGCTTGCCCCTCGGGCGGCAGCAGATCGATCGGATCGACGTAGTAATAGAGCTCGCCCGGATGCACGGCGGGCGCGGTGTAGACCGAGACGCCGGTGACGCGGTCGTAGTGCTCGTAGGAGTGCGCGTCGCGCTTGCCGCCGCCGCCCGGCGCGTCGACCACCACCGTCGGCGTGTTGAACCCGGCGGTGCCGCCGCGGATCTGCTTTTCGATCAGCAGGCCGGTGTCCAGCGTGGTGCGCAGGTCCTCGACCCCTTTCACGAGGTCGTGCATGTAGACGTAGTAGGGGTGCACGTTCACGTAGCCGAGCCGCCGCAGCAGCAGCAGCATCGTGGCCGGGCTGTCGTTCACGCGCCGCTGCAGCACCGTCTGGTTGCGCACGGTGATGCCCCGCTCGCACACGCGATCCAGCGCGCGCTGGGTGATCTGGGTGATCTCGCGCGGGTGATTGAAGTGCGTGTGCACCACCACCTCTTTGTGCAGGCGGCGGCCCTTCTCGACGATGGCGGTCAGCGCGTCCAGCCAGGCGTCGTCGGTCAGCAGCTTCTGCGGCATCACCGCCGGGCCCTTGGTCGCGTAGCGCATCCGGCGCACGTGATCGATCGACAGCAGCGCCTCGCCGATCTGCGTGATCTGCTCGGGGCGCAGCTGATAGGCGTCGCCGCCCGAGATCACGATGTCTTCCAGCTCGGGACGCGAGCGGATGTACGCGAAGGCGCGCTCCCATCGCTCGGTGTTGACGTGCAGCTGGAATTTCGAGACCTCTTCGGTGTCGATTCCGACGGCGTAGCTGCGCGTGCAGAAGCGGCAGTACACCGGGCAGGTGTCGAGCGCCAGGAACAGCGCCTTGTCGACGTAACGGTGGGTGAGGCCCGGCACCGGCATGTCGGCCCGCTCGTGCAAGGAGTCCAGGTCCAGGCGCGGGTGATCCGGCAGCAGCCGCGAACCGAGCGGGATGAACTGCGTGCGCAGCGGATCGGCGTACGGATCCTTCCAGTCGATGAGCGACATCACGTACGGCGAGACGCGCATCGACATCGGCGCCCGCTCGAACCCGCGCTGCGCGTCGGCGATGAAGGCCTCGGAGACCAGGCCCGACAGCGCCGCCACCAGCTTGGGAATGTTGGTGACCGAGTGCTTGGCCTGCCACTTGTGGTCCAGGAACTCGGCCTCGGAGACCTCCGCGTAGGCCGGGACCCCGCGCCAGAACTCGCCGCCCAGCAGCTCGCGGTGCGCCAGCGACCCCGGGTCGACGGGCGGCTTGCGCGCCGGCGGGGGCGCCGCATCCACCTGACTCAGCTCAATCTTGGGGGTCATGCGCCAGATGATCGTAGCGCCGGATCACGCTCACGAGCAACGGGCGCGTCGGCCCCGACCGCAAGGCCAGGATCAGCCCGCCCCGCGGCGAGGCGGACAGCCCGGCCCGATCGGGCGCCTCGTCCGGGATGCCGAACACCGAAACGTCGTCGCCCACCTGTAGGCGTTCGGCGTTCAGCAGCCGACCCCCCTCGGCCAGCACGAGCAACGGCGGCCCCCCTGCCCCGGTCAGCAAGAAATCACGCCCCTCGTCGGACAGCCAGCGGCCGTCGGCGTCGTCGATGATCCCCGCCCGCCACAGCTCGCGGGCCGGGTCGCCCGGCAGCGCCTCGACGGTTCCGAGCAGCTGGACCGGGTCGCCGATCGAGACGGCCGCCCGGTCGGCGGGCGGGCTCCCCAGCGCGCGCAGGTTCTTCCGCGCCACCCGGACCGCGGAGGCCGAAAGCCGCCCGCGCAGCGGCAGCCAGTCGGTCCCCACCACCGCCGCCAGGCTGCGCCAGGACCCGAACCGCTCCAGCCCGCGCGCCAGCGGGCCGTCTGGATCGCGCCCGACGACGTCCATCAAGAGCGCCCGCGCGCCGTCCAGCGCCGCCCGGTCCGGCAGGCGGGTCCGGGTCAACCGCGGTAAACGACGATCCCGCGGGTGGGATCGTACGGGGTCAGCGCCACCGTGACCTTGTCGCCCAAGACGACGCGGATGCGGTGCTTGCGCAGCTTCCCCCCGAGGTGGGCGAGCACTTGATGGCCGTTCTCGAGCTCGATCCGGAAATTTCCAGCGGGCAGCACTTCGATGACGCGCCCCTGAAATTCTATATGCTCTTCGCGACCCATCGGCGGCGGAGACCTTAGTCGCTCCGAGGGACTCGGTCAATGACAGCTTCCCCGAATTCACCTCCGACGGAGCGGGCCCTCACCCGCTACGCCGAAGATCCGCGCCTCCTCATCCCCGGGCACGCCGTGCGCTTGCTGCGCAACGGGGCCCAGGCTTTTCCGGTTTGGCTGGAGGCCATCGACCAGGCCCGCCACCGCGTCTCGATGGAAATGTACATTTTCAGCGACGACGTCATCGGCCGGCAATTCGCCGAGGCGCTGGCCCGCGCCGCCCAGCGCGGGGTGCAGGTCCGGCTGCTCTACGATTTCGTGGGCTGCCGCGAGACGCCGGCCGCCTTCTTCCAGCGGATGCGCGGGTTCGGGGTGCACGTCGTCGGCTATCACAAATACCGCTTCTGGCGGCCGCGCCTGTGGGCGCTCATTCGCCGCAATCACCG
Organism: Myxococcota bacterium; assembly: GCA_025934105.1. Taxonomy (GTDB): domain Bacteria; phylum Myxococcota_A; class Polyangia; order Fen-1088; family Fen-1088; genus JADGRB01. The sequence continues at coordinate 17,045 of JAICYS010000073.1, read as the reverse complement.
CAAGACGCTGGTCTGCGACGGCCAGATCGCGTTCACCGGCGGCATCAACATCTCCGACGAGTGGATGAGCAAGGCCGACGGCGGCGGCGGCTGGCTGGACGCCGCCATCGAGGTGCGAGGCCCGGCCGTCACGCGCATCGAGGGGACCTTCTTGCGGCTGTGGAACCGGCGCGCGCCCAAGCGGATGCGCCTCGATCCGGCCACCCTGCCCCGTCCGGCGCCGGCCGGGACGGTCCCCCTGACGGTCATCCAGAACCGGGAGCGATTTGACCGCTTCGCGATCCGGCGGGCGGCCCTGCACGCCATTCGCGAGAGCCGGGCCCGCATGTTCGTGGCCAATCCCTACTTCGTCCCCGACCGCGGGGTCCTGCGCGCGCTGCTGATGGCGGCCCGGCGCGGCGTCGACGTGCGGTTGCTGGTGCCGCTGGCCAGCGACGCGCGGCTGCTGGACTTCGCGACCCGCGCCATCTTCCCGCCGCTGCTGGCGGCCGGGGCGCGCATTTTCCGCAGCCCCGTCGTCACGCACACCAAGGCGCTGATGGTGGACGACGCGTTCGTGTCGATCGGCAGCTACAACTTCGACCACCGCTCGCTGGCCTACAATTTGGAGCTGGTGGTGAACGTCATCGACCCCGCCTACGCCACGGAGGTCGGCACCATGCTGGTGTCGGACATGGCGGCCAGCGAGGAGGTGAAGGCCGACACCTTCGGCCGCCGCGGGTGGCTGGGCCGCCTGGTGGAACGCATCGCCTACGGCCTGCGCCGCTGGCTGTGAAAGCCGATGCGGCTGGGGCGACGGGCCGGCGGCGACGAAGCGCCGGCCGCGGGGTCAGCGCTTCTTGGGCGGTTTTTTGGGGGCGGCGCCGGCCGGCTTGGCGGGTTTCGGCTTGGCGGGTTTCGCCGCCGGCCTGGCGCCGTCTTCCGCGGCCGGCGCGGCGGGCCCGCCCCCGGCCTTGCGGCGCCACAGGCCCAGGATGTTGCCGTCGGGATCGGCGAACAGCGCCACCTCGCCGCCGCCGGCGAAGGGCTGGCTGCGGACCAGGATGCGGCCGCCCGCTTCCTCGACGGATTGGAGCGTCTTGTCCAGATCGTCGACGGCGACGTAGGCGACGGGCCCCGGCGATTGGATCAGATCGGCGCGGATCCAGCCGGTGGACGAGGCCGCGCCGCTGGGGACGCCGCCGCCGTTCACCTTCATGTAGCTGCCGGACCCGTTCTGTTCCGTCTGCCAATCGAAGAGACGCGCGTAGAACTCCGCGGTGCGCGTGAAGTTCGCGCTCTTGAATTCGATATGGACGATCTCGGCGGGCACGCGCCGACCCTATCGGACACTGACCGGATAGGTCAATGCGGTGACCTCGCGGAGGCGGCCAGCCGCCCCACGTTGGGCACGACCACCACCACCGGCACCCGGGCGGCCCGGATCAACCGTTCGTTCTCGTAACCGAAGAACAGCCGGTGCTGGACGGCCCGGTTCTCGGTCCCCAGCACCACCAGATCGAAATTCCCCTTCTCGACGGCCTGGGCCACCGGGCTGGTGCGCGGGTCGAAGGCCAGGTGCATCACGTTCGGCTTGACCGGCGAGGCGCGGAACACGATCGAGATGCGGGCCAGCTCCTCTTCGGCCGAGATGGGCGATTCGGCGGCCGGGTGCGTGCCGCTGACGTCGACGTAAGCCGCCGCCTGGGGCCGGCGCTCGGTCATGATGGCCAGCATCAGCTCGGCCCCGCTGTTCTCGGCGAAGCGCAGCGCCAGCTCCACCGCCAGGCGCGAGCCGATGCTACCGTCGACCGGCACCAGCATCCGCCGGTACGCCTGGTGGCCGTCGCCGCCCCCCTTCATGATCGCCACGTGGCAAGGGGCCTCGGCCACCACCTGCTCGACGACCGGCCCGCCCACCGACGGCCCTTCGGCCGAACCGATCACGATGAGGTCGGCCCCCCGCGCCTCGTCGCAGATCGACTTGCCGATCGAGGGGCCGCGCGCCCGGGCGATCGACGGAGACTGCCCGTCGGACATCGTGCGCATCACCTCGATCTGTTCGCTGACGCGGGCCGGGGTGCGCCGGGCGAACGACAGGAACAGGCGGTGCCACCACGAGTGCTGGGCCTCGACGTGGACGATCTTCACCGGCGTGTCGCTCTTTTGCGCCAGCCCGAACGCCAGCGGCGCGGCGGCCAGCGCGTTGGCGCCGCCGCCAGCCGCCAGCACCACCCGCAGGTGGGAGGGATCGAAGGCGCCCGTCGACTCGGAGGCCAGGATCCGTCGCGCCTCGTCCTCGGTCATTCGCACGCGGGGCATCGTCAGGCGCAGCCCCACCGGCGCCAGGAACGAGGTGACGACCGCCATCATGACGATGATCGAGAACATCTGCGGCGTCAGGATCCCCAGCGACAGCCCGATGGTGGCCGCGACGATCTCCATGGCGCCGCGCGCGTTCATGGCCACGGCGATCGACGCCGCTTCCCAGAAGCGCAGCCCGCCCCAGTAGGCCCCCAGCGAGCAGCCGATCAGTTTGCCCACGCAGGCGACCAGGATGACGATCGCCAGCATGTGGCCGCTGCTCAGCAGCCACAGGTTGACCCGCAGGCCGACAACGCCGAAGAAGATGGGAGCCAGCACGGCGAACGTGAACGACTCGAGGCGCTCCACCGTCTCGCGCCGCAGGCGTGGCACCTGGTGCAGCACGATGCCGGTCACGAACGCGCCGAACACCGGGTGAACGCCGATCTTCTCGGTCAGCGCGCCGCCCAGGAACGTCGCCACGATGACCAGCACCAGATCCGAGTCGCTGGTCTTGAACCGGTCGGTGACGAGCGGGAACAGCGTGCGCAGCACCGGGTAAAGGACGAAGACCGCCCCCAGCAGGAACAGCCCCAGATAAAGCACGGTCAGGCCCAGTCCGACCACGTGAACCACGCCGTGGGAGGCGGCGCCGGCGATCAGCGACAGGATCAACCACCCCACCGTGTCGTCGACCACGCCGGCCGAGAGGATCACGAGGCCGATGTTCCGCTTGGTCAGGTCGAGGTCGACCAGGATCTTGGCGATCACCGGCATCGCCGAGATCGACATGGCGGTGGCCAGGAAAAGCGCGAACAGCGTCCGGCTGGACGGCTCGGTCAGGTAGCTGCCGGGCACGATGTACCCCAGGCCGAAGCCCAGCCCGAACGGCAGCACCATCCCCATGATCGACGCGATGAAGGCGGCCCGCCCCAGGTTGCGCAGGAGGCGGATGTCCGTCTCGAGGCCGGTGAGCAGGAGAAGCAGCGTCATCCCGATGCTGGAGAAGGCGTCCAGAAGATGGAACTGCTCGACGTTGGGCGGGAACACCACCGCGAAGGCGTTCGGGAAGTAGTGGCCGAACAGCGTCGGGCCGAGCGCGATCCCGCCGCTCAACTCGCCCACCACCGCCGGCAGCCCGAGCCGCTTGGCGATCTCGGCCGCCAGCCGCGCGACGAGCACCAGCAACGCCAGCTGGACGAGCAGCAAGAACACCGAGTGGCCGCTCAGGGTGGGGAGGGCGGAACGCAAGCGGCCGCGAACGTAGCACGCGCCGAGTCGGCCCGGCGCCGGCGGCAACCCTTGGTCTCGGCGAGCCAGGTCGGGCCAGCCGGCCGGTCCCGATCGGTCGCGCAGCTCGTTCGGGTTCCGGTCGGCCGGATGGTTTATGCTCGCGCCGCCGTGAACGCCCCCGACGTGAACGATCGCATCCGACGGCGCGCGCTGGTCCGGATCGTCCCTTATCTGCTGGTGCTCTACTTCATCGCGTACCTCGATCGCGTCAACATCAGCTACGCGGCGCTGGAGATGCGGCACGCGCTGGGCCTCAGCGACCGCCAGTACGGCTTCGGCGCCGGCATCTTCTTCGTCGGCTACTTCTTGTTCGAGATTCCAGGCACGCTGCTGGTCGAGACCTGGAGCGCGCGCGGCTGGATCGCGCGCATCCTCATCGGGTGGGGCCTGGTGGCCTGCGCGATGGCCTTCATCAAGACGCCGCGCCAGTTCTACTGGCTGCGCTTCCTGCTGGGCGCCGCCGAGGCCGGCTTCTTTCCGGGCGTGCTCGTCTACCTGTCGCACTGGTTCCGGGCCGAGGACCGCGCCCGCGCCTTCGCGCTCTTCATGCTGGCGGTCCCGATCTCGAACGTGATCGGCGCGCCGGTGTCGGGCCTGCTGCTGGGCGTGCACTGGGCGGGGCTGGCGGGCTGGCGCTGGCTGTTCCTGCTGGAGGGGCTGCCGGCGGTGCTGCTGGGCGTCGCGACCATCTTCGTGCTGACCGATCGCCCGGCCCAGGCCCGCTGGCTCACCGACGAGGAGCGCGCGCACCTGGAAGCCGAGCTGGCGCGCGAGACGGTGGCGACCACGACGGCGCCGGGCTGGCGGCCGTTGGTGTCGGCGGTGGCGCGGCGAGAGATCCTGCTGCTGGTGCTGGCCTACTTCGGGATCGTGACCACCTCGTACGGGTTCAGCCTCTGGATGCCGACGGTCGTGAAGGGGCTGACCGGCCTCTCCAACTTCCAGGTGTCGATGGTGGCGATGCTCCCCTACGTGGCGGGCGGGATCTGGACGGCGCTGTCGGGCTGGTCGTCGGATCGCACGGGCGAACGGCGCTGGCACACGATGGCGCCCATGCTGGCCGCCGGGCTGGGGCTGGTGCTGGGCGTGCTCACGCACGCGCCGGCGGTCGGCCTGGTGGCCCTCATGCTGGTCGGCGGCGGCATTTACGGGTTCATGCCCTCTTTTTGGGCCATGCCCCGATGGTTCACGTCGGGGGCGGCCGGCGCGGCGGCCATCGGCCTCATCAACTCGACGGGATGTCTGGGCGGGTTCGTGGGGCCGTATCTGGTGGGGCGGCTCAAGACCGGTCCGGGCGATTTCGGCGCCGGCCTGGAGGCGCTGGCCGCCACGGCCACCTTCGCGGCCCTGATGGTGTTTTTGGTGCGCGCGCCTCGCCGACTTGCAGTATGAGAGTCAGACTTGCAGCGACGACAAACGAGAGGATCCAGATGGCCAGCGCACGAACTCGGATGCATCAAGCGAACGACGTCGGTCAGAGCATCTGGTACGACAACATGCGTCGCGGACTGCTGCGCTCGGGTGCGCTGGCGGGCCTCATCGACAAGGGGCTGCGCGGGCTGACGTCCAACCCGACCATCTTCGAACGGGCCATCGTCGCCTCGACGGACTACGAAGAGCCGCTGCGCAAGCTGGCCACCGAGGGGCGCAGCGCGACCGAAATTTACGAGGCGCTGGCGATCGACGACATCCGCGGCGCGTGCGACCTGTTCCTGCCCGTTTATCAGGCCAGCAACGGCGTCGACGGGCGGGTCTCGCTGGAGCTGCTGCCCGAGCTGGCGACCAACACGGACAAGTCCGTCCAGGAGGGCGTGCGCCTGGCCAAGCTGGTGGGCCGCCCCAACGTGATGATCAAGGTGCCGGCCACGCCGGAGGGGATCCCGGCGGTGCGGCGCCTGACCGCCGAGGGGGTCAGCGTGAACATCACGCTCATCTTCTCGCTGTTGCAGTACGAGGAGGTCGTGGAGGCGTACCTGGCCGGCCTCGAGGACCGCCAGGCCAAAGGCGGCTCTTTCGGCGGCATGGCGTCGGTGGCCAGCTTCTTCGTGTCGCGGGTCGACACCGCCTGCGATAAGCTCCTCGACCAGAAGGCGGCGCAGGTCCCGGCCGAGGCGGCGCGCGCCCAGGCGCTGCGCGGCAAGATCGCCATCGCCAACGCCAAGCTGGCCTACGAGATCTACCAGAAGACGATCGCCTCGCCGCGCTGGAAGGCGCTGGCGGCCGCCGGGGCGCGCCCGCAGCGGCTGCTGTGGGCTTCGACGGGAACCAAGGACCCGCGCTACGCGGACACCTATTACCTGGACGCGCTCATGGGACCGGACACCATCAACACCGTCCCGCCTGCCACCCTGGACGCGTTCCTCGATCACGGCGACACGACGCCCCGGCTCGGCGACGGGCTGGACCAAGCCAAGCGGCAGCTCGCCGAGCTGGGCACGCTGGGCATCGACCTCGGGCGGGTCTGCCGCGGGCTGCTGGCGGACGGCGTGAAGTCCTTCGGCGCCTCGATGGCCGCGCTGGTCGACGCGATCCGCGCGCGGCGGGCTGCCATCGCCGAGACCGCGGCCGAGCGGCAGCAGGCGGCGCTGCCGGAGGCGCTGCGCCTGGCCACCGACGCCGAGGTGGCGCAGCTGGCGGGCGCCAAGGCGCTCAAGCGGCTCTGGGAGAGCGACAACACGCTGTTTTCGCCCAATCCCGAGCACGAAAAGTCAGTGAAGAGCCGCCTCGGCTGGCTGCGCTCGCCGGCGGCGATGCGCGGCAAGGTCGACGAGCTCATCGCGTTCGCCGACGAGGTCGCGGGCGAGGGCTACACCGACGCCGTGCTGCTGGGCATGGGCGGCAGCTCGCTCTGTCCGGAGGTGCTGGGCCTGACCTGGCCGTCGCAACCGCGCGGGCTGCGGCTGCACGTGCTGGACAACACCGATCCGGCCGCGGTGGCGCGCGTCGACCAGCAGGTGGCGGACAAGAAGGCGCTGTTCGTCGTGGCCTCCAAGTCGGGCGGCACCATCGAGATCCAGTCGTTCGAGCGGCACTTCTGGAAACGGACGCTGGACGCGTGCGGCGGCGACGTGGCGCGCGCCGGCCGTTCGTTCGTGGCCATCACCGACCCGGCGACGAAGCTGGGCCAGATGGCGCAGGAGAAAAAGTACCGCCGCACCTTCGTCAACCCGGCCGACATCGGCGGGCGCTACTCGGCCCTCTCCTACTTCGGTCTGGTCCCGGCGGCGCTGCTGCGCGTCCCGCTGGCGGCCCTGCTGGACGCGGCCGAATCGTTCGCGCAGGCCTCGGGCGCCGTGGTCCCGCCCGAGGAGAGCCCGGGGCTGCGGCTGGGCGCGCTCATGGGCGCGGCCTGCAAGTCGGGGCGCGACAAGCTGACGCTGGTCATGTCGCCCGAGATCGGGTCGCTGGGGTCGTGGGTCGAGCAGCTGGTCGCCGAGTCGACGGGCAAGGAGGGCAAGGGGATCGTCCCCGTCGACCTCGAGCCGCTGGGGACGCCGGACGTCTACGGAGCCGATCGCCTGTTCGTGTACGTTCGCCTGGGCGCCGGGGACGCGCGGCAAGAGGCGGCGGTCGGAGCGCTGGAGAAGGCCGGCCAGCCGGTGGTCCGGATCCAGCTCGAGACGCGCGAGGCGCTGGGCCGCGAGTTCTTCCGCTGGGAGGTCGCCACCGCCATCGCCGGCGCCACCTTGAGCCTGAACCCGTTCGACGAGCCCAACGTCACCGAGGCCAAGGTCGCCACCGGCGCCTTGCTGGAGACCTACGCCAAGCAGGGCCAGCTGCCGGCGCCCGAGGCGACGGTGGATGCCGCCGACCTGGATCGGATCGCCGGCCACCTGGCGTCGGCGGGGACCGGCGACTACGTCGCGCTTTGCGCCTACTTCATGCGCACGGACGCGCGCGACGCCGCGCTGACGCGCCTGCGCGTGCTGTGCCGCGCGCGCGCGCGCAACGCCACGACGCTGGGCTACGGCCCGCGGTTCCTGCATTCGACCGGGCAGCTCCACAAGGGCGGGCCGAACACCGGCGTGTTCCTGCAGCTGACCGCGGACGCGCCGCACGACCTGCCCATCCCCGGCGAGGGCTACAGCTTCGCGACGCTGCGCAACGCGCAGGCGCTGGGTGACCTGCAGGTCTTGCTGCGGCGCAAGCGGCGGGCGCTGCGCGTGCACCTGGGCGCCGACGTCGAAGCCAGCCTGGGGCGCCTGGTGGAGGGGCTCGCCACGCGCCTCGGCGCGCGCAAGTAGGCGGACGCCGACATGGAAAACGCTGCGCCCGGCGCGCTGCCCAATCCGCTGCGCGAGGGGCTGGTCGAGGAGCGGATGCCCGAACCGGCCACCATGGTCATCTTCGGGGCGTCGGGGGACCTGGCCCGCCGCAAGCTCTTGCCGGCCCTCTACAGCCTGACGCGCGACCGGCTGTTGCCGTCCAGATTCGCCGTGCTGGGGTTCGGCCGCCACGCTCAGGACGACGAGGCCTTCCGGGACGAGATGCGGCGCGGCTGCGAGGAATTCGCCCGGCGGCGCCCGGTCGACGCGGCGGTCTGGTCGGCCTTCGCGCGCAATCTCTTCTACCAGCAGGGGGCCTACGACGACCCGGCCGCGTTTCAGCGGCTCAAGACCCGCCTCGACGAGATCGACCGGACGCTGGGGCTGCCGGGCAACCGGGTCTTCTACCTCTCGACGCCCCCGTCGACGTTTGCGCCGATCATCCGCAGCCTGGGGCAGGCGCAGCTGGCGCCGCGTCCGGCGCCCGGGCGGCCGTTCGCGCGCGTCATCATCGAAAAGCCGTTCGGCGTCGACCTGGACACCGCGCGCGCGCTGAACCGCCAGGTCCACGAGATCCTGGACGAGCGGCAGATTTACCGCATCGACCACTACCTGGGAAAAGAGACGGTCCAGAACCTGCTGGTGTTCCGGTTCGCCAACGGCATCTTCGAGCCGATCTGGAACAACCACTTCATCGACCACGTCCAGATCACCGGGTCGGAGACGGTCGGCGTCGAGGGGCGCGGCGGCTACTTCGAGCAGGCCGGGATCCTGCGCGACATGGTCCAGAACCACCTGCTGCAGGTGTTGAGCCTGGCCGCCATGGAGCCGCCCATCGCCTTCGAGGCCGACGGGGTGCGCGACGAAAAGCTGAAGGTGCTGAAGGCGCTGCGCCAGATCCCGGCCGGCGACTTCGATCGCCAGGTGATCCGCGCCCAGTACGGCGCCGGCTCGATCGCCGGGCGGGCGGTGCCGGGCTACCGCGCCGAGCCGGCGGTCGATCCGCGCTCGACGACCGAGACGTTCGTGGCGTTGAAGATCTTCATCGACTCGTGGCGGTGGGCGGGCGTGCCGTTCTATTTACGGTCGGGCAAGCGGCTGCCCAAGCGGGTCACGGAGATCGCCATCGTCTTCAAGGAGGCGCCGCACCTGCTGTTCGGCAAGCGGGCCGACTCGATCCGGCCGAACGTCCTCAGCATCCGCATCCAGCCCGACGAGGGGATCGCGCTGAACTTCGGGTCCAAGCTGCCCGGACCGGCCATGGAGGTCGCGCCAGTCAGCATGGAGTTCCGCTACGGCTCGTCGTTCGGGGTCGAGCCGCCCGAGGCCTACGAGCGCCTGCTGCTGGACTGCCTGCTGGGCGACGGGACGCTGTTCACGCGCGCCGACGAGGTGGAGGCGAGCTGGACCTGGGTGTCGCGCATCCACCGGCGGTGGGCCGAAGAGACGGCGTCGGGCGACATGCGGCTGCCCGAGTACCCGGCCGGGACCTGGGGCCCGGACGAGGCCGACCGGATGATGGCGGCCGACGGGAGGTCGTGGCGGCTGCCATGAGCGACGCGGATCGCGCGCGCGCCAACTTCGAGCGGTTCGCCCGCGGCGAGCCGATCCCCGTCGAGGTGGGCGAGATCGAGCGCGAGCTGAGCTCGCTGTGGCAGCAGGCCAGCCAGACCGGCGGCGGCGCGAGCGCGACCGCGGTGTCGCGGGCGATGCTCTGGAACCTGGTGGTCCCGACGCGCGGCCGGCAGGGCCTGGAGAAGACCAAGGCGCTGTGCGACGCGATCGCGCCGGCGGTTCCGGTCCGGGCCATCGCGCTCTGCCTCGACGACACGCGGGTCGGGCAGCCGCTGAGCGCCACCATCGACAGCAACGTGGTGTCGCAGCCGGGCGGCGGCCGGGTGGTCTATTGCGAGGAGATCTCGCTCATCGGACCGCCGGGCGCCGAGGCGCACTTCGGCGCGATGGTGAGGGCCCTGCAGGTGCCGGGCGTCCGCACCGCCACGCTCTGGATGGACGCCACCATGCCGTCGGCGCTGCTGGCCCGCGAGCTGTTGCCGGTCACGCGCCGGCTGATCGTCGACACCGGCAGCTGCGCCCGCCCGATGGAGCTGCGCGATCTGGAGGTGTTGGCGTCTCGCGCCCTGCCTCGCCCGGTGGCCGACCTGGGCTGGTTGCGCCTGGGCAGCTTCCGCTTGTTGTTCGCGGGGCTGTTCGACCCGCCGGTGGGCGGCGGCCCGCTGCGCCGCGCGACGCGCCTGGCGGTGCGCTACCGGGCCGGCGGCGACGTCAGCGCGCTGCTGGTCGTCGCCTGGCTGGGGCTGCTGCTGGACTGGACGCCCGTGCGCGCCGCCGAGACCGCCGGCGGCGGGATCCGCTTCCAGTTCCAGCGGCCGGTCGGCGCGCCGGTGCAGGCGTTCCTGGTGCCGAGCGCGGCGGCGTGCGATCGCAGCGCGATCGTCGGGATCGAGCTGGACGACGGGAGCGACCAGTACGTCCTCACCCGCACGGCCGTCGACGAAGCGGAGGTGCGGCTGCCCATCGCGCCGCCCAGGACCGTCAAGCTGGACGCGGCCTCCGACGCGGAGCTGTGCGTGGCCGCCCTGGGGCCGCGCGGGCGCGACCCGCTGTTCGCGCGCTGTTTGGCCTACGCGGCGCGGCTCTGGTCCCTCGAACTCGACGCCGCGGGCAGCCGCCGTTGACCGGGAACCGCCGCCTCGCCGTGCTCGTGTTGGTGCTGGCCGGCACGGCCTGCGCCAGGCCGGCGGCGCCCCCGCGCTCGCCGGCCTCCGTCGCCGCGCCCCCCGCTCCCCCGGAGCCGCCACCGGCCTGCTACGCGCGGGACGCGCCGCCGCCGCGCGACGGCGACGTGGCAGTGACCCAGGATCCGACCCGTTCCGTGTTCGTGCTGGACCGCGAGATGCTGCCCGAGCTGGCGCGCCGGCTGGACCACCCGTCGGAGGCGCAGAGGCGGAGCAGCCTCGACAACTCCATCGTCGAGATGGTCGCCCGCCGTCATGCCGGCGAGGTGCGCGATTGTCACGCCGCGCTGCTCGCCAAGACGCCGGGCAAGGGCGGCACCGTGACGGCGCGGTTCCTGATCTCCGCCGACGGCCAGGTCCGGCAGGCCCACGTGGTCGCGTCCACCGTCGAGGACGCCGGCACCGAGGACTGCATCGGCCAGAGCCTGTGCGGCTGGCGGTTTCCCGCGCTGGCCGAGGGGCATGCGCTGGTCCTGGACTACCCCTTCCTGCTGCCGGGCGGCCCGTAGGCCGCTTCGCGGTTCAACCGAGCGGCAGAGCTCGGAGCGCGTACGGCCGGTCCGAATGCCGCCGACAGGAGCGCCGGCGTTGCAGGTGGAAAGCGGCCTGGCGCCCCGGCGCGAGGCGTCCGGGCCAAGGCGCGCCGGGGACGTCGCGCGACGAGCCCGCGCGACGTGCGTACCACCGAAACTCCGTCGCCGGCGAGCCGCCACGCCAGCGCGCGGAAGATCGAGCCGGGCGTGAGCAGGAGCCCTTGGGCGTCACTGGCGCCGGTAGAACGTGATGCTCACGCCGCCCGAGCCCGACCCGGGATCGGAGCTCACGAAGGTGTTGGCGTTCAAGGACGCGTACGGACCGTCGGCGCGCGTCTCGCGGCACCAGCGCGCCGATCTGACCGCAGTTCCGGACGATCACATGATCGCGGTTGGACGACACGACGTAGCGGGCGTCCAGCTTGGTCGTGCCGCCGACCAGCCGATAGTCGCCGCCGCCGGAGACCACCGTGCCGGCCACCCGGCCCGAGACGCTGCCGCCGGTGATGGGGATGATGTTGCGCGTCCCGCGCTTGCGAGGGATCTGGCTCACCCGCGGCGCGCCGCCAACAGCCCGACCGGCCCTGGGTCGGTCAGCCGGCCCGGACGACGTAGTTGTTCCGCTTGCCGCGGCGGAGCACGACCAGCCGCCCGTCGATGAGATCGCGCGCGGCCACCCGCGACGCCTCGCTGGCCCCGGCCAGCGGCGCGCCGTTGACGGCGATGGCCCCGGCCGCCAATTGCCGGCGCGCGTCCGACTTGGACGGGCAGGCCCCCACCTCGACCAGAACGTCGACCAGCAGCGCGCCGTCGCCGTCGAACCGGGCGCGGGGCACCGTGATGGCGGGCGCCGCGTCCAGCGCTTGGTCCAGCAGGTCGCCGCCGACCTCGCGCAGGTCGCCCCCGCCGAACAGCGCCTCGGTGGCGCGCACCACGCGCCCCAGCTCGGCGTCGCCGTGGACCCGGCGGGTCAGGTCCTCGGCCAGCGCCCGCTGCGCCTGGCGCGCGCCCGAGCCCACGGTGGCCTCGAGGCCCTCGATCTCCTCGCGCGGGCGCAGCGTGAGCCAGCGCAGGAACCGGCCCACGTTGGCGTCCGCCGTGTTCAGCCAGAACTGGTAGAAGCCGTACGGCGACGTCAGCGTGGGGTCGAGGTAGACGGCCCCCTTCTCGGACTTGCCGTACTTGCGCCCTTCGGCGTCCGTCAACAGCGGCGCGGTCAGGCCGTGCACGGCCTCGCCGGTCAGGCGCCGCACCAGATCGACGCCCGAGACGATGTTCCCCCACTGGTCGCTGGCGCCGACCTGCAGCCGGCAATTGAGCCGCTTGTAGAGCTGGTAGAAGTCGTAGGCCTGCAGCAGCATGTACGAGAACTCGGTGTACGAGATCCCCGCCTCGCGCGTCTCGAAGCGCTGCTTGACCGAATCGCGCTGGATCATCTGGTTGACCGCGAAGTGCTTGCCCACGTCGCGCAGGAAATCCAGCAGGCGCACCTCGCCCAGCCACTCCAGGTTGTCGACCACCTGGACCGGCGGCCCGTCGTCGCTGGCGAAGAACTTCTCGATCTGCGCCCGGATCTTGCCGGTGTTGTCGCGGACGCGCTCCGCGTCCAGCAGCGTCCGCTCGCTGGACTTGCCCGACGGATCGCCGATCATTCCGGTGGCGCCGCCGACCAGCGGCAGCGCCTGGTGCCCGTGCCGGCGCAGGTGCGTGAGCAGCATGAGCGGCACCAGGTTGCCGGCGTGAAGGCTGGTGGCCGTCGGATCGAAGCCCGAATAGACGGCCAGCGGCTTCGACAAGACCTGGGCCATGTCGTCGGCCGTGGTCTGCTGGACCAGACCGCGCCACGACAGCTCGTGGAACGCGTGTTCGTCGAACCGGTTGGTGGCCATCGGTGAGGGTCTCCCTAACATCGTGCGCGGGCCGAGACAAGGCCGGGGCGCGCGCGGTAATGTGCCGCCGTGGCGCCCCCCGAGCACGTCCGCCTGGTCGTCAAGGAGAGCCTGGCCGATCTGGTCGAGGCGGCCGCAGCGCACGTGCGGGCCGCCGCCGCCGCCGCCATCGGCGCGCGCGGCCGCTTCCGGATCGCGCTGGCCGGCGGCTCGACGCCGCGGGCGCTCTACCCGCGCCTGGTCGACGGCGTCGACTGGACGCGCACCACGGTCTTCTTCGGCGACGAGCGCGCCGTCGGGCCGGAGGACCCGCAATCGAACTACCGGATGGCGCGCGAGACGTTGCTGGGGCCGGCCGGCGTGCCGAGCGGCAACGTGGTCCGCTGGCGCGCCGAGGATCCCGACCTGGACGCGGCGGCGCGCGACTACGAGCGGGCGCTGACCGTCGGCGCCAGTGCCCCGTGGCTGGACCTGGTGCTGCTGGGGCTGGGGCCGGACGGCCACACGGCGTCGCTGTTCCCGGGCACCTCCGCGCTGGCCGAGGAGGGCGTGCTGGCGGTGGCCGTCGACGTCCCGCAGCTCGGGACGCGGCGGCTCACGCTCACCTACCCGGCCCTGTGCGGCGCGCGCGACGTCTGCTTCCTGGTCACCGGTCGCGACAAGGCCCCGGCCATGGCCGCGGTGGTGGACGGCGGGCGGCTGCCGGCGGCCCGCGTCTTGCGCCGGGGCGGCCCGGTCACCATCTTTTGCGACCGCGACGCGGCGAGCTCGGTTCAACCGGCAAAGCAAGGACCACGAGAGACGACATGACTGTCCTGGCAGGCGACATCGGAGGCACCAACGCGCGGCTGGCCCTGTTCGAAGCCGGCGCCTCTCGGGCCGCGATCGGCGAGCCGACCTTCGAGCAGATCTTCCCGTCGGCGTCCCGGCCGTCGCTGGACGTGATCGTCGAGGATTTCCTGGCGGCCGCGGAGGGCAAGCTGGGCGCCGAGGCGGCGCGGGTCACGCACGCCTGCCTGGGGATCGCCGGCCCGATCGAGAACAACATCTGCCGCGCCACCAACCTCCCCTGGGTCGTCGACGGCCGCGCGCTCTCGCAGCGCCTGGGCATCCCGCGCGTGACGCTGGTGAACGACTTCCATGCGGCGGCGCTGGGCGTGACCGCCGTCAGCCCCGAGCAGCTGGCGCCGCTGGGCGGCGGCCCGCCGGTCCCGCGCGGCCCCATCGCGGTGCTGGGCGCGGGGACCGGCCTCGGCCAGGCGTTCCTGCTCTGGTCGCCGGTCGAGGACGGCTATCAGGTCGTCCCGTCGGAAGGCGGCCACGTCGACCTGGCGGCGCGCACGCCGCTGGAGTTCGGGCTGGTGCAGTTCCTGACCCACAAGTACGGCCGTGTCTCCTGCGAGCGCGTGCTGTCGGGCCACGGGCTGGTCGACGCGTTCACCTTCCTGTCGGAAGAGCCGGCCTGCCGCGGCCTCATCCGGCCCGACACGGCGGCGGCGCTGGCGTCGGCTGGCCCCGGGCACGACCCCGCGGCCGCCATCTCGCAGCGCGCGATGGCCGGGACCGACCCGGTGTGCGAGATGGCGCTGTCGATCTTCTGCTCGGTGCTGGGCGCGGTGGCGGGGAACCTGGGGCTGATGGTGCTGGCGACCGGGGGCGTCTACGTCGCGGGCGGCATCGCGCCGCGCGTCCTGACGTTCCTGCAAAAGGGGGCCTTCCGCGAGGCGTTCGACCGCAAGGGGCGCCTGCACACGCTGGTCGAGAAGCTGCCCGCCTACGTCGTGACCCACCCGCAGCCGGGGCTGCTGGGCGCGGCGAAGATCGCCATGGCGCGGTAGCCCGCCGCGGCGCGTCCCGCCTCGCAACTATTGCGGGGGGTTCGGTCAAGGAACCTTCTCATCCGGTCGATGTCCGGCCCGTGGGGAACGGATCCAACGAGGCCCGCGCCGCGCTCAGCGTCGGCAGCGGGCCCGTGCGCCTGGACGGCGAGTCCGGGCGGTTCCGGGCCGACGAGCGCTTCGGGCGCATGATCGGCCGTTCTCCTGCCATGCAGATCGTCTTCGACGTGCTGGCGCGCGCGGCGCCCAGCGAGGCGACCATCCTGCTCGAGGGCGAGACCGGGACCGGCAAGGAGGTGTCCGCCGAGGCCATCCACGCCGGCAGCTCGCGCAAGGACAAGCCGTTCCTGATCGTCGACTGCGGCGCCATGCCGCCGCAGCTCCTCGAGACCGAGCTGTTCGGGCACGAGCGGGGCGCGTTCACCGGCGCGGTCGCCTCGCGCCAGGGCGTGTTCGAGGCGGCCCAGGGCGGGACCGTCTTTTTGGACGAGATCGGCGAGCTCAGCATCGATCTGCAGCCCAAGCTGCTGCGCGTGCTGGAGCGGCGCGAGGTCCGGCGGGTCGGCACCAACAACCACGTCCCGGTGAACGTGCGGCTGGTGGCCGCCACCAACCGCAGCCTGCGCGAGCAGGTGGCCGCCCAGAAGTTCCGGTCCGACCTCTACTACCGGCTGGCGGTGGTCGAGCTGAAGCTGCCGCCGCTGCGCGAGCGCCTGTCGGACCTGCCGCTGCTGGTCGAGAACATCCTGCGCGGCCTCGGCAACGTGCCGGCCGAGTCGCTGGTGCGCGTGCGGTCGCCGGAGTTTTTGGAGGCGCTGTCCCGCCACAGCTGGCCCGGCAACATCCGCGAGCTGCGCAACTACATCGAGCGCTGCGTGGCGCTCAAGGACTTCGGGCCGCCGCGCTCGACGGGGACCATGACCGCGGTGCCGGGGCCGGAGTCCGCCGTCAACGTCGGCCAGCCGCTGCGGGAAGCTCGCGAGGCCTGGGTGAGCGCCTTCGAGCGCCGCTACCTCGAGGAGTTGCTCCGGCAGCACGAGAACCGGGTCAGCGCGGCGGCGCGCGCGGCCGGCGTCGATCGCATCTACTTTTACCGGCTGCTCTGGAAGCACGGCCTGCGCACCCGCGAGCCGTCGGGGCGCGAGCCGGACGACGTCGTGTGACCGCCGCGCCGGCCGAAATCACGATAAAACCGGTCCCGATGGCCGACGAGCGGCAGCTCACCGCGCGGGCTCTGCTGACCGGCTGTGGGATCGGCGCCGTCCTGGCGGCGGCGAACGTCTACACCGGGCTCAAGATCTCGGTGATCGACGGCGGCAGCATCACCGCGGCCTTGCTGGGGTTCGCGCTGTTCGCGACCTTCACCCGCCTGGCGCGCCGGCCCTACACGGCCATCGAGAACAACATCACCCAGACCACCGCCTCGTCGGCGGCGATCATGGGCTTCGCGGCGGGCTTGGGTGGCCCGGTGCCGGCCATGGAGATGTCCGGCCGCCACTTCCCGGCCTGGGGCCTGGTGATCTGGGGCGCGTCGCTGGCGCTGCTCGGGATCGTGGCCGCCGCGCTCCTGCGGCGGAAGCTGATCGTCGAGGACCGGCTGCCCTTCCCGACGGGGAACGCCACCGGCAGCCTGATCGAGACCATGTTCGCCGCGCGCGCGACGGCCTTGCGCCGGGCGCGACTGCTGCTGGGCGCCGCCCTGTTCGCGGCCGCGGTGACCTGGTTCCGCGACGGGCGGCCCAAGATCATCCCGGAGATGACTTTGTTCGGGCTCAGCGCCGGCGGACTGTCGCTGAACGCGGTGTCGTTCGGAATGAGCTGGAGCCCGATGGTGATGTCGATCGGCATCATGATGGGGCTGCGCGCGGCCCTCAGCATGTTCGCCGGCGCGTCCATCGGATGGGCGCTGCTGGCCCCCTGGCTGGTGCACCATCACGTGGTGGCCAAGCTGGACTATCCGAGCTGCCTGTCCTGGCTGGTCTGGCCCGGGCTGGGCATGCTGCTGGCCGGCAGCGTGCTGCCGCTGCTGCTGGACTGGCGCCCGATCGCGCGCGCCGCGCGCGACCTGGTCGGGCTGGCGGCGGCGCGGCGGCGCGCGGCGGCGGCTCCCGGAGGCGCGGGCGTCCTCGGCGCCGCCCTGGTCGCGATCGGCGTGACCGGCGTGGTGCTGGTGGCGCGCCTGCTG
>JAICYS010000379.1 GCA_025934105.1 Myxococcota bacterium | reverse complement strand
TACGCGGTGCGGGTGGCGCGGCCGCCCCGCCTGCGTTGGGCGGTGGCCGCGGCCGTCACGTTCGCGGCGGCCGCCGCGGTCGGCGCGGGCGCGTACGAAGTTCGCCTGCACCTGGTTCCGCCGCCTCCGGCGCCTGCCACGGCGGCGCCGCCGATCGCCCTGCGGCCCTCGCCGGTCGCCGCGCTGGAGCGGGTCGCCCAGGCCGACGAGCTGCCACCGCCACACGGCCTCGCGACGCCGCGCCTGACGCGCACGGATGCCGCGCGTGCCGAGCTGCGCCTGCTGCGGCTGGCCCGAGCGGCCGTCGCCCGCCAGGAGTTCGCGTCGGCGCTGGCGCTGGTCACCGAGCAGGCGCGCCGTTTCAAGGACGGCCGCATGATCGAAGAGCGCGAAGCGCTGCGGGTGCGGGCGCTGGCGGGCCTGGGCCGCACCGACGAGGCCCGTCGCGCGGCGCAGCGGTTCGAATCGCGTTTCCCGCGCAGCGTGCTCTTGCCCGCCGTGCGCCAGATGTCGGCGACGCCCTGAACGCCTGCCCGATTCAAGGCGGCGACGAGCCCCGCCCGGTCGAGCGGCCTCGGGCCGCCGGCGGCCGATGCGCGCCCGGCGCCGTCGAGCGACACCGGATCCCGCCGGAGAGGTCAGTGGGCGGCGCGCGCCCGGTTGCCTCGCCGGCGCCGAAGCTGACGGCGCTGGCCGGCAAACCGTCGCGGCGAGCCGCCGATCGATCGGGCCGGGGGCGGGAATCCAACGCTGGGCGGCGGGGCCGCGCCGCCACGTCGGCACAGCACGGGGAGCTCTGGCGCCGGAGGACGAACGGAAGCGGCGCGGCCGGTGGTTTGATCGAATCGAATCGCTGAGCTTTTTCGACGGCCGTGCGTCACGGTCCACCCGTCGAAAAAACCTTCACCTGGCCACAAACGATAAATGTCGTTCGACGTGCGGGCCCATTCCCCTACAGCTCGCACGCTCGCCGTCGAACCTCCCTCCCTCACCCCTTAGGCGCTCCTTCGAGCGTGCCGGCGGAGCGTCGCGCTTGGAGTCACCATGCGCAAACACCGCTTGCTCGGCCTGACCACGGTCTCGTTTCTCGCCCTCTCCTGTTCCAGCAGCGCCCCGATTGTCGACGGCACCGGCGGCGCCACCGCCACCGGCGGCTCGTTCGGCGCCGGCGGGTCGACCGCCAGCGGCGGCCACCTGGGCAGCGGCGGCGCGACGGGCGGAACCGGTGGCGGCAGCGGCGGCGCGGGCAACGGCGCCGTCGGCGGCGCCAGCGGACGCGCGGCGGCCGCCGCCACGGGAAGCGCGCCGTCGGCGGGGGGCGCGGCCGGGCGCGCCTCCGGCGGGTCCGGCAGCGGCGGCTCCGCGGGCCGCTCCGGCCCGGGCGGCACGACCGGTGGCGGCGGAAGCGCCACCGGCGCCGGTGGTTCGTCCAGCCGCAGCGCCGAGAACGACTTCGCCGGATGCACGGCCTCGGCCGCCGGCCTCCTGCCGGCCGACAACAAGAAGCTGCCGAACCCGTTCGCCATGCACGACGGCACCGTCATCTCCAGCAAGTCGCAGTGGGAATGCCGGCGCGCCGAGGTGAAGGCGGATCTGGAGAAGTACGAGATCGGCCCCAAGCAGGACCCGGGCGCAACGACCGTCTCGGCCACCTTTTCGGGTGGCACGTTGAGCGTCAAAGTCACGTCCAGCTCGGGCTCGCTCACCCTCACCTCGAGGGTGTCCGGCAGCGGAAGCTGCGTCGTCATCGGGATGGACGGCAACTCCAGCATGGTGAACGGCTGCACCCAGATTCCGTTCACCTCCAGCCAGGTGGTGAAGTCCGAACAGGACAGCACGCAGTACCAGTCCGATCCTTTCTACAAGGTGTTCCCGTCGCTGTGGCAGCACATCGGGAACTACAGCGCCTGGTCGTGGGGCATCAGCCGGCTCATCGACGGCATCATCCAGGTGAAGGACCAGCTCAAGGTCGACGTCACGAAGATCGCCGTTCACGGCTGCTCGTACGCCGGCAAGATGGCCCTCTTCGGCGGCGCCTTGGACGAACGGGTCGCGCTGACCGTGGTCGAGGAATCGGGCGGCGGCGGCATCAACAGCTGGCGCCTGTCGCAGGAGTTCACCGACCGGACCAAGGTTCAAGTCGAGAAGATCGACAACACCAACTACGGCTGGTTCATGACCGCCATGAAGAACCTGGATCCGTACAAGCTGCCCCACGATCACCACGAGCTGATCGCGCTGGTTGCTCCGCGGCCGGTCATCATCCTCGGCAACGCCGACTACGACTGGCTGGGGGACGAATCCGGGTACAAGTCCACGATGGCGGCCGTCCAGGTCTACACGGCGCTGGGGGCCGCCAACGCCATCGGCTACGACTTCACGTCCGGCCACGGCCACTGCGCGCCGCCGGCGACGCAACAAAATAGCGTCAACGCCTTCGTCAACCGTTTCCTGAAGGGCGGAACGACCGACCCGAACATCGCCATCAAGCCCACCAAGAGCACGTTCGACCTGAACTGGCAGGCATCGATCGACTGGACGACGCCCACCCTGTAGCAGCCGCTGGCGAGCGTCGAACCGAAACCGAGCGCCGCTACTTCGAAAACAGCTTCAGGTCGACGGCGTTCCCCATCGCCTTGTAGCCGGCGGGCCCGGGATGCAGGCCGTCCATCTGCGACCAGGCCGCGTAGGAGGCCTGGATCTTGGGCGGACTGCCGTTGTCGGTGATGGCGGCGTCGAAGTCGAGCACGCCGTCGAACATGCCGCTGGTCTTGATCCAGCTGTTGACCTGCTGCCGCACCATCTCGTGCGCCGCGCTGTAGTAGCTGCTGTCGCCGCCGAACGGCGTGATGGTCCCGCCGTAAATCAGCAGACCCTTCTGGTGGGCGCGGCCGATCAGGTCCATGTAGGCGCTCTCCACCGCCGAGGCGGAGGCGTTGCTGCTGCAGATGTCGTTCACGCCTTCGAACACGATCACGTAGCGAACGCCGTCCTGCCCCAGCACGTCGCGATTGAACCGAGCCTGGGCCGCCGTGCCGCTGCTGCCGATCAGGTTCGTGGCACCGATGCCCTGGTTCATCATCGCCACGTTCACGGTCGCGGGATTCATTTGCAGGCGGGACGCCAGGATGTCCGTCCAGCGATCGTTGCCGTCGGTGTCGGTGCCGCGCCCGTCGGTGATCGAGTCGCCGATGGCCACGATGCCGCTCGCCGACGAATCGGCCATGACGTCGATGCCCGAGATGAAGAACCAGAGGGCGGCCGTCTTGGCCGACGTCATGCTGGCGGCGCTGACGTCGCTGCTGCCGCTCTGGAAGTAGGACGTGGTGCGGGACCCGGAGTGCTGGGTCAGCGTGCTCGGGACGGTGCCGAGGGCGGTGGTGATGGTCAGGTTGCCCAGCGCCGGCAGGTCGTAGGCGACGGGATCCGACCAGACCTCCTTGCCGGCGGCGATGGTCACCGATTCGGCGCCCGAAAACGCCAGCGCCTGGTCGGTCGCGGTGTCGATGGTGCTGTCCACCTTGCCCGTCGCCTTGCACAGCGCGACGTGCGCCGATTTGATGGTGAGTGCGCCGTTGCCGTCGAGGTTCGAGAACTGCACGCGGATCTGGCTGCCGCCCAGCGACACGTGCGTCACCTGGCGGAGCACGCTGTTCGACAGGGCGGCGGGCGGCGCGTTGCTGGAGTTCGTGTCCACGTAGGGCGAGGCCGTCCAGGTTCCGACCCAGTGCGGCGACCCGCTGCTT
>JAICYS010000470.1 GCA_025934105.1 Myxococcota bacterium | reverse complement strand
CCGGCCGACGGCCGGATGATCGTCATCGAGATGAACCCGCGCGTCTCGCGCTCCAGCGCGCTGGCCTCCAAGGCGACCGGCTTCCCGATCGCCAAGATCGCGACCAAGCTGGCGATCGGCTACACGCTGGACGAGGTCCCCAACGACATCACGCGCGAGACGCCGGCCTGCTTCGAGCCGACCATCGACTACGTGGTGACCAAGATCCCCCGCTTCGCGTTCGAGAAGTTCCCGGGCGCCGACGACGAGCTGGGGCCGCAGATGAAGTCGGTCGGCGAGGTGATGGCGATCGGCCGCACCTTCAAGGAGAGCTTTGGCAAGGCGCTGCGCTCGATGGAGATCGGGCGCTCGGGCTTCGACCTCGAGAATCCGCCCGCCGTCGAGGAGCTGCGCCGGCGCATGGTGCGTCCGGGACCGGATCGCCTCTGGTATCTCGCCGAAGGGCTGCGCGCCGGGATCAGCGAAGCCGAGGCCCACCAGCTCACCAAGATCGACCCCTGGTTCCTGCGCCACTTGAAGCAGATGGTCGACGAGGACGAGGGGACGCGGCTGCTGGCGGCGGCCAAAGGGCCGGCCGCCGTGCTGGACGACGGGCCGGCCCTGGCGCGGCGCAAGCGCCTGGGCCTCTCCGACCGGCGCCTCATGAAGCTGTGCGGCGTCTCGGAAGAAGAGGTCCGCCAGGCGCGCCTCAAACACGGCGTCCGCCCGGTGTTCAAGCGGGTCGACACCTGCGCGGCCGAGTTCGAGGCGCAGACGCCCTACCTCTACTCGACGTACGAGGTGGGGTTCGAGGAGAGGGTCGGCGCCCCCGAGGTGGTCGAGAACGAGAACCGCCCGACCCAGAAGAAGAAGATCGTCATCCTGGGCGGCGGTCCCAACCGCATCGGCCAAGGGATCGAGTTCGACTACTGCTGCGTCCACGCCGTCCAGGCTCTGCGCGAGGACGGCTTCGAGACCATCATGGTCAACTGCAACCCGGAGACGGTGTCGACCGACTACGACACGTCGGATCGGCTCTACTTCGAGCCGTTGACCCGAGAAGACGTCCTCGAGATCATCGACGCCGAGAAGCCCGAGGGCGTGATCGTCCAGTTCGGCGGGCAGACGCCGCTGCGGCTGGCGGTGCCGCTCATGAACGCGGGCGTGAAGCTGCTGGGCACCAGCGCCGACGCCATCGATCGCGCCGAGGACCGGCAGCGCTTCGGCGAGCTGATCAAGAAGCTGGGCCTGCGCGTGCCGGCCTGGAGCACCGCCCACGGCCTCGACGAGGCTTACAAGGCCGCGCGCCAGATCGGCTACCCGGTGATGGTGCGCCCGTCGTACGTCCTCGGCGGCCGGGCCATGGAGATCGTCCATGACCCGTCGGGCCTGGACAACTTCGTCCTGACGGCGATGGAGGCCTCGCGTCGCGAGAGTCTGTCGTCACGCGCGGGCGAGGACGACGCGCCCATCCTGGTCGACCAGTTCCTGCCCGACGCCATCGAGGTGGACGTCGACGTGGGGGCCGACGGCACCGGTGACGTGGTCATTGGCGGCGTG
>JAICYS010000256.1 GCA_025934105.1 Myxococcota bacterium | reverse complement strand
CCTGACCGGCAACGTGAACCTGCTGGCCGCCAACCTGACCACCCAGGTGCGCGCCATCGCCGAGGTCGCCACGGCCGTCACCAAGGGCGATCTCACCCGGTCGATCCAGGTCGAGGCCCGCGGCGAGGTCGCGGAGCTGAAAGACAACATCAACACGATGATCGACAACCTGCGGGCCACCACGGACCGCAACCAGGAGCAGGACTGGCTGAAGACCAACCTGGCCAAGTTCACCAGCATGCTGCAGGGGCAGCGCGACCTGGTCACCGTCGGCAAGATGCTGCTGTCCGAGCTGGCGCCGCTGGTCGACGCGCAGCACGGCGTCATCTACCAGATGGAGCGCGGCGATCCCGCCGAGCTGGGCGAGACCGCGGCGCCGAAGATGCTGCACCTTCTGGCCGGGTACGCGCAGCGTCCCGATCAGCCGACCCTGATCGTCCCGGGCGTAGGCCTGGTGGGGCAGGCCGCCGCCGAGAAGCAGCGCATCCTGCTCACCGACGTACCGCCCGAGTACACGCAGATCAGCTCGAGCCTGGGGCAGGCGCCTCCGAAGAGCGTGCTGATCTTGCCGGTGCTGTTCGAGGGCGAGACCATGGCGGTCATCGAGCTGGCGGCGCTGCGTCCGTTCACGAACACCCACCTGGCGTTCCTCGACCAGCTCACGCAGTCGATCGGCGTCGTGCTCAACACCATCGAAGCCACGATGCGCACCGAGAACCTGCTGCTGCAGTCGCAGCAGCTCACCGCCGAACTGCAGACCCGGCAGATCGAGCTCCAGCGGACCAACGAGGAGCTGGCCTCGAAGGCCAAGCAGCTGGCCGAACAGAACGCCGAGGTCGAGCGCAAGAACAAAGAGGTCGAGCAGGCGCGGCACGCCCTGGAAGAGAAGGCGGCCGAGCTGGCGCTCACCTCCAAATACAAATCCGAGTTCCTGGCGAACATGTCGCACGAGCTCCGGACGCCGCTCAATTCGATCCTGATCCTCGGGCAGCAGCTGGCCGAGAACGTGGCCGGCAACTTGTCGGCCAAGCAGATCGAGTTCGCCAAGAACATCCATTCGGCGGGCACCGATCTGCTGACCCTCATCAACGACATCCTCGACCTGTCGAAGATCGAGTCGGGGACTGTCACCGTCGAGCCGGAGGAGATCACCTTCGGCTCGCTGCGCGACAGCGTCCACCGCACGTTCCACCACATCGCCGAGGCCAAGGCCCTGGCCTTCAACGTCGACATCGACCCGTCGCTGCCGCGCACCTTCAACAGCGACTCGAAGCGCCTGCAGCAGATCCTCAAGAACCTGCTGTCGAACGCCTTCAAGTTCACGGCGCAGGGGCAGGTGTCGATGACGGTTCGCCAGGTCACCGCCGGGTGGTCGCCCGACCACCAGATCCTGTCTCACAACGGGATGGCGGTGGCCTTCACGGTGTCGGACACCGGCATCGGCATCCCGGTCGAGAAGCAGAAGCTGATCTTCGAGGCGTTCCAGCAGGCCGACGCCGGCACCAGCCGCAAATACGGCGGCACCGGCCTGGGCCTGGCCATCAGCCGCGAGCTGGCCAACCTGCTGGGCGGCGAGATTCGCCTCACCAGCCGGCCGGGGGAGGGGAGCACCTTCACCCTCTACCTGCCGCTCACCTACACGGGCCCGGCCCGCGAGTTCTCGCAGGTGCCCAGCCAGCAGCCGCCCGCCTCGGCGCCGTCCATCGCTCCTTCGCCGCCGCTGCCCGTCTTGACGGTGGCCAAGGCGGAAGAGGCCATCGTCGACGACCGCGAGGAGATCAAGGAGGGGGATTCCACGCTGCTCATCGTCGAGGACGATCCCCACTACGCGCGGATCCTGCTGGGGATCGCGCGTGACAAGGGCTTCAAGGGGCTGGTGGCGCAGCGCGGGCAGATGGCGCTCTCGCTGGCGCGCGAGTACCGGCCGACCGCCATCACGCTGGACGTGTTCTTGCCCGACATGCTGGGCTGGACGGTGCTCAGCAACCTGAAGCTGGATCCGCTGACCCGGCACATCCCCGTGCAGATGCTGTCCGTCGAGGAAGAGCGGCAGCACGGCCTGTCACACGGCGCGTTCTCCTACCTGGCCAAGCCGGCCACGACCCACGAGTTGGAGGGCGCGTTCGATCGGCTGAAGGGGTACCTGGTCCCGCACACCAAGCGGCTGCTGGTCATCGAGGACGACGAGCGCGAGCGCAAGAGCATCGTCGAGCTGCTGGCCAACGGCGACATCCAGATCGAGGGCGTGGGCACCGGGGCGGAAGCCCTGGACGCCTTGCGCAGCCGGGCCTTCGACTGCGCGGTCGTCGACCTGCGGCTGCCCGACATGAGCGGGTTCGAGCTGCTGGAGAAGATCCAGGTCGAGCCGGCGCTGCGCGAGATCCCGATCGTCGTGTTCACCGGAAAGGTGCTGGACGAGAAGGAAGAGGCGCGGCTCCGGCAGATGGCCAAGAGCATCGTACTCAAGGACGTGCAGTCGCCCGAGCGGCTGCTCGACGAGACGGCGCTGTTCCTGCACCGGATCATCGCCGATCTGCCCGAAGACAAGCGGCGCATGATCGAGAAGCTGCACCGCTCGACGGAGGCGCTGCGCGGCCGGAAGGTGCTGGTCGTCGACGACGACGCCCGCAACATCTTCGCGCTCACCACCGTCCTCGAGAACCAGGAGATGGAGGTCCTGAGCGCCACCAACGGCCGTCAGGCGATCGAGCTCATCAAGAGCACTCCCGATCTCAGCGTCGTGCTGATGGATATCATGATGCCTGAGATGGACGGTTATGAGACAATGCGTGAGATCCGTAAGGATCCCAACTTCCGGACCCTGCCCATCCTGGCGTTGACGGCGAAGGCGATGAAAGGCGACCGTGAAAAGTGCTTGGAAGCGGGAGCTTCCGACTACATCGCCAAGCCCGTGAATACCGACCAGCTGCTTTCGCTGCTGAGGGTCTGGCTCTACCGATAGCCGAACCGGATGCCGGACCCGATCGACATTCTGCTGGTCGACGACGAGGCGCGTAATCTCGACGCGCTGGAGGCGATTCTGTCCGACCCGCAGTACCGCCTGATCCGTGCCCAGGACGCGGATCGGGCGCTGCGCCTGCTGCTGGAGAACGACGTCGCGGCCATCGTGCTGGACATCAAGATGCCCGGCGTCAGCGGGCTCGTGCTGGCGCAGATGATCAAGAACACCAAGCGCTTCCGGCAAACGCCGATCGTGTTCTTGACCGCCTACCTGCTGGACGATCAGCACGTCATTGCCGGCTACGACGCGGGCGCGGTCGACTACCTGACCAAGCCCGTCAACCCGCAGATCCTGCGGCACAAGATCGCGGTGTTCGCCGAGCTCTTCCGCAAGACGCGCGAGCTGGCCGAGCTGAACGCCACACTGGAAGAGCGCGTGCGAGAGCGCACCGCCGAGCTGGAGCGCTCGGAGGCCGAGCTGCGTCTGGCCGCCAGCCAGAAGGACGAGTTCCTGGCCATCCTCGCCCACGAGTTGCGCAATCCGCTGGCTCCGCTCCGGTCGGGGCTGGACTTGCTGATTCGCCGGACGAACGGTGACGCGATGGTCGACCGCACGATGGGCGTCATGAACCGGCAGCTCGATCACATGGTGCGCTTGATCGACGACCTGCTCGACATCTCGCGCATCAGTCGGGGGGCGCTGGAATTGAAAAAGCAGGCCACCGACCTGACCGCGCTGGTCCAGTCGACGCTGGATGCGGCCCGCCCGATCTTCCAGGTGCGCAATCAAGAGCTGACGGCGCGCCTGGCGGGCGACCTGCGGGCCGCCGTCGACCCCACGCGCGTCAACCAGATCATCACCAACCTGCTCACCAACGCGGCAAAGTTCACCGCCAAGGGCGGCCAGATCTCCGTCGAGCTGGCCATCGAGGGCGGCCGGGGAGCCGTGCGGGTGTCCGATTCGGGGGCCGGCATCCCGGCCGATCAGGTCGAACGGATCTTCGACATGTTCGCGCGCATCACCCACGCCGACGGCGGCGAATCCGGCCTGGGCATCGGCCTGGCGCTGGCGCGCAAGCTGGCCGAGATGCACGGCGGCACGCTGACCGCGTCCAGCGCCGGCGAAGGCAAAGGCTCGACTTTCGTCCTGACGCTTCCGCTGGTGGCCGAGGTCGCGGTGGGCAGCCAGGTCGAGGCGGTCTTGGAGTCGAGCGCCGGAGGCGGCGGGCTGAGCGTGCTGGTCATCGAGGACAACGAGGACGTCGCCGAGACCCTGACCATGCTGCTCGAAGAGCTGGGCCACCAGGTGTCGCTGGCGCGCACCGGCCGAAACGGGATCGCCCTGGTGCAGGAAAAAGAACCGGCCGTCGTGCTGTGCGACATCGGCCTGCCCGGCATGGACGGCCTGGAGGTCTGCCGGCAGATCCGCGCGCTGCCGACCAAGACACGGCCCATCATGGTGGCGGTGACCGGCTGGGGCCAGGACGCCGACCGCCGGAAGACGCGCGAGGCCGGCTTCGACCACCACCTGGTCAAGCCGGTCGGCATCGGCAGCCTCAACCAGCTGCTTCAAAACGTCGACCTGTCCCGCTCCACCCGGGAAAAACAGGCGGTCTAGCAGGGCGCAAAGCAGTTCACTTTGCGTTCCGCTTGACCGACGGCCGACGATCCGGTCCGCTCGCTGCGCCGGGCCTGCGCTGCCGGGCCTCGAGTAGCAAAGTACACTCCGGTCCGGGTCCTCGGCCCGGCTTCGTCCTCGGGCCGGCTTGTCGGCCGCTGTCCGATTAACGGACGGCATCGGATTACGCCGCCGCCGTCGAAATAAGGCGTCGAGGCGAGGCCGGCGGCCCCGGAGGACCGTCGGTCTTGCCGGCGCTCAGGACAGCATCGTCGGCGGGACGGCTTTCACCAGCGCCTCCCGCAGAAGGCCGATCTTGTTGCGCGCCGCCAGAAGCTGCTGGCGCAGTGAATCGGCGCGGCCGCACAGCTCCTCGAAACGCGCGTCGCGCGCGTCGCCGATGAAGCTGCCGGCTTGATCGGCGACGGCGCCCATCCGCTCGCGCAGCTCGTCCAGCTGAGAGAGCAGGCCGGGCAGCTCCGTCTCGCGCAGCGGCTGGTCGCCGTTGCCCCGTCGCGTGGCCAGATTCTGGGCCAGCGTATTGAGGCCGGCGGCTTGCTGGCCGACCTCCTCGAACCGCGCGGTCAGGTGGGCGTAGTCCTGCGCCCGCTGCTGGATGTCGCGGGCGCGCTCCTGCACCACGTCGGCCTGCACCTGCTGCGCCTCGCGCGCCGCGCCCAGCGCGCCGACCAGGGCCTGCGCGCGCTGTTGCAGCTCTTCTTGGCAGCGGGTCACGTCCTTGAGGAGCTCGGCGGCGCTCTCGAGAGCGTGCCGCGAGTCGAGCTGCCGTTTCCTCAGCGCCTCGGTCAGCCTCGAGAAGCGCTGCAGCTCCTCGTCGAAGGCCTGAGCGGCCGCGGTGAGGGCCGACGCGTCCGGCTGTTGTTTTGCGGTCATGCCGGCCTATCTTATCAGGCGGTGACGCGCAGCTCGCGTCCCGGCACGCCGGTGCTCCGCGGCTCGACCTGCAGAGAGTTCAGGATGTGCAGCCGGCGGGTCAAGCCGCGTGCCGCCGGTGCGCCGGCTTCCCCGAGGCCGGGGCCGCCGGCGGCGCCAGGCGCGAGCCCGGCCGAGCGACCTCCAGCCGCTCGAGGCTGCGCGCCGCGCGACCCACCGCGGCGCGCGACACGACGCCCAGCAACAAGGCCCCGGCGGCGACGGGCAGAGCCGCCGCGCCGGTCCGAATGAAAAGCTCGCGGGCGCGCGCCAGCGCCGTCAGCGGCGTCAAGCAGACGTCCAACCGCTTCATGGCGTCGCCCAGCCGATCGTCGCCGGGGGCCGCCCGGAGCGCGTTGCGGTCGACGACTCCCACCAACCGGCCGGCCCGTTCGACCAGCAAGAGCGGCGCGCGTTTCAGCTCCGCCACCTTGCGACCGGCCGCCATCGTCAGATGCGCCGGAAGCACCGGCGCGGCGTCGAGGGCCAGGTCCCCCACGCGCCGGGCCGCCTCGTCCACCGGCCGCAGACCGGACACACAGGGGTCCCCGCCGTGCTCCACCCGCCCGACGCAGCCGCCCAGTGCGCCGCTCCACGCCGCCGCCACGGTTCGAATCCCCTTGCCGCCCCGTCGATCCGCCGCGGAGAGTCCTGTGTGTTCCGTCCTCGGTTCCATGTCCATGTCCGCTCGTTTCCCTGCTGCATATTCACGTCCCGTGCCAGCGTCCGATCCTCGCGTTCTCACGGCGGATTCCGAGTAGCTTGGCCGGAAAGAGCCGGGAATCGTAACGCCCCCACGGTCGAGGTGTTACGAATCGGAGCGCCGAGCGCGCACCAAAAGAAACGGGGCCGCGTCCGACGTGTCCGTCGGCCGCGGCCCCGGCGCAATCGGTCTCGTCAGTCGGCGCGACTTAGAAATGCCGGGTGAACAGCGCCACCCGGTAAGTGCGGGCCGGATCCGGCTGCCAGAGCGAGCTCACGGCCTGGTTGGCGCGGCTCTCGTCCGCCACCACCTGCACGACGCCGACGCCGGCCCCGAGGAGCACGCCGCCGGCCGCCCAGTAGCCGATGCGGGTCGCATGCGCCTGGTGGTCGTTCAGGTAGTAGATGGCGCCGCCCACCAGCAGGCCCGCCAGGCCGCCCATGAGCGCGCTGACCGCGATGGTCGCCATCGCGTTGTGCGGCGGCGAGACGTCCTCGTGGACTTCCTTGCGCACCGGCGGAGCCGTCGGCTCGGCCGCCACCGGCTGCACCGGCGCGGGCGCCGTCGGAACCACCGTCGTGGTTTGCCCCGGCTGCTGCGAAGGGGGATTGACCACCTCCACGTCACCCGCCTGGGCCACGCTGCCCCCCAGAAACGCCATCATCACCGTCCCGGCCACGATTGCCATGGTCTTCCGCTTCATTGGTGTCCTCCGTGCTCAACCGGTTGTGCAGCGCACGTGCCACCAGGGAAACGCCGGATTTTGCGGTCCCGCTCCGGCGCCCGGTTACGACTTCCCGCGCCTGAGTCGCGTCTGCGTTACCAACCAACCCCAATGGCGGGCTCGACCGGCGCGCAATTCAGAGCCGCCGCCCGGAATAAAAAAAAGCGCCTGCAGGCGCGTGGCCCGCAGACGCTTGTCCTTGCGTTGCCGTTCGGCCGGCGTCAGGTCGACGCGCGCGCGCCCGACCGCACCAGGTGCAGAATCAGGCTCAACACCGCCAACACGATGAGAATGTGAATTGCCGCCGACGCCACGTGGAAAATCCCGAAGCCGAGAATCCACGCAATGGCAAGGATGATTGCGAGTGCCAGCAACATGTCGCCCTCCAGGGTCTGAGTTCAAAATCCAACATAACCACGACCGACGGCGCCGGTGCGGGTTGGACCTGGAGGAGAAAGGATTATCGTTCTGCTTCCTTGCTGCCGACCACGGTCAGGTTGAGCCCGATTTGGACGGACAGCGGCTTGCCGTCGACCATGATGGTCGTCTTGCCGTTGTGATACCAGCCGAACGAGCCGG
>JAICYS010000121.1 GCA_025934105.1 Myxococcota bacterium | reverse complement strand
GAGGCCGGAGCGGGAGTGGTTGGGGCCAAGCGCGCCCGCCTTGACGGCGGAGCGAACGCGGAGGCCGGAGCGGGAGTGATTGGGGCCAAGCGCGCCCGCCTTGACCATCGACCGAACCTTCAGACCAGACTTCGCAACCGTCTTCATGACCATTTTCTCCGTGTGGGTTGTGGTGAACACGTCGGGGGCAATAGCAGCCGACGTGCCACATCCCCGAAGCGGAGGTGGATGGCGGAAGTCCGCGATTTCCCGGGCTTGCTCGGCGAATCTCTTATGACTAGGGGCAGCGAACCGGTATGACTAGCCGCGGCCAGTCAGGAAGATGTCCCGCGCGTAGTCATAAGCAACATTACGGAAACATGGGCCCTGATCGTGAGGTAGGCCACAGGCAGATCCTCAGACCGCCTTGAATCGACGACGGGACGAGAACCTCGCGCCGCGGCGCGTCCTGAAATGCGGATGGGGATCGGAGGGGTCGCATCTGGAGTGGGGTCATGCTCCAGATCCGGAGACAGGTGGGGATTGCGATCTTGGTTGGCCTCTGCGTTTCGGGGGCCCTGCTCGCGCATCGATGGCGACGGAGCGCGCACGCGCGGGAAGCGAAACGGGAGTTGGCGGACATTCGCGCGGGGGTGGGGTGGCGGTCGGCGGTCCAGTGGCGGACGGCGGCTGACGCCATCGCCCAGCAGCTGACGCATCAACAAGTCGTCCCGGCGACGCCGCCGGAGGCGCGGCCGAAACCGGTTCGGGTCGACCTGCCCGGGCAGGCGAGCGCGCCCGCGCGCATCGTGGACGCGACGAGCAACGTCGCTCTCGACGTAACCCTGCTGGACGCGCGGGAGGTGGCGGCGCAGTCGATCGACGGCTACGCGGTCTACCCGAAGGCGCACCGATCGGGCGCGACGATGCTCGAACGCGAGCTGCCGGACGGCGTGGAGGACTACCTCAGCTTCGAGACGCGGCCGGCGGTCCCGCAGGTCGATTATCAGATCGCCCTGGGCGACCAGGTCGCGGGGCTGCGGCTGGTGGCGAACACGCTGGAGATGGTGGACGAGGGCGGCGCGCCCCGCCTGCGGGCCGAGCCGCCGTACATCGCGGGGGCGGACGGGGTCCGGATCGAGGCGACGCTGGCGATCGAGGGCTGCGCGGTGGACCAGGACGCCTCGGCGCCCTGGGGACGGGCGGCGCTGGATCCTGGCGCGCGGACCTGCACGATCCACGTGCGCTGGCCGGACGAAGCCGTGGTTTACCCGGCCGTGCTGGATCCGCGCTGGACGGCCACGGGGTCGATGACGACGCCGCGCCAGGGGCACACGGCGACCCTGCTGTCGACCGGCAAGGTGCTGGTCGCGGGCGGGACCAGCACCGGGACGACCGCGCTGGCGTCGGCGGAGCTCTACGATCGGACGACCGGGACCTGGGCCGCGACCGGGAGCATGACGGGCGCGCGGACGCTGCACACGGCGACGCAGCTGAACGCCAGTTCCAACTCGACCACCAGCGGGAAGGTGCTGGTGGCCGGCGGCCTCAACGGGTCCACCAGCCAGAACACCGCGCAGCTCTACTCGCCGTCGGCCGGGACCTGGACGGCGGCGGCGAACCTGAATGCGGCCCGGCATGGGCAGACGGCCACGCTGCTCTCGACCGGAAAGGTGCTGGTGGCCGGCGGCCTCAATGGAACGACGGTGCTCAACACGGCGGCGATCTACGACCCGAGCTCGGGGACCGGAGCGTGGGCGGCGACCGGCAACATGGCGCAGGCCGTGAAGTTCCACACCGCGACGCTGCTGGCGGTGCCGTCCAACGGGACCCTGAACAACAAGGTGCTGGTGGTGGGCGGCAACTCGGGGACGGCGAGCGTGTCGAACGTGCAGCTCTTCGACGGGACCGCAACCTGGAGCAGCCTGACCGCGTTGTCGGGGACGCGCGAGGGACACACGGCGACCGCGCTGGCCAACGGTAACGTCTTGATCGCTGGCGGCAAGAGCGGGTCGACGGTCCTGAACACCACCGCGCTGTTCAACGCCGCGTCGGGATCGGGGAGCTGGACGTCGGCCGGGACGCTCACCACCGCGCGGCAGTTACACGCGGCGGTGCTGTTGCCGTCCGCGCTGGCGGCGAACGGCCAGGTGTTGCTGGCCGGCGGCAACAACGGGTCCAGCACGCTCGGCTCGACGGAGCTGTGGAACGGTTCCACCACCTGGACGGCGACCACCGCGCTGCCCGCGCCGGTTCAGGGCGAGACGGCGACGCTGCTGCCGAACAACATGGTCTTGATCGCCGGCGGCGCGAACGGGGCGGCGACGGTGGCCAGCGCGGAGCTCTACGACGCGTCGTTCTCGCTCTCGTGCACGTCCAACAGCCAGTGCGCGACGGGCTTCTGCGTGAACGGGGTCTGCTGTGACACGGCTTGCAACGGCGGCTGTGGCGCCTGCAACCTGCCCGGGAAGGTCGGGACCTGCTCCGCCGCGACCAGCGGCACCGTCTGCCGGGCGCAGAGCGGAGCCTGCGACGTCGCCGAGACCTGCAGCGGCACGTCGCTGACCTGCCCGGCCGACGCGGTCGCGCCGCTGGGGAGCGTCTGCCGCTCGGTGGCGGGGCCCTGCGACGTTCCCGAGACCTGCGACGGGGCGACCAAGGCCTGTCCGGCCGACGGCTTCGCCGCCGCGACCGTCGTCTGCCGCGCGTCGACGGGGGTCTGCGACGCGGCCGAGACCTGTTCGGGAACGTCGGCTGCTTGTCCGGCGGACAGCTTCGCGCCAGCCACGACCGTCTGCCGATCCGCCACCGGCGGTTGCGACGTGGCCGAGACGTGCACGGGCACGTCCGCGATCTGTCCGCCGGACAAGCTGGCCGCCGCCGGCTCGGTTTGCCGCCCGGCGGAGAGCCTGTGCGACCTGGCCGAGACCTGTCCGGGCACGTCCTCGGTCTGTCCGACCGACACCTTCGTCGCGGCCGGAACCACCTGCGGCGCCCCCAGCGCCCGCTCGCCGGCGCCGGTCTGCAGCGGCGCGAACGGGATCTGCCCCGTCGCCAATGGCACCTCCGACGTGCTCGGCTTCGAAGCGGTGGCCGACTGGTCGGTGGACGTGTCCGACTCGGGGACGACCGCGATCGTCGGCCTCAACTCCAACCGCACCCAGGGCGCCGGCTCGCTGGAGGTGGCCGCCCAGAATTTCGCCAAGTTCAACAGCGCCCCGATGAGCTCGATGGGCGGCGTCGGATCGATCGTGCTGGTCGACGTCCAGCTTCCGGCGGTGCAGGCCAATCCCAGCTGGTACGGCACGGCGCAGATGTTCGTGAGCAGCCCCTCGCTGGGGGTGAACAACGTCCCGCTGGGCACCGTCCTTCTGACCGGCCTGGGCCTCGGTACCTGGCAGACCCTGGCGTTCCAGATGCCGCCCGCCACGGCCGCGACCCTGGCCGGCGGAATCTATTCCGACCTGACGTTCTCGATCGCGCTGAACGTCCCCTACAACGAGACCGGGCACTACCTGCTGGACAACATCCGCTCGATCCCGGACGTGGTGCCGTCGCTGCTCGGCGTGGCGCAGGACGGCTCGACGCTGAAGGCCGTCTTCGATTACGTCACGACGGCCGCGACGCCTCTCACGATCCCATACGGCGCCGCCAACGGCCTTTCCAATCCGAGCGGCTTCATCGCCGCGCCTCCGGAGACGCCGCCCACGACGTTCGTATCGACGACCCACGCGCCGTTCGTGGCCACACTGTCGGGATCGTCGCTGACCTGGATGGTCGGCGGCCACAGCGTGACGGCGACGCCGGGGTCACAACGACTGACGGTGGTCGCTGCCGGGGACGGCACGAACGACGTCGTCCTGCCGGACGGCCGCAAGGTGAACCTCGACGCCGTTCCACCCGCCAGCCCCGGCACGCCGGCCGGGCCGGCCCTCGGGACGGCGTTCAATGGCGTCCTGAACGGGCAGTTCGCGGTCAGCCCCT
This sequence comes from Myxococcota bacterium, assembly GCA_025934105.1. Classification (GTDB taxonomy): domain Bacteria; phylum Myxococcota_A; class Polyangia; order Fen-1088; family Fen-1088; genus JADGRB01. The sequence goes on along the minus strand of JAICYS010000121.1, from coordinate 12,445 downwards.
CGGGGGCGGCCACATACTCGGTGCCGATCGCGATTCCCCCCGGGATCGCCGGCATGGCTCCCAATCTGGCGCTCGGGTACAGCAGCCAGGCATCCGACGGGATCGCCGGCCAGGGATGGGCGCTGGCGGGGCTCTCGATGATCTCGCGCTGCCCTCGAACGCGGCAGCAGGACGGGTATGGGCGCGCGGTCGCGCTGGATTCGCTGACGAACCCGGGCATCAATTCCGACGGCAAGACGGACGGCGTCTGCCTCGACGGACAGAAGCTGTTCGAAATGGTCCCGGGCACAGGAACATGCGCGGCGTCCGGCTCTGTGTCGATGTGCTACACGCCCGAACAACAAGACTTCAGCACCATCACGTTGAACACGACGGGCGAGTTCCAGGTCGTGACGAAATCAGGCGAGACGAGGTACTACGGCCTTCAGCCCGCCGACCGTGTGAACGGCCTGAACGGGAACGTGCCCGAGACAGCGGTCTGGCTGCTCGACCACGTCGTCGACGCCTGGGGCAATTACTTCGACTTTCACTACAACAACGGACAGGCGAACTTCACCGACACCGGCATCTGGGTCTCCGACATCCAGTACACCGGCGCCACCGGGGGCACGCAGCCGGCGATCGCGCCATTCAACACGATCACCTTCCAGTATGAGTGCCGCCCTGACATCCGATGGAGCCGCTTTGCATCGCTGCGGGTCCCGCAGAACCAGCGGCTCAAGTCCATCACGACGCCGCAGGGGACCTACTCGCTGACCTACACACAGGCGGCACCCTCCGCCGATCCGAGCGCGTGCGGGTCGGCGCCTGCCGCGCTCGGCCTCAGTGAGCTGCAGACCATCGGCTATTGCGCGGGCACCACCTGCATGCAGCCGCTGACGTTCACCTGGCAGGGGGACGCGTCCGGCAGCACCTGGCAGAGCGCGTCCGGATTCGCGCTGCCGTCCTTCGTTGGGATCGGAAAGGGTCTCCGGGGAACCCAATTCATCGACATCGACGGCGACGGGCGGCAGGACTTCGTGCTGGCTCGCGCGAACGGCAATGCCGGGAAGGGCAAGCCCCAATCGGTGACCGTGCTCAACACGGGAACCACGTGGGGGCCGCCTCTGACCGGCCCGACCCAGGTCTTCCCGGTCTACTTGTCGGATCTGAATGACAACCTGGCCGGGGCGAGGTTCGCGGACATGGACGGCGACGGCCGCCCGGACATCGTGGTCGACTTCGCCAACGTGATGTGCAGCGGCGGCGTCTGCCAGAGCTGTCCGGTGGGGCAGGGCCCCGGGAACGGTGGCTGCAGCAGCGCCGCAAAGCCGTATTCGCCGGCGGTCTGGCTGAATCGATTCAGCCCCGGCGGGGACGGGGGCTGGGAGTTCCACGGTGAATTCGGGGTCATGCCGGCGCAACAGAACAACGACCAAATCACGAAAGCCGGGGCGATCAGCTTCACCAACCCGACCGAGCTGGTGACGGTGGCCGACATGGACGGCGACGGCAGGTCGGACCTGATCCTCGTCGAAGAGACGATCGTCGGCTTGACGAACGTGAACATCCTTCTGAACAGGGGCCCGACCGGGGGCGGACAGAACGATGGCACGGGCCAGAGCACGCCCTGGGCGCTTCAGGTGATCGCCGGGAAGGACGCCCTCTCCAGTGCGAGCGCCGATGTCTCGGAGGTCACATTCCAGGTCCAAGACGTGAACCGCGACGGGCTTCCGGACCTCACGGTGACGGGCGACTACGTCGCTCTCGCCGACGGATCGGCGGCCGGTTCGAACTGGACCTTCATGAACACGACCAGCCCGAACGCGGGAACGATCTCGTTCGGCCCGCTGGTCTCGCACGTCGGCCCCCAGACGGGGACGAAGTTCGGCGGGCCGACCAGGCCGCCAGGGTTCGGGGACGCCGACGGCGACCGCTTCTACGACCTGATCGCGTTCGACTCACTCTTCGGCACCGGAAGCTTCACCGACCCGAACGCCTACGTCGCGGCGGTGGCCTTCGGGGACGGCACGGGGTTCGGGTTCGTGAACGGTGGCAACGCCTACGTCCAGGTCCTGAAGAACTTTGCTCCCCAGGTGAAGGTCGCGACCAGCATCGTCCAAGCAGAGCACGACCATCCGCTGCCGGACACCAGCAACCCGATCCAGAACACCGACGACGAGGACTTCGGGTTCACCCTGGCCGACATCAACGGCGACGGGCTGGTCGACCTCATCAGAAACCACGAGAACGTCGGGCCGGCCGTGACCGGGGCGAACCAGGGCGGCATCGAGATCCTTTACAACACAGGGACGACCTGGCTGGACCCGGACGGCATCACGGCCTGGCAGGGCCCGATCGGTCCGTCGGGCATTCAGGCGGTGGCGCCCAGCGACGTGTCGGAGGTTGCAAACATCGGCAGCGCGTTCGTGGACCTGGACGGAGATGGCTTCCTCGACCTGGTCCAGGAGGAGGCCGCCGATCAGGGATTCGCGCCCGGAGCATGGCTCAACCCCAACCGGCCACACGTCATCGGCACTTTCCCCAACGGGCTGGCGGTGCCCACGTCGGTGAACTACGTCGGGCTGACGACCGCAGCGGCAGCGACGACGTACAAGGACGACGACGACACCGACGTTCGCACCAAGCTGCTGACCGCGCCAATCCTGGTCGTGGCGAGCACCATCGGAGCCGATGGCAGCGGCACCGGTCTTCAAGACACGCGGACGTATACGTACCACTCGTTGCGGCAGGACCCGAACGGCCGCGGCCCGGAAGGGTTCTCGCGGGTCGAGGTGCAAGACCAGGCCTCGGACACGGTGACCGCGACGCGATACACGCAGGTGTATCCGTACACGGGGAGGCCGACCGAGGTCGACAAGTTCCAGCTGTTCAAATCCGATCGGGCGAACGCCCACCTGGTCACCCAGACGGAGACCACCTACTGCAATGGCCCGGCGGGGTCGACGCAGTTCCAGTGCGCCGGACAGGTCAACTTGCCTTCCGAGCCCCAGGGGCCATTGTTCGTGTTTCCGGGCACGATCACGGACGTCGCGTATCTGCACCCGGAGACCGACAGTCAGGCAGATACGATCGAGACGGACAACCAGTTTCAATACGATGCCTTCGGCAATCCCCTTCAGACGACGACCACGACGACCAAGACCGAGGGCGGCGCGTTCGAGACGTTCTCGAAGACGGTCGTGAACACGTACGTGACGAACGAAGAGATACTGGAGGGCAAGCCGGACAGCACGACGGTGACCGGCACGGGCGGCACGCTGCCGACCAAGCACACGACATCCTTCGAGTACGCCACCGCCGCAAGCTTCGGAGGGCTATCTTCTCGACTCGTACTGGCAAAGAACCACGTGGAGCCGGGGGCAGGCTGGCCCTTGCAGCTCGACACGGCCTACGCTTACGACCGGTTCGGAAACGTCATCACCACCACGAGCTGCGCGAACGACTTTGGGAGCTGCGCGCCCGGAGCGGTTGCGCCCACCCAATCGCCGCCGGATCCGCTCCATCACCCGCCCTTCCGGACGACCAGCGTGAGCTACGACCCCAGCGTACTGGGCGTTCCGGTCAGCTACGGCGCGGGGCGGTTCCCGGTGACCGCGACGGACGCCGCGGGGCACGTCCAGACGACCGTTTACGATCCGGTCCTGGGCGTCGTCCTGACGCGCACCGATCCGAATGGGATCCGGGCTTGCTTCACGTATGACGCCCTCGGCCGGCAGAGGTCCGAGACGGAGCGATGTGGATCGATCGCGCCCCTGACGACCACGGTCGAGCGCTTCGTCGCGCCCACGCCCGCCGGACCTTGCTCCACGGTGACAGAGAACTGCACGGCAAAGGTCGTTACGCTGACCACACCCCCGGATGGGAATCAGGTCTGGACGTTCACCGACGACCAGGGGCACACCGTCGAGACCCTCACGGGTGGATTCGATGGATCGCTCGTCGAGACGCGGACGCTGTACGACGCGCTCGGGCAGGTGTCGCAGCAATCCAAGCCTTTCTCCTCGACAGACCAGCCCGTGTTCACGGTCACGGTGCGGGACACCTTCAACCGGATCTTCACGGTGACGGACCCGCTGGGAGTCATCGACGGGACCGGCGGGTCGACGATTCCGGCTACGACCACCACGACGACCACCTACAGCGGCTCGACGATTCAGACGGTGCGGACCGTGAACGGCCAGACACAGACCCGAATCGAAACCAAGAACGCGGTCGGCAAGCCTGCAAGCGTCAGCGTGATCTCCTTGACCGGGCTGGTCACGACGACGTACGCCTACGATGCAGACCGCAACGTGACCGGGACTACCGACCCGGCAGGTAACGCGACGTCGGTCATCTATGACCGGCGCGGGCGGAAGCAGACGATGATCGATCCCGACATGGGCACCTGGGCCTACGTCCAGGATGGATTCGGCGACCTGGTGCAACAGATCGATCCGAACGCCCGTCGGATCGACCCGAACACCACCGGCACGACGATGACCTACGATCCGCTCGGCCGGGTGCTGTCGAAATCGGATGCGTCGGGCACTGCTCAGTGGGTCTACGACCTGGCGCCCGGGGCGGGCATCGGAAAGCTCGCCGCGATGGTGAGCGCGCCCGACCCGAAATTGGCAGGGCCGTGCGCCGTTCCGCTCGTCACCACCACCGGCGGCAACCGGGCCGGCAAGTCATTTGCGTACGATCAGTTCGGTCAGGTGCAGCAAGTGACCGAGTGCGCGGACGGCAAGAACTTCGTCTCGTCTTACACGTACGATGCCCTGGGCCGGCAAAGCACGATCCGTTACCCCGCCGTGGGCGGCAGCCAGCTGGCGGTCGGCTACCACTACACGAGCCTCGGGTACCTCCAGTACCTGACCGACGACTCGTCGGACTACGGCGTCCTGTGGCAGGCGAAGGCCATGAACGCCCTGGGCCAGGTGACCGACGAGCAGACCCGAAATGGGGTCGAGACGGTCTCGAACCGAAATCCCCTGACGGGCTGGCTCCTGAGCTCGACGGCCACCGCGCACGCCGACCACGACAACCTCATCCAGAGCTGGGCCTACGCATTCGACGAGGCCGGCAACCTCCTGGCGCGGAACCGGAACGACAACGTCAACGCACTGACCTCGCAGGAGACCTTCGGCTACGACCTGCTGAACCGGCTGACCGGAGCGCAGGTCGCGACCTCCGATGGTCACGTCTCGAACGACGGTTACGCCTACGACGCCGCCGGAAATCTGACTCAGAAGAGTGGGAGCGTCTACACGTACGGCGCCGCGGGAGGTTGCGCCGCCGGGCCTCACGCCGTCTGCACGGTTGGCGGAGGCGGCATGTTCACGTACGATGACGACGGTAACATGACCGCCAGCGGCAGCCGGACGGTGACGTACACGACCTCGAACCGCGTCCGGGAGATCGTGAGCGATCCGACCGTCTCGCAAGGAAACGACACCGGCACCGTGGACTTCATGTACGGCGCCGATTCGAACCGCGTGGTGCAGCTCTTGACGAGCGGAACGACAACCGTGCGGACCGTCTATGTCGGGCTCGGTGGAACGGGCAAGAGCCTCTACGAGCAGATCACGACCGGCTCGACGCAGGGCGGTTCAACGACGACCCAGCACGCCCACTACATCTACGCTGGCGGCGTTCACGGCGGCAACGCATTTGCGCTGCGGGTCCTGACCGAGAGTGGCACGGTGAGCGCGACCAAGTACTACAGCTTCGACCACATCGGCTCCGTGACCGCGATGAGCGACGAAGAAGGGCGTGTCGCCGTCTCCGGATCGAACGCAACCGCGTTGGGATACGACGCCTGGGGCGCTCGCCGTAACCCAGACGAGACCGCGGCCATGTCCGCCTCGTTCACCCTTCCGATCGGAGCTCGCGAGTTCACCGGCCAGGAACAGATCCCGGACGTCGGCCTGGTGAACATGAACGGCCGCGTCTACGACCCCTCGATCGGCAGGTTCCTGTCGCCCGACCCGAACGTCCAAGACGCGTCGGACGGGCAGAGCTACAACCGCTACAGCTACGTCCTGAACAACCCCCTGCGTTACGCGGACCCGACCGGATACTTTTCGTGGTCCCGGTTCGGGAGCTCTCTGGCGAGCTACTTCGAAAATCCAATGAACGACTTCGAGCTCGTCGAATCGATCGCCGTGTGCGTCGGGACCGGCGGGGCCGGTTGCCTCGTTTTTGGGATCGAGATGGCGCTCTACAACGCCGCCGTCGCCATTTCGATGGGAGCCTCGTTCGAGCAGACCGCCATCAACACAGGGATAGGGATCGGCACATCCGTCACCTCGTTCGGTCTACTGAAGGGCATCAACCCGCTGCTCAGCCTCGCTATCGGCTCCGCATCCGCCGCCGCGACGACCGCCCTCGGCAACCGGATCGCCGGAAAAGATTGGCTCGAGATGGATGTCCTCGATGCGGCCGTCATCAGTGCCGGCACGGGGGCCCTGACAATCGCGGTTGGCGCCGTGGTTTCGAAGGCGAGCGACGCTCAGGCCCAGGGGGGCGGGGGAAGTGGAGAGTCGCGGCTTGAGGCAGCGCACCGGTTTCTGGACAATGGGGGATTCAAGCTGCAGGACCCGACGGCGGGATGGGGCGGCGGATCTGCGTCCGATCCGCTACTGCTCGCCGACAACACCGCCACGAATGCCGACATCCCGGGGTGCAGCATGTCGCCGTGCATGGCGCCGGACGAACCTCCACCGGAGTTCGTGAACCGTGGTGGCCGGCTGACGCTCAACGACGCGCCGCTCGTCATCGATGCGCGAAATGGCGTCGTGCAGGGAATCGGCGTAGGCGGGTCGGTGCAGATCTTTTGGGGGGGAGAAGCGAGCGCCCAGCTTGTATTTGATAGTCGTGGCGGCGTCGGTATCGCTTCGTCCTTTGGTGGCCGAACGGGATGGGATTTTGGTGGTTCACTGAGTCTTTCTGGGTTCGTGGGAAGAGGCACAATTCTTGATCTTAGTGGACCGTACGGCGGGGTCGCACTTGATCTTGGGCCGTTCGGCGGAGGAAGTATCACCGGATCCAGTTCTGGCGCGTCTCTGGGAGCGGCGTCGGGCCGAGCTGGCCTCGGATTTCAGGTTGGTGCCACGGCCGTTGGCGGCGTGACTTTGGTGTGGCCGCTCATCTATCCCCAGTAGCACGGTGCCATGGGAAATCTGACAGAGCGGCAGTTCAAAGCCATTCTGCGTCGCGCAATCGCGGAACAGTCACGCGAGCACACCTTTTCTGAGGCTGAACTGATCGAAGCGGGCCAGGAGCTTGGTCTCGATCGCACCGTGATCGGGCGGATTCTTGATGAGCGCCGCTCTCGCCCGCCGACACAGGCTCTGTCGCAGCCGCACGGGACAAAGATTCGTGTGAGACGCGATGACGCTGACCTGGTGCTGGAAGTACCACCTGCAAAGGGCCGCGGACCTGGGATCGGGATCCTGCTAGGAACGCTTTTTGGTTGGCTGGTGTTGCCGGTTACGACGTTGGGCGCAGTTGAGAAATACCCGACCTTTGTTATGTTATCGATTCCATCGTGGATAGCGTTGGCTCTGTTGTCGTTGAAGTCGATCTCGCTGTGGTTCAAGAAGACAACAATTCGACTGTCGGCCGATTGTGTTGAAGTAATCCAGCGACTTGGGCCGCTCAGATTTCGGAGACGATTCGACGCTGACGACGTTCAGGTTCGGCTGAACGATGGGATGGGGAGCTTTTTCCGCGGGCGACGCCACGCATTTCCGTTCCTGGAGATTCGGTCGGGCGTGAAGCAACAAGCTCTGCTGCAGGGGTTCACGGGCGCCGAACAGGAATGGGTCAAGAGCGAAATCGAGGCATGGATCGCCGACATCAGGTGATCGTTCAGCTGGCCTTGCGTCTGAACTGATCGACGAGGGCTCGACGATCTCGATGATCTTGTCCTGCTGACAGCGCGGGAGGCGCGCAACCTCCTCGGATGCTTCTGCGCTTTTCCGACGGGGCCGGGTCAGCGGTCGGCGAGGGGTGAGATGCCGAGGAACTGCTCGACGGAGACGCCGAGGACCTTGGCGAGCTTGGGGAGGATATCGGAGCGCGGGGGCTTGTCGCTGTGCTACCAGAAGGTGATGTTTTGTAAGCGCTGCGCGGAACGCACGGCCGCCGGCGCCGCGCAACCGTGCGTTCCGTGCAGCGCTTACCCGACACTCGTCCGGGTGTTGCGCGCGACCGAGTTGGCGGCGACGATGGCGGTGCGGGTCGGGCGCGCCGAGGTGCAAGTTCGACGCGGCTTCGACGCTGATCTCCTGCGAGCGGTGGTGGAGGCGTTGCAGGGAGACGCGGCGTAATCGCGCAGGGGGTTACCGATCTACGTGGCAATGAATCCGGTGGACATGCGAGTGGGCGCGGAGCAGCTGGGGACGCTGGTGCGGGAGCGGATGCGGACCGAGCCGCGGGCGCGGGCGCTGTTCGCCTTCGTGGGGAAACGCGGCCAGAGCATGAAGGTGCTGACTTGGGACGGCACCGGAACGATCGTGGTCCACAAGACGCTGGACGCGGGCCGGTTCGAGCTGCCACGCGCCACCGGACCGGGCGAGCAGCACGCGTGCGTCGTCGCCGCCATGCAGACCGTGAAGAGGATCGATTGCAGGCACTGGACCAGATCTTCAATGACCGAGGATGGGTGAGCTGCTCGCCTTCAATGCGAGATCCCTACACAATTGATGAGCGCCTCGCAACTCGCCGAGTGCGACAGGGTGTTATACGTGTCGAAGGCGCCACCATCTGCGAAGTAGTGGTTGAGAACGCTGGCGGATACGTTTGCACAGCTCGGAGTCGCATCTAGAAACGCCTCGTCAAGAATTGCGTTCTCGTTGATGCACGTTACTTCGTCGGAGACGGTCGCCTTACAGACAGTGGAGTTACTACGGATGATGGAGACGTCGCATGTCGCGGCGGCGGGGCAGCCCGAGGACCGTTCGCCTTTGAGATAGGTCTCGCACTTTCCTTGCAGCGTGGCAGTCGACGCGCCAGGATTGCCTTGGAGGTACAAGTAGGCGGCGTTGACAGCAAAACCCTGGTTGACAGCGTCGCAAAACGTGGCCTGAAGGCCGCCGTCGGCTGCGGCGTTGATGTCACCACAGAGCTGCGCGGCCTGGCTCGGGTTGAGATCGTTAAGTGGGACGCCGCCATCAACGCTGGTCGCGAAGGTGTACCCGCGCTGGCCTCCGCTTCCGTCGGTCGTGTTTCCACCGCACCCCACCCAACCCGAAATACCGGACAGAGCGATGAAAGCAGCGAACCGTGCACCACCTGTCCACGACAACGCCTGACGATATCACGCGGGAGCTCTCGCGCTGATATATCTGCAACAGAGATGGGCAGATCAGATCGAGGAGTGACGGTCATACATGTGCCAGCCAGGTGCGGTGGCTTACGCGAGCGGGTTGTTCGCCACGTTAGCTGCCTCGATCTACACGAGTGTCGGAAGGACTCATTACGCAAGCTGAGTCGCCCGGTGAGTTAACTTAATTTCCGGGAGGCGTGACGCTCGGTGGGTGCCGGAAGGTGGTTGACCCAGCCTTCGGGGTGCGTGCTTCGTTCGTCGGTGCCGGAAACTTGCCTGCGAGCCACGCGTTGATCTCGTCCGTTCGCGAGCGGCAGTCCGGAAGCGGGTGGTAGATGTCGCGAGCAGCCATCGCCATCTGTACGGCCCTGGGGCGGGCGCGGTTCAGGGCCCAGTGGGCGCGGGCCAGGGCGAACTGGACTTCGGCGCGGTCGATTGGGCTGCCGGGATCCTGCTCACGAAGATGGACTGCGCGCTCCAGGATGGTGGCCGCTTCCTGGTATTTGTGTTCGGCGACCAGGGTCTTGCCGAGCTCGGTCAGGATGTCGGCCAGGTGCACGTGCGCAGAGGAATCGGGTTCGAGCGCCCTGGTCGCATCTAGAAAGTCTGCTTCCGCTTCAGCGAATCGTCCGACGGCTTCCAAAGCGGCTCCGCGGGTAAAAATGGTACGGATGCGGAAGGGACTCTCAGCTCCATAGGCCTCTCGAAAAATGCCTTCTGCCTCTTGCACCAGGACAAGCGCGGACTGGCCGTGCCCGGTGGTTGCACGGACGTATGCGATCGTGCCCAGCGTGATGGCGATGTCCGGTGACGTGGGCGGAAGGACCTTTCGCTTCAGCGCTAACGCGAGGCCGAGCTCCGTCAAGGCATCTCGAAATTGACCGCGCGAATAGGCGAGCACCGCCCTGTTTTGGTGAAACCAGGACTCGATTCGTTCATGCCCGGGGCCCAACCGAGAGATCAGCGCCGCGGCGAGGGCGTCCCAGCGGGCTGTTCGTTCAGCGGGTTCGGGTAGCGTGGCGGCGATGGCGAGTCGCTGGGCGGCGGATTCGGCGGCGATGTCGTCGCGGTGGGACTCGAGAGCGATCCAGACTGCCTCCTCCAGGGTGTCCCTGCCGGCCGCCTCGTCGAGAAGCTCGGTCTCGAGCCACGAGCGCGACTCCAGGGTCTCTGCGACTAACGGACCGTAGCCCATCGCGCGGGCGGCGTCTACAACCGGTCCAACCTGACGGCGGGCTTCGACCCATTTGCCTGTGTCGATGAGCGCCTTCACCCGCGACAATCCGGTCTCGATCTCAGTGACGTGGGCGCGGGCGCTCGGGTCGGCCGGTGGGGGTACGACTGCCTTCAGGGCCATGACGTCCGCGCATCGCTCGAGCGGGGGGAGGGCCTGGGCGGCGTTCACGGCTTCCACGATCGCGCGGTCGTCTGCGTTGGAGAGCACCTCCGTCAGTGCGCGGACGGCGCCGCGGGCTTGCTCGAGGCAGCCCATGCGCAAGTCGAGCACCTGGGTCGACTGGTCGCCGCGGACGTGGGTCGCCTCGCAGGCGTCGGTGTAGGCGGCGGTCCAGCGGCTGGTGTACGCGTCCAGCAAACGCGCGACCCGAGGCCAGGTGGTCGCTGCGAGGGGCTTCCCGGTCCTGGCGAACGCCTGGTGTACGGCCGTCCGGCGGGGACCGTCGTCGCGTGGTTCCCAGACTCCCTCCATCTTGTCGCCGGCGGCCCGGCACATGGTCTGGCCGTGCGCGGCCAGGCGCTGCGCGCCCAGTCCGACGACCAGCAGGATCATGGCCGCGGCGACTCCCCAGCTGACGATCCGGCGGCGGCGGGCGGGGTCGGTGGCCAGCGCGGCGATGAGCTCGCGCATGGAAGGATACCGCGCGGCCGGCGTCGTTCGCATCCCGCGCAGGACGACCCGTCGAAGAAACCCGGGGACCTGCTTTGCGTTGTCGGGCTCGCGTGGCCGGCCGGACAGGACGGCGTGGCGCAAGTCCTCGACGGTCTCGGCTGCGAACGGGCGCGTCCCATACAGCGCTTCGTAGAGCGCGACGCAAAAGCCGAACTGGTCGGTGCGGGCGTCGGTGGGGCGGCCCTGGAATTGCTCGGGCGCCATGTAGAGCGGCGTGCCCATCAGCGCGCCGGCGCCGGTCAGCGGGACGGTCTGCGAGGCGGGCCGCAAGTCGGGCTGGGCAAGCCTCAAGCTCGCGATGTCTTCGTCGGCCGCGACCTGGCTGGCGCTGGCCAGGCCGAAGTCCATCACGCGAATGGAGCCGTTGCCGGCGATCATCACGTTCTGGGGCTTGAAGTCGCGGTGGACCAGGCCCGCCTCGTGCGCGGCCAGCAGACCCTGAGCGGCGGCCAGGAAGACGTCACGGATCTCGCGCCAGGAGCGCGGCTGGCTGCTCAACCACTGGGCCAGCGTTTGCCCTTCGACGAACTCCATCGCCAGGTAGACGCGCACGCCGCTCGCTTCGTCGTCGATGGTGCCGGCGTCGTACACGATCACGACGTTGGGGTGCGACAGGCGGGCGGTGGATTGCGCCTCCTGCAGCAGGCTCCGCTGGGCGGCCCGCACCTTGGCCCGCGGTCCGGGCGACTCGCGCAAAACTTTCAGCGCGACCTTCCGTTCCAGGCGCGGGTCGTAGGCGGCGTAGACCTCGCCCATGCCGCCCCTGCCGACCAGGCTGAGGATGACGTAGGGCCCGACGGTCGTGCCGGGGGCGAGGCTCATCGAGAGCGCCTCTTCCAGCGTGTGACGGGCCAGCATCTCCGGAGAGCCGCCAGCGCTGGTCGCGATCAGGTCCGCGCACGGCGGGCAGTCGGCGAGGTGGGTCTGGATCTCTGCCCGTCGAACCTCGTCGACCTCGCCGTCGAGAAACGCGATGACGGAGTCCTCGTCGAGGCAGTCCATGGTGCTAACGAGCCGCCTTGTCCGAGAGCCACCGCTCGATGGCATCGGCCCGAGACTTGTATCCGGGAAGGGGACGATAAGGCAGCTGATCCTATTTACCTTTTCAACTCGCGAGGGTGGAGCTTGTAGTTCCACTCGCCATGGAACTCGTGAGGCCGCAAAGCGAGATCACTCATCTGCGCCTTCGTGATCTCCATGCCGGTTCGATACTTCCGCTT
>JAICYS010000116.1 GCA_025934105.1 Myxococcota bacterium | reverse complement strand
TGCTGGATCTCTTCAGCGAGACCAAGCAGTGGAAGAAGGCGACGGAGATCCTGGCCAAGCTGGCCGAGCTGGAGAGCGGCAAGGTCAAGGCGCGCTACCTGGTGGCGGCCGGCAACATCGCCAACTACGAGCTGCATTCGACCGACGAGGCGGTGGAGCTCTACAACCAGGCGCTGGACGAGGACCCCGACGACCTCAAGGCCTTCGAGCGGATCGACAAGATCATGACCGCCAAGAAGGACTGGAAGAACCAGGAGCGGAACTACCGGCGCATGATCAAGCGCATCGGGCAGGACCCGCCCGCCGAGCGGCGGCCGACGCAGATCGCGCTCTGGCACGGCCTGGGCGAGATCTACCGATCGCGCCTCAAGGACTTCAAGGCGGCCACGGCGGCCTTCGAGGTCTGCGTGCAGCTGGATCCCGAGGCGACGCCGCGGCACCAGATCCTGGCCGAGCTTTACCAGCTCTCCGGGCCGGAGTCGTACGACAAGGCGGTCAACGAGTACCGGCACCTGATTCGTGTGAATCAGGACCTGGGGCAGATGGCGGTGTACATGAAGACGCTGCGCGGCCTCTACATGGCCATGCAGCAGTACGACCGCGCCTGGTGCGTGGCGGCGGCGATGGCGTTCCTGCGCAAGGCGGACCCCGAGGAGCAGCAGTTCTACGAGCAGTACCGCCCCAAGGGGTTCGTGCGGGCCAAGGCGCGCCTCACCGAGGAGCTGTGGAAGAACATCTACCACCCCGACGAGGACCGCTACATCTCGCACATCTTCGCGACGGTCAGCCAGGCGGTGGCCAGCGGGCGCGCCAAGGAGCACAAGGACTGGGGACTCAAGCGCAAGGACCGGCGTGACGTCGCGAACGACCAGCTGCTCTTCAGCAAGATCTTCAACTACGTCCTGCAGGTGCTGGGCGTGCCGCAGCCCGAGCTCTATCTGCGGCCGGAGTCGCCCGGGGAGTTGGACCTGGCCAACGCCCGCGAAAAGACGCAGCTGATCCCGTCGTTCGTGGTCGGGTCCAGCCTGCTGCAGGGGCGGCCCGAGAAGGACCTGGCCTACGTCGTCGGCAAGAAGCTGACGTTCATGCGGCCCGACCACTTCGTCCGCTGGCCGACAGTCGTCCCGACGGTGGCGGAGCTGAAGGTCCTGTTCCTGGCCGCGCTGAAGCTGGTTCACCCGAAGCTGGAGGTGAAGGCCGACGTGGCGCAGGCGGTGGGCAGCTACCTGGACCTGCTGTCGAAGACGGTCCCGCCGCAGGCGCGCGAACAGCTGGTCGCGGTCGTCCAGCGGTTCGTGGCCGGCAAGGGCGAGGCCGACATCCACCGATGGGCCAACGCCGTCGACCTGACGGCCACGCGCGCCGGCTTCCTCATCTGCAACGATCTGGAGGTGGCGACGCGCCTGGTGCAGACCGAGCCCGTCTCGATCGGGGTGGCGGATCCAAAGGACAAGATCCGCGACCTGCTGCTCTGGTCCATCTCGGACGAGTACTTCACGGTCCGCGAGCACCTGGGCCTGGGCATCGGTCAGGGTTGACGCGCGTCGGGCTGCGATGACCTCGATCGTCACGGGGCTGGTGCTGGCGGCGGTGGCCGCTGGCGTCGGCGCCTGGCTGGGGAGGCGCGCGGCCTGGCAGCGGGGGCGCCTGCTGTCGGCGGCCATCGAGCAGATCACGGCGGCCATCGCGCGGGCCGGCGAGACCGAGCGGGCCGAGATCCGCCTGGCCGCCGAGGTGACGGCGCGCGAGGAGGCGCGCGGGGAGGCGGCGCCGCTGGAGGCGGAGCTGGCCGCCCGTCGCATCGAGCTGGCGTCGCGCGGGGCGGCCCTGGCGGGCCGCGCCTCCGAGCAGCGCGAGCTGGCGGTGCAGGCCGACGAGGCGGCGGCCCGAATTGCGGCGGCCAAGGCCCGTCTGGCCGCCCTGGAGAGCGAGACGCAGGCGGCCTCCCGGCAATCGCTGGAAGCGGTGCGCGCGACCCGCGCGGCCCTGGAGCAGGCGGCGCGGCAGTCGGCGCAGGAGGTGCTGTCCGCGTTGCGCGAGGCAGAGGTCGAAGAAGCGCGGGTCACCTCGGTGCGGAACGCGCGTACCGTCTCGGAATCGACGGTCGAGACCGCCACCCGGCGCGCCAAGCGAATCATGGGCATCGCGGTGGGGCGGTTTTACGGCCACTATCTGACCGAGCGCCTTCACGCCGTGCTGCCGCTGCCGCCGGGCGCGGCGGGGGCGGCCATCACCGGGCGCGACGACGCCAACCTGCGCGCCATCGAGGAGATCGCGCACGTCACGCTGGCCCTCAACGAGCAGCGCGACGCCATCCGGCTGGAGGGGTTGGACGGGGTAGGGCGCGAGGTGGCCCGGCGGGTGCTGGCGCGCCTGCAACGGCAGCCGGCGCTGGCCGCGGAGCCGGCCCGGGTGGCGCAGGCCGGGCGGGAGGTCGCCGCCGCGCTGGAGCGCGAGCTGGACGATCTGGGGAAGCGCGCCTTCGACATGCTGCAGATCCCGCGGGCGCACGGGGAGATCGTCCGCCTGGTCGGCCGCCTGAATTACCGGACCAGCTACACGCAGAACCAGTGGAAGCACGCCGTCGAGGCCGCGTATCTGTGCGGCATGATGGCCGACGAGCTGGGCCTGGACGAAAAGACCGCCCGCCGGGCCGCGCTGATGCACGACATCGGCAAGGCGCTGACACACGAGCTGGACGGCTCGCACGCGGTGATCGGCGCGGACGTGGCGCGGCGCCTCGGTGAAGCCGAGGTGGTGGCCAACGCCATCGGCGCGCACCACACCGACGAGCCGTTCAACAGCCCCTATGCCTACCTGGTGGCGGGCGCCGACGCGATGTCCGGCGGCCGCCCGGGGGCGCGCCGGCAAACCGACGAAAGTTACCTGATGCGGGTGGAGGATCTCGAGCGGATCACGCGCGGGTTCCCCGGGGTGGCCGAGGCGTTCGCGGTCCAGGGCGGGCGCGAGGTCCGGGTCTACGTCGAGCAGGATCGGGTCGACGACCTGGGGGCGGTGAACCTTTCCAACGAGATCGCCGGAAAGATCTCGCGCGAGATGCGCTTTCCGGGGCAGATTCGGGTGACCGTCATCCGCGAGCTGCGGGCGGTCGAGGTCGCGAGCTGAACATGAACGTCGTCATTCCCCCGCTGTTGTTCTACGTCGTTGGCGCTCTCCTGGTCATCTTCGGCGCGCTGCGGGCGGCCACGCTGGGCCGCCGCAAAGACGGAAGCGAAGTCAGCGAGGACACGCCGCAGCAAGCCAAGGCCCGCCGCCGTCACGTGACGTTCGGCCTGGTCTGGATCGTGATGGGGCTGTTCCTGATCTTCTCGACCGCCGACATCTTGCGCCTGCGGCACTGACCGGCCCGCCGCCGGGCCCATTCAGCCGACGGCGCCCGCCCGGGCGAGTCCCACCGCTGGTCGGCTGCGCCGGCGCCCGGCCACGCCGGCCCGGTCGCCGCCAGGACGATCAGCGGGCGCGCATGAACGTGTCCGCCTCCAGGCGGTCCAGCTTGCGCGAGACGATCAGCAGGCCGACCAGGCTGGTGACGGCGGTGGAGAGCGCGAACCCGTAGCCGTAAAACGGCGGCCCGGCGTGCTGGGTGGCGACGGTCAGCACCGCGTTCAGCGCGCAGAAGGTGGCGCTCAACGCCAGGGTCGCGCGGCGCTCGTCCAGGTAGAAGAGCACGTTGAACACGGCCAGCATGAGCACCTGCATGGCGACGCCGGCCAGGTCGACCGAGAAGAGCTGCAGGTAGAGGCGCGAGATGCCGACCGCCTCCAGCAGGCGCGGCGCCGCCGCCAGCAGCACCAGCACGGTGATGCCCTGCACCTTGAAGATCTCGGAGATGCCCTGCTTGACCGCCAGGGTCAGGCGGTCGCGCCGCCGGCGGATGTCCGCCAGCGTCTGCCCCTCGCGCACGGCGGCGAAGAAGCCGTCGTACTCCTCGGCGAACGCGGTCTCGACCCGGACCAGGAACACCGCCATCCCGGGGACGATCGACAGGTAGGCCAGGAAGATCGGGATGTCGTAGATCACCGACGCCCGCAACGGTCCCAGAACCACCTCCGACGTCGACGGCGTGAACCAGAAGATCAGCTTGTCGATCCAGATGCCCAGGTTGTAGAGGAGCCCCGTGGCGGCCAGGCTGGCGTAGGCCCGGCGCCGGTCGAGGAAGTCGAACGCCACCAGCGCGCCGGTCGGAAACCGCCGGGCGACCAGGCCCACCATCGCCAGCAGCAACACGATCTGCCCCAGCAAGAAGCCGCCCAGCAGGCCCGCGATGCCGAGCGGCCGCAACACCAGCGCGGCGGCGACCGAGATGGCGTACCCGGCGGCGAAGCTGCCCACCACCGCGCGGTAGTCGCGCAGGCTGGAGAGCAGCACGACGGCGATCCAGGACGCGCACAGCACGACCAGGCCGGCGACGGTGAACAGGCGCACCGCGAACGATCCGGCCAGCAGGAACATCAACGGGACCGCCAGCGCGGCGGCGCCCAGCCCGGTGACCGTCAGCGCGCCCAGCAGGTTCGGCAGGACCCGCGCCTCCTCCCGGCGGTAGACGCAGTCGGCGATGAATCGCGTGAACATCAATTGAAGGCCGCCGGTGAGGACCAGCGAGGCCGCCATCAGGTAGGTCACGGTCACCAGGAACTGCCGCACCTCCACGCCCGGCACCCGGCCCACGCTGAGGAGGCCGATCCCCATCACGCCCATGATAGAGAGCACCCAGGGGCCCGAGCTGATCACGCCGGCGTAGGCGTAGGCGCGCACCAGCCCCCAGAGGCTCTGCCGATCGAGGAGCCTACGAAGCTCGAAGCCGATGCCGGCCATGGCTCTCCTTCAGCGCTGTTCCGTAGACGTCGCGGTAGGCGTCCAGCATCTGCTCGCGGCCGTAGAGGCCGTGCACGCGGACGCGGCCGACCCGGCGCGCCCGCGCCCAGGCTTCCGGGTCGCGCAGCAGGCCCAGAATCGCCCGCGCCGTCTCCTCGGGCGCCGCGATCCCGGTGACCGCCCCCGCGCTGCCGGCCGGATCGCCGTCGCCGTCGGGCTGCCCTTCGACGAGCTCGCGGCAACAGCCCACGTCGCTGGCGACCACCGGGACGCCGGCGGCGAAGGCTTCCAGCACGAACAGCGGCAGCGCCTCGCTGATCGACGTCAGGACCGCCACCCCCAGCTGCGGCAAGACCTCCTGCGCCGGGCGGTAGCCCAGGAAGCGAACGGCGTCGGCCAGCCCCAGCGTGCGGGCCAGCGCGCGGCACTCGTCGGCGTACCGGCGGTCCTCGTCCTCGGGCCCCACGATCCAGCCTTGCGCCTCGGGCATCACCGCCACCACCTCGCGCATGGCGCGGATGAAGGTCTTGATGTCCTTGATCGGCACCACCCGCCCGATCAGGCCGACCACCGGTGGCGGCCCCGGCGCGGCGTCCCGGCTGGCCGCCGCGAACCGCTCCAAGTCGATGCCGTTGGGGATGATCCGCGTGCGTTCCGGCGCGGCGCCGTCGGCGATCTGGCGCGCCCGGTTGCCTTCGTACAGCGAGATGATGGGATCCGCGGCGGCGTACGCCGCCCGCCCCAGCGCCTCGAAGAACTGGATCCAGAGCCGTCGCAGGCCGCCCAGCGCGTGACCGGACCGGTCGGGCGGGCCGTCCTGGATCCAGTCGGCGTGCGACAGATCGATGGCCCGCTCTTTGGTGTAGATGCCGTGCTCGGTCAGCACGAAGGGCGCGCCCGTGCGCCGCTTCACCAGCGCGCCCAGCAGGCCCGCGTACCCGGTCGAGACGGCGTGCAGGACCCGGAAGCGCGGCAGCGACCGCGCGATGGCGGCCAGCTTGAACAGCGGCAGGTGCATCGTGCGGGCGGTCCAGAAGAAGTCCAGGAACGACTCGCCCCCGTGGTGCGCGTCGTACTCGGCGGACAGCGCGGCGAAGCTGGCGTCGTCGCGCAGGAACGCCTCCAGGGACAGGCCGTCCGGCTCATCGAGCGCGCCGATCTCGTCCAGCGCCGCCGCCGTCGGGGTGCTCTGGGTCCGCATCGCCTCGTGCAACCCGGCGAAGGTCTCGGCAACCAGGTCCGTGATAGCGCGCCGCCGCCGCCGCACGGGGACCGGCGCGGCGCGGGTCATGATGTGGTGCACCTCGACGTGGACGACGTTCGCGGGCAAGCGGTACTTGAGCCCGCCGTACAGCTCGGGCGTCGCGCCCAGGAAGCAGACGCCGAAGCTGAGGTCGGGAAACCCGGTGACGAGCTCGTGCACCCAGGCCGACACGCCGCCGCTGACGTACGGATACGTCCCCTCCAGCAAGAGGCCGACGTCGGCGGTGCCGCCGTCGGTCAGCTTGGGCAGCGGCTGCGGCCACCCGTCCAGCGCGGCCGTCATGACGGGCGCGCTTCCAGCAGCGCCCGGGCGCGCCGCCGGGTCAAGCTCTCCAGCTCGCCGCTGACGAGGCCGCTGTCGCACACGCCGGTCAAGGCTTCGGCCAGCAGGTCGGCCAGCCGGGCCCGGCGCTGGCCCGGCGCGCCGGCCAGCTCGGTCTCCAGCTGGTCGATCTGCTGAAAGGCGCGTTGATCCCGATCGGACAGCAGCGCGTGCGCCAGCAGTCGGACGTCCTCGTTCCGGTCGCGCAGGCCCAGCTTCAGCAGCCGGACGGCGTCGGCCGCGTCCTGCAGGCGGCGGGTGGCCAGCACGGCGGCGATCCGGTGGGCAGGCGCCGGGTCGAACCGCAGCCGCGCCTCCAGGCTGCCGGGCCCGGGCGGCAGGTTCGGCTCGCTGCCGGCCGCCAGGCGGTCGGGCAGGCCGGCCAGCGGCACGCGCACCATCCCGGACGCGGTCCGGCCGCCCCGCCGTGCCAGGCGTCGCATCAGCACCGCCAGCGCCACCGGCCCGATCGCCGGCAGCGCCAGCGAGGTGCCGGCGAAGAGCAGCCAGGCCGCGCGGTCGGCGCGCTGGAACCCGAGGCGTGGGGGCGGGCGCGCCCCCCGCGCCGGCCCCGCCGCCGCGGCGGCGCCCAGGCCGACGCAGCCGAGGATCGCCGTGCCGTCGATCATGAGCGGGCTCCGGCGGCGGCCTGCGCGCGCAGGTCCAGCTCGCGGAAGCGGTCCAGGTCGTTGACCGCGGCGTGCTCGACCACCCGAACGCCGGCTTCGGCCATCGAGGTCCCGGTCAGATCGCGCACCATCCCCTCCACGCGTCCGAGGTAGCGGGCCCGCCCGATGTCGTCCGTCATCGGCAGCAGCAGCGTGACCGTGGCGCGCCCGTCGTCGGGGGCCACCCGCAGCACCCGGTCGGTGACCCGGCGCTGCCGGGCGATGGCGTCCGCCAGCTCCGCCGACCGCTTCCCCTCGACCGCGAACTGCACCAGCCCGCTGGCCAGGCCGTGCCGCCGCTGATTGAGGACCGCCCGCCGCACGCTCTGCGCGAAGGACTGGGCCTGCTCTTCGCGATCGTCGCGCGGCCGCTCCGGCGCGTAGAACGCCAGCCGGTCCGCGACATGTCCCGCCAGCGCCGCGAATCGGGCCGGCGCGTCGCCGCCGTAGCGCGAGAGCGGCAGATCCGTCACGGCCAGGACGCCCCAGAGGCGCCCCTCCACGTCCTCGAGCGGTGCCGCCAGCACGACGGCGCCGTCGGGGGCGCGGCCGGCGGCCAGCGCGGACTCGAACGTCACGACCGCCCGGTCGCGCAGCGCCGCCTGCACGGCGGGATCGGCCAGCACCGGCGCCGCGCCCAGCAGGGCGGCCGGCTGTTCGGCGACCGATTCGCCCGGCTGCGGCGCCAGGAACACCGCGCCCCGCCGGACCTGGGCGAAGGTGCTGAAGAGGTCGAGGATCGCCTGGGCCAGCTCGGGCGGCTCTGACGGCCGCCCGAGCGGCGCCGCTTCCAGTGTCCGCAAGGCGTCGCGCAGCGTGGGCGGCCCACCGGCCACGCGGCTCTCCAGCAGATCGTGCGACAGGCGCAGCGCCTGGTACGACCGCACGAAGCTCTCCAGCCGCAGCCGCTCGTGCGCGTGCAGCGTCTCGCTGGCCTCCACCCGGCGGCGCCACAGGCCGCTGAACTCGCCGGTGATCATGCCGCACAGGAGCAACCCGACGGTCCGCTCCGCCGAGAGCTCGCCGGGCGGCAGGTGCAGCGGCAGGATCCCCTTCCAGGCCGCGACGGTGGCGAACACCAGCGCCGCCGCCGCGCCAAACCCGGGCCCGAAGCCGTACCGCAGGCCGGCGATCAGGGGGACCAGGATCGGCCAGGGAAACGCCGAATGGACGAACAGCGGGTCGGCCGGATTCAGCCAGCGACCCAGCGCCACGACCACCACGACCAGGACGCCGGTCTCGACCCAGGCCGCGACCGGCCGCCGCGCGATCGGAAGACGTGCCAGGAGCTGCCGCATGGCCATCACAGCCACCGCAGCGTGTACCGGAGGCTGACCCCCGTGTACTGCTGTCCGACGTGCCCGCCCTGATCGTTGCGGTAAAACCCGGTGGCGGCCAGCTCTTGATGGCGCGCGAACAGATAGCCAAGCCCGCCGTCCAGGCTGTAGGTGATCGTCTGAGCCGGCATGAGCCAGCCGGCCCACAGGTCGGCCAGCGGGCGCAAGCAGACGTGACAGGCGCCGGGGAGGCGGCCCGAGCCCAGGTCCTCGTCGTCGTCCGACAGGCCCAGCACGGTCAGGCCGACGCCGAGGGTGCCGTATGAGTCGGGGACCACGTCGTTGATGTCCGCGCCGGCGGGCATGACCGCGGCGAAGCCGGCCGGCAGCGTCGAGACCGAGCGGTTCCCCTCCAGGAATCCGTCGACGCGCACCCGGCCCAGCGGCGCAGCCCGCCGCACCAGCCCCGAGAGCTCGAACCGCCCGACGCCGCCGCTGGTCACCGTCGCGCCGCCGCGGTCGGTGTAGCGGTCCGCGCCGGCGGCGGCCACCAGGCGGAAGCGATCGGCGAAGTGCCAGCCCACCTCCAGCTCGACGCTGTCTTTCAGGCCGGCGGCCCGCAGCGCCGGCGTCTCGGTCGGACGCTCGTTGTAGAGCCCCTCCAGGCCGACGGTGAGGCCGTGCACCGGTTCGAATCCCTGCACCGCCGCCGCGTACGGCACGGCGCCGGTCGAGAACGCGTACGCGCCGGCTTCGACCCGCGTGTCGCCGAGCGGCTCTTGCAGCGAGACCGCCAGGCCGGCCTTGGCCTCGTCGGCGTGCACGGCGCCGATCACCGGGCCGGTGGCGCTGTCCAGCCGGTCGTGCCCGGCCACGGCTTCGACCGACATCTGGCCCCGCCGGAGCTCGGCCCGCCCCCACTGGCCGAAGATGCCCAGGGACGAGAGGTCCTCGAACGCCGCGCCGGCGTAAGCGCCGCTCAGCCGGTCCTCCGACAGCTCTTGTCGGTGGAGCGCCAGGCTGGCGTCCTGCTCGGGATCGCCGGTGTGAAGCGGCGCGCGCGCCAGCAGCGCCCAGGCGCGGTCGTCGCGTCCCAGCTCGCGCTCGCCGTCGATGCGGTCGCTGACCGTCAAAAGGCCACCGTCCGCGGCCAGGATCTCGCGCACCGCCTTGCGGTCGTGCGCGTCGATGGCGGCGCTCAGGCGGGCGCTGGCCCGGTCGGCGGCCTGGGCGCGGGCGTCGTCGGCGTCGTCCGGCTCGCGTTCCAGGCCGGCCTCGACCCGCGCGTCGTGCAGGTCTTCGGCCAACCCCGGATCGGCCGGCGCCAGCGCCACGGCCCGGGCGAAGGCGGCGGCGGCCCGGGCGCGATCGCCGTCGTGGGCCGCCAGTCGGCCCAGCACGGACCAGTAGCCCGCCTCCGCCTCGAACTGCTCCCGGTGCGGCGCCGCGATGCCGGCCAGCCGCTGCGCCGGCTCCCAGCGCCCGGCGTCGGCGGCGGCCTCCATCGCCGTCAACAGGACGGACGACTCGCCCAGCTTCTGAAACGCGTCGGCGCCCAGGCGCGCCAGCTCGTCGATCTGGCCGCCGTCGGCTTCCAGCGTGGCCAGGCGCTCGGCGATCTCGCGGTCGCCGCCGCCTGCCGTCCAGACGTGCTGGTACGCGTTCTGCGCGTCGCCGTCGGCCTCCAGCGCCCAGGCCAGATCGCCGAACAGCCGCCAGAACGACAGCGCCTCGGGATCGGCGGTCGGCGCCTGGCGGCGGGCCACCTCCAGCGCCTCTTCCGGCCGGTCCAGCGTCCAGAGCAGCTCCGCCTCGCGCGTCTGTTCGGCCCCGCCGGCGAACATGCGGTTGACGGCCCGCACGCTGAACAGGGCGCCTTCCAGGTCGCCGGCGTGTTCGTCGACCGCCGCCCGCTCGGTCCAGTAGCGGCGGTCGTTGGTGAACCGGCGCTCGAACCGGCGGAGCGCGGCGCGCGCGGCGTCGGGGTTCCCTTGCGCCTCGAACGCGTCGGTCAAATCCAGCAGCTCGTCCAGGCTGAGGTCGCCGCGCCGCGCGGACGCCTCCAGCAGCGACACCACCGTCTGGTGATCGAACAGCGCGTGCCCCAGCTGCAGCGCCTGTTCGCGGGCGCCCGGGACGCCGCGCGCGGCCAGCGTCGTCCAGGCGGCCAGCGCAACCCGCGGCTGGCCCGACCAGGTGGCCAGCTCGGCCACCCGGCGCCGGAGCGCCAGGTCGCCGGGATGTCGATCGACCAGCGCCATCGTCAGGGTCAGGGCCGTCGGGGTGTCGCCGGCGGCCTCGTCGATGTCGATCTGCCGCCGGAGCACCGTCTCCTGGTCGCCGGACAGCGCCAGCAGCCGAGCGCCCCAGCGCTGCGCCTCGGCGAGGCGCCCCTGCGCCAGGGCCACCGTGACCGCCTGGTCGAGGAGCCGGGGGTCCGACGGCCAGCGCGCCAGCGCGCGGTCGGCCGCGGACAGCGCGGCGGCGCCGTCGTCGGCGGCGCGCCACATGGCGATCGCCTGCCGGGCGTCGTCCGGCGAACCCGCCGCGTCGCTGGCCATCTGGTAGGCCGCCGCGCTCTCGCGCAGCCGCCCGGCCGCCTGATACCAGCGGCCCGCCCGCCGGGCCCAGTCGGGGCGGCCGCTGCCCGCTCGCCGCGCCAGCCGGTCGTAGAGCACGGCGGCGTCGCCGGGCGATTCCAGGGCCAGCGCCAGCTCCGCCGCCCGCGCCAGGTCCGCCGGGTCCAGCGCCGCCGACGTCAGCCGGTGAAGGTGGGCCGTCGCGTCCGCCTGGCGGGGCCGGCGCGCCGGGTTGCCGACGGCCAGCGCGTCGATGGACGCGCGTTCCAGCTCGACCAGCGCCAGCCGCGCGCGGCAAGAGATGGCGTCCTCGGCGCCGGCCGGCGCGTCCCGCAGCAGGCGGCGCAAGTTGACCTCCGCGTCGGCCCATTTCCCCAGCGCCAGCTGCTGGCGGCCCAGCAGCAGCCGGGCCGGGCGATCTTGCGGCCGCTGCCGCAGCACCTGATTGAGGTAGGCGATCGACAGCTCGTCGGGGTGCACCAGGAAGCGCGGGTGGCCGAAGTCCAGCCCCGGGAACAACAGGGCCAGCGAGGCGGCCACGGTGATCGCGACCACCGCCAGCGCCTGCGGCGTGATGAGCCGGGGGCGCGGCCCCGCGGCAGGGGGTGACAGCTCAATGACAGACGACATCGATCTCTCCTGTGTCCGACTCGGCGAACTGAAGCCGGTGACCGGTGATGGTGATGTTCGCGGAACGCTTCGACTTGATCGCGCTCGCGCGCGTGAACCCCGTGGACGGCGGGCGCTGGGCGACGATCGGGCCGGCGCAGCCGCCAATTTCCGCCGCGACCGGCACGTGCCCCACCAGGCGCAACCGGAGGCGGTTCCCGTCGCGCCGGAACGAGGCGACCGCCGCGTTCGCGGAGAGCAGGTAGGGGCCGTGCGGGGCCTGGCCGGTCAGGGCCAAGGTGACGGCCGCGCCGCGATCCAGCGAAACGTAGCGCCCCTGCGGCAGATCGCGGACGCCCAGCACCCCCTGCGAGCGTTCCAGATCCGGCCAGCCCAGCTCCGCCGCCAGACGCACCGTCGACAGCGCGCCGAACCCGCGCAACAGCCAGGTGCCGTCGAGGCGCCTGGCCAGCGCCGCCTGCTGGAACCCGCGCACGGTGGCGGCGTACTCGCTGGTCCAGACGGGGAAGGTCTCCTGCCCCAGCGCCCAGCGATACACCTCGTGCAGCGCGTTCAACGCCGCCACCTTGGTCCCCGAATAGAAGTGATAGTAGATGCCGATCGGCTTCAACCGGCGCGGCCCGTCGGTGAAGCGGAAATAGTCGATGACGCGCCGGAAGCCGTAGAACGGCCCGTGCCACAGGTCGGTGTAGACGTTTTCGTTCTGCGCCGGCGCATAGATCTGCAGCCGGCCGCCCACCGGGCGCACGAACGAGGGGACCTGCGACAGCGCCAGGCGGGCCCCCGGCTCTTCGGCGTCGTCGCCGTTCAGGTTCTCGAGGCCGAGCGCGTCGGCGCGGGCGACCGCCTCCTCGGGCGGCAGCGCGTCGCCGCTCCACAGCAGCACGCGCACCGCCTTTCCCGGCGGCGCCAGCCGTTGGTTGATGTACGCGACCGACCCGTCGACCTCCCGCTCCACCGAATAGACGTAGCCGGGGATGGCCAGCCGATCGCCGTCGCGCCGGTCCTCGTCGGCGGCGGCCGTGGCGTCCGCGCTGGCCCGCGCCCAGTCGAACGGGTGGCTGTACGTGTGGCTGGCGATCTCGACCTCGGGGCGCGCGAAGATGCGCCGGGCGATCTCCTCGAGCGCCGGCGACTTGTCCGGGTAGAGCCCGGCCGGGCCGATCTCGCCTTCGATGATCGACACGGTGGTCGGCAGCCGGTAACGGGCCAGCAGCTCGCGCCGGATGACCTCGCCGGCCAGCGGGCGGTCGGGCATCTCGGCCACGCTGACGAACCCGTCGCCGTCGATGTGGATCTCCAGTACGCGCCGGCCGTTGGGGGTGGTCGGGTCGGGCGCGGGGATCGGCGGAAGGGCCAGCGCGCCCGACAGGAACTTGAACGGATCGAGGATCCAGCGCGTCCGCCCCTCCACCCCCTCGGCCGTGACGTAGGGGGCGAGCGCGATGCCGCCCCAGCCGCCATGAGCGACGGGCGCGAATCGCTGGCCGCGCGCGTCGGCGATGGCCAGGTGGCGCGCCAGCGCCGGCGCGTCCCAGATGGGCCGCTCGCGCTCCCGCGCCACCACCGGCGCTTCGAAGCCGACCCAGTCGTCGCTGGCCGCCACCCGCAGCGGCGGCTGCGCGGGCGCCGGCGGCACCACCAGGCCCAGGCGCGCCCGCAGCTCGGGCGACGGCGTGAAGCCCAGGTGATCGATGATGGCGACCTTGAGGCCGTCGTCCATCTGGCGCCGCAGCCAGGCCTCGAACCGGTCGCTACCCGGCAGGTCGTCGTCGGTGAACCAGGTGACGATCCCCGCGTAGCGCGCCCGCAGCTCCCCGGCCGGCAACGGCGCGCGCGCATCGGCGTAGTCGACGGCGTAGCCCAGGTATTCCAGTGGCATCGCGAGCAGTCGGTGCGCGACGCTGGCGGCCAGGCTCGGTTCCTCGGCCCGGTCTTGCACGACCAGCACGCGGCGCGGGACCGGTTGAATCGTGCCCACCCCCAGCCGATCGCCGGCGCCCACCGTGATCCAGGGGATCACGCCCGCGGCCTGGATCTGCCGCGCCAGCGCTTCGGCGCGCGGGCGCTCGGACGCGCCCACCCGCTCGACGTCGATCACCGGCAGCGGTGAGGTCCGTCCCGCCGCCAGCTCCCGGCGCGCGAAGGCGGCCAGCTCGGGCAAGCGGCCGCCGGCCTGGGTGACGACCACGCCCGACAGCTCGGGCGCCACCGCCACCGCCAGCCGCGGATCGCCGGCCAGCAGCAGCGTTCCGCCCGGCCACACCTCGCGCAGCGCCGCCACCGCGCCCGCCACCGCCGCCGCCGTCATGGTGCGCGGGGCCTCCAGCAGGGCGCCCTCGTACCCGGCGACGGCCAGGCGGCGCGCGTGCGCCAGCAGGTCGTCGTGGGCCAGGTCCGCCCCGGCCCGGAGCCAGCCCAGGGGATGGCTGCCGGCGCGGGCCAGCGCCGCGACCGATGCGGGCTTGGCCCGCTCCGGGCTGAGCACCACCGTCGGGTAAAACGCCAGCGCGTCGGTCAGGTCGGCCTCGCCGTCGTAAAACGCGACGTCGGTGACGGCCGGGGCGCCGCCGGCGGGCGCGGCGCGCGAGGCGCCGCCGCCCGTGACCAGCAGAAGCCCGGCGGCCAGCGCCGCGCGCGTCAGTCTGTCAGAGCCGCCAGTCACAAACCCGATCCTGGTTGGCGCTGGAGATGGTCACGTAGGGCGAAAACCCGTTGGCCCGGCTGCGCGCGTAGACGGCGCGCGCGCGGCGCTGGTCGTGGCAGTTGCCCAAATAGTCGAGGGTGGTGATCGAGAACGCGCTCGACAGGCCGAGCCGCTTCCAGGCCAGCAGCTCGGCTTCCGCGTCGCGGTCGTAGCGGGGCGCGTACACCTCCTCGCGGGAGACTCCGTCGAGGAGGCTCGGGAAGGGAACGCCGTCGACGACCGCGTCGCGGGTGGCGGCGCTGGTCGCGTTCTGCATGACCAGCAGCAGGTCGGGAAAGGCCTGGCGCAGGCGCGCCACCAGCGCCAGCGTGCCGGAGACGCAGGCGCGATCGCAGGGGGCGTTCGTTGTTTTGCCCTTGCCGCGGGCGCCGTGCTCGACGATCTCCAGGTTGTCCAGGAAGAAGCCGTCGACCCCGGTGGCGGCCAGCCGCGGCGCCACGTGCTCGAGGATCAGGCGCTGCTGGTCCGGATTGGCCGGGTTCATCCAGACCTCGTCGGGGTAGCCGGCGTACGGACCAAGCTGCGCGGCCCGGTTGCGCCCGCACGGAACCAGGCCGGCGGGCGCCCGGGTGAAGTAGCGGCGGCTCCGCTCACACGAGCCGATGTTGAGGTAGCTGAGGACCGTGTTGCGCCCCCCGGCCTTGAGCGCGCGGATCTGGGCCGGCGTGAAGTTGCCGGCGTCCGGATCGGCGTCGATGTTGATCAGCCGAAACGTCGCCGCCAGGCGATCGAGGTCGCCGGCCTGCCGGGCCGATCCGTAGAACGACACCCAGGGCGCGTTCGCGGGGATGCCGCGCGCCCGGGCCGCGCGCGAGGCGGCCGGACCGGCGCCGACCGACGCCGGCAGGACCGCCGTGCAGACGGCCACCGACCAGGACGCGATCGTCCTGGTCCGAAGCGGAAAAACAGACTTCTTGCAGGCCTTCGGGTACACGTCGGCCTCCATCCGGGCCAGGCGATTAGGGCGGGCGCCGATCGGGCGGCGTCAAAGAAACGCGGCGCAGCCAGATTTGGGACATCGGGCCGCGCCCGTCAGCGGCACGGGCGATCGGGCGGCAGGTGCGAGACGACGACGGTGTCGGGGCCGGACGAAAACCGCGCCTCTTCCACCAGCTGGCTGCGATCGAACGTCCCCTGATAACGAACCTCGGGGTCGAAGTCGGCGTCGAAGACCTTGAACGTCTGGATGCGCGCGTCGACCACCAGCACGGGGCCCGTGAAGCCGGCCGCCCGGGCCCGCCGCACGCGGCTGCAAAACTGGTAGGCGTCCGAGTCCATGCCGTCGAGGCCGCCGAAGATGACCCGTTCGGTCCGGTGCAGCCGCGGCGGAAACGGCGCGCCGGCGTCGGTCACCACCCAGGCCTGGTCGCGCAGCGACTGGGGCAGCACGTTGGTGAGGCAGCCGTTCGGGCAGCGCGCCTCCAGATAGGGCGCGGCGGCGTTCAGGGCCCGGCTGTTCGTGACGCTCAACTTTCCCGCCAGCGCGATCACCGCCACCGCCGCCGCCACCGTGACGCCGGCCAGGACGCGCGCCGGGCGGGGCGCCAGCCGCTCGGCCAGGCGATCGGCGCCGCGGGCGACGGCCAGCGCCAGCGGGAGGGCGATGCTGACGTAGTAAGCCGGGTTTTGCTGGGGGACGAACAGCATGCCCAGCGGCAAGACGTACGCGGCCAGCAGCCAGCCGCGCCCCCAGCCGCGCCGGGGTCCCAGCTTGCCGGCGCCGACCGCCGCCAGCGCCACGCCCACCGGCGTCAGTCCGTAGAGCCACAGCAGCACCAGCAGCAGGTCGACCGGCTTCGTCACCACGCGCAGCGCGGCCCACCCGGGATGATGGAGGAGCGCGTGCACCAGGCTGCCGTGATTGGCGTCGAACCCGCCGAAGTAAAGCACGGACGCGCGGTACCGGCCGTACTCGGTCCCCGGCAGCTCGGGATGCATCAAGAGCGGCAGCCCGTCGAAGAACGTGTAAAAGGCGTAGTTCGGTTGGCCGGTGGGCGCGCCGGCGGCCAGCGCGTGGCGGATGGCGACCACCGCCACCAGGCCGCCCAGCGACCCGGCGGCCAGCGCCAGGGCAGCCCGGCGTGGGGCCACCACCTGCGGCATGGTCCGGCCGAACCAGGCGAAGGCCAGCGCCCCACCGGCGCAGGCGGCCAGCGCCTCGTACCGTCCGGTGACCGCCAGCCCGGCCAGGAGCGCGGTGCCCAGCGTCGCGGCCCAGCGGCCGCGCGTCGCGACCGCCGCCGCGGCGGCCAGGGCACAGGCGGTCAGCCCGGCGGCCACCGTCACACCCAGGTTGTTGCGTCCGGACTGCGTGGCCAAAAGCGGCAGCA
>JAICYS010000318.1 GCA_025934105.1 Myxococcota bacterium | reverse complement strand
TGCTCGCTGCGGGCGGTGGCCAGACCAGCCGAGTGGACTCGGTGAAGATTGCGGCGGCGCGTGGCGGCCCCGCGCTGGAGGGAAGCGCCGTGGCCTCCGACGCGTTCTTCCCATTCCGTGACGGGTTGGATGAGGCCGCCCGGGCGGGGGCGCGGTGCGTGGTGCAGCCCGGCGGCTCCATGCGCGACGCGGAGGTGATTGCCGCCGCGGACGAGCACGGCATGGCCATGGTCTTCACCGGCGAACGCCACTTCCGGCACTGAGAGGAAGGTCTTTCTGGTTGGATCGGGCGGGCGCGAGCACGCGTTGGCTTGGCGGATCGCCGCCAGCCCGCTCTGCGAGAAGCTGATCGTCGCGCCGGGAAACCCCGGCATCGCCGCCGAGCCGAAGGTCACCTGCATCCCGGTGGCGGCGGACGCCGTCCCCGAGCTGGTGGCGGCGGCGGTCTCCGAGAAGGCCGACCTGGTGGTGTGCGGGCCGGAGGTCGCGCTCTGCGCGGGGCTGGGCGACGCCATGCGCGCGGCCGGACTGCCGTTCTTCGGCCCGTCGCGCGCCGCCGCCGAGATCGAAGGTTCGAAGGCCTTCGCCAAGCGGCTGATGTATCAGGCGGGCGTGCCGACCGCCGCCTTCGGCGTGTTCGACGATCTGGGGGCGGCCGAGGCCTTCATCGACGCGCAGCCGGGTCCGGTGGTCGTCAAGGCCGACGGTCTGGCGGCGGGCAAGGGCGTGGTGGTCGCCTCGTCGAAGCAGGAGTCCCGCCTGGCCGCCCGGCACATGCTGACCGGGGGCGCGTTCGGCGGCGCCGGCCGGCGGGTCGTCCTCGAACAGCGGCTGACGGGGCGTGAGGTGTCGCTGCTGGCCCTGTGCGACGGCGAACGGCTGGCGCTCTTGCCGTCGTCCGAGGACCACAAGACCCTCCGCGACGGCGACCAGGGGCCGAACACCGGCGGCATGGGGACCTATTCGCCGTCGCCGCTGCTGGACGCGGCCGCCGAACAGCGGATCCTGGAGACGATCTTTCGTCCGACGGTCATTGCGCTGGCGGCCGCCGGGCGCCCGTTCCAGGGGCTGCTCTACGGCGGCCTGATGCTGACGCCCGATCGCGGGCCGATGGTCATCGAATGGAATTGCCGGTTCGGCGATCCGGAGACGCAGTCGGTGCTGATGCGCCTCGACGAGGACCTGCTCCCCTGGCTGGCGGGCGTGGCGGCCGGCCGGCTGCCCTCCGGCGCCCTGCGGGTGAAGCCGGGGACCGCCTGCTGCGTGGTGCTGGCCGCCGACGGGTATCCCGAGAGGACTCGTCTCGGCGATCCGATCACCGGGCTGCCGGCGCCGGCGGACGACCTGCGGGTGTTTCACGCCGGCACGCGCCGCGACGGGGATCGGCTGCTGACCGCCGGCGGGCGGGTCCTGGGCGTCACGGCGCGCGGCGCGGACCTGGGCGCGGCGCGCGCGCGGGCCTACGACGCCATCCAGAAGATCGCCTTCGACGGCATGCATTTCCGGCGGGACATCGGACTGCGCCTGGACGTCGCCGGGGTTGGCTTGGCAGAGCCCGCTGCCGGGGGCGAGCGGAACCCGCCCGGGGTTCCCGGAGACCATTGAGGAACAACACATGAGCGACCAGAAGATCGACGTGGCGGTGATGATGGGGTCCAAGTCGGATCTCGAGACGATGCGGCCGGCGGCCAAGGTCTGCGAGAAGCTGGGCCTGGCCGTCGAGGTGCGGGTGCTGTCGGCGCACCGCACGCCCGAGGAGACGGCGGCGTTCGTCAAGGACGCGGTCCGGCGCGGCGTGAAGGCGTTCATCTGCGGCGCCGGCGGCGCCGCGCACCTGGCCGGCGCGGTGTCGGCCCACACCACGCGCCCGGTGATCGGCGTGCCCATCGCGAACGGCGCGCTGAGCGGCTTCGACTCGCTGCTGTCGACGGTGCAGATGCCGCCCGGCATGCCGGTGGCGACGGTGGCCGTGAACGGCGCCGAGAACGCCGGGCTGCTGGCCGCGCAGATCGCGGCGGTGGCCGACGCGTCCCTGGCCGAAAAGGTGGCGGCCGAGCGGGCCTCCCGGCGCCAGAAGGTGCTGGAGAGCGACGCGGAAGTGCGGGGCGAAACCAGGAAGTGAGCCCGGACGTCGCTGCCGCGGTCGCCGCGCTCCGGCGCGGTGAGGTGGTCGCCTACCCGACGGAGACCTTCTACGGCCTGGGCGTCGATCCGTTCGACGCCGCCGCGCTGGAGCGGCTGCGCGCGTTGAAGGGGCGGGGCGAAAAGGCCATCTCCATGCTGATCGACGGCGAGGAGATGCTGGCGCGTCTGTGCGCCGAAGTGCCTGCGCGCGCGCGGGCCTTGATGGGGCTCCACTGGCCGGGCGCGCTGACGCTGGCGCTGCCGGCGCGGCCCGGGCTGCCGGAGGCGCTGGTCTCCGACGGGTGCGTGGCGGTCCGGCAGTCTCCGCACCCGGTGGCGCGGGCGCTGGTCGCGGCGTTCGGCGGGCCGGTCACCACGACCAGCGCCAACCGCTCGGGCGAGCCGCCCGCCAGCACCGCGGCCGCCGTGCGCGCGGCGCTGGGCGACGGCTGTCACGTGCTGGACGGCGGCGCCACGCCGGGCGGCGCGCCCAGCACGCTGGCGCGCGTTCGCGGGCCGACCGTCGAGATCCTGCGCCCCGGCGCCGTGGTGCTGGCCGGCTCCTGATCGGCGAGCCGAGCCCCTGACTCGCGCCGGAGATCGCTTGCCGCCGGTCGGCGTGATCGGTGGCGTGATCGGTGCTCGCGGTCGTCGCGCGCTCGATCGGCGCGGTCGTCGGGATCGATCGGGACGCGATCGATCGGCGCGGGTGGTCGTCGGGCGGGTGGTCGTCGGCGATCGTGGCGATCCGCCAGCCGTGAGATACTCGCCGGGCCATGGCCGTCATCGCTCCGTTCGCTGGCCTGCGCTACGACGCCCTGCGGGTGGGCGATCTGGGGCGCGTGCTGGCGCCGCCCTACGACGTCATCGGCGAAGCCGAGCACGCCGCGCTCGAGGAGCGGCACCCCCAGAACGTCGTGCGCGTCGAGCTGCCCCGCGGCGAGAGCGACGCGCGCTACGCCGAAGCGGCGCGGCTGCTGCAGATCTGGAAGGGAGAGGGGATCCTGCGCCCCGACCCGGGGCCGGCCTTCTACGTCTACGAACAACAGTTCCGCTTGCCGGGCGGCCCGGCCGGCGCTCGAACCTACAGCCGGCGCGGTTTCTTCGCGGCGGTCCGGCTGGAGCCGTTCGAACGCCACGTGGTTCTGCCCCACGAGCGGACGCTGGCCGGACCCAAGCAGGACCGGCTGAAGTTGATGCGCGCCACGCGCACGCAGGTCTCGCCGATCTTCGGGCTGTTCCGCGACGCCGAGGGGGCGGCGCGCGTCATCCTGGACAGCGCGGCCTCGGTCCCCCCCGACCTCGACACGACCGGACCGGACGGCGGGGGCCACCGCTTGTGGCGCCTGACGGATCCGGCTGCCGTCGCCGGCTTGACGCGCCTTCTGGACGATCGGCAGATCGTGATCGCCGACGGCCACCACCGCTACGAGACCATGCTGGCCCTCGGCCCCGAGCTGCGCGCGCTGGATTACGCCGCGGGCGAGGCGGCGGTCGACTTCGCGATGATGTTCCTGGCGCGCGCCGAGGATCCCGGGCTGCTGGTGCTGCCGACGCACCGGATGGTGCGCGGCCTGGGCGACTTCGATTTCGCGGGGCTGCGCGCGGCCGCCTCGCCGGCCTTCGACGTCGTCGACGGCGACGAAACCACGGCCCAGGCCATCGAAGAGCGTCTGGCGCGCGAGGGGATGGCGGGCGTGGTGTTCGCCGTCCGCGTCCCGGGCCGCGCGCAGACCGCATGGTTCACGTTGAAGCCGATCGTCGATCTGTCGGCCCTCGGGCCGCCGGCGATTCGCAAGCTGGACGTGACGGTCCTGCACGGCGTGCTGCTGGGGCCGCTCCTGGCCATCGACGAGGAGGCTCTGGCGGCGCAGACGTTCCTGTTGTACACGCACGACACCGCCCAGGCCCTGTCCCGCGTGGCCGCCGGTGACGTGCAGGCGGCCTTCCTCATGAACCCAACCAAGGTCGCGGACATCCTGGCCGTCTGCGAGTCCGGGTTCGTGCTGCCGCAAAAGTCGACCTACTTCCACCCGAAGCTGGCGACCGGCCTGGTGATGTACGGGCTTGACGGCCCCGCGCCGCGGTAGCCGGGTGGACGACGGCGCCATCACGGCCGACACGCTCCTGCGCGGGCGGGTCCGGATGTATCAGCCGGCCCGCGGGGCGCGCATGAGCCTGGACCCCGTGCTGCTGGCCGGCTTCGTGAGGCCCCCGTTCGGCCGCTTTCTGGACATCGGGTGCGGCGTGGGCCCGCTGTCCTTCCTGCTGCTGGCGCGCGATCCCGGCGCCACGGGCCTGGCCGTGGAGATCCAGCCGCGGCTGGCGGCGCTGGCGGCGCGCGGCCGCGACGACAACGGCTGGACGGCGCGGCTTCGGATCGTCGAAGCCGACGTGCGGACCGCCGGTTTGCCGCTGGCCAGCTTCGACCTGGTGGTCACCAATCCGCCGTACCGGACCGTGGACAGCAGTCCACCGTCGCCCGACCGCGAGCGCGCGCTGGCCCACCACGAGATCGCGCTGCGGCTGCACGAATGGATCGCGGTCGCCGGGCGCGCCGTGCGGCCCGACGGACGCGTGTCGGCGATTCTTCCGTCGGCGCGCGCCGGCGAGCTCGCCACGGCGCTGGCCGCCGCGGGGCTGCCGCCGATTCGCACCCGCCTCGTCCACCCGCGTGCCGGCGAGCCCGCCTCGCGCATCCTGGTCGAGGCGCGCGCCGGCCAGGCGATGGCCGTCGAGACAGAGAGCCCGCTCGTCGTCCACGAGGCCGACGGCCGCTTCACGGCCGAGGTCCGGCGCCTGCTGGGCGAGCCGTAGCGGCGGGCGAGCGCCGCCTCGGCGCGAATCGTGCGGTGATTCGGCCGGGGATTCCAACGTTCATCGGCCCCGTCAATCGTCATCGGGCGATCGGGGTGTCCGAGTCGCCGTACTTTACGGTGGCCGACCAATTCTTGAACATCGTCTCGAACGGCCACACGTACGCGGCCGCGGTCCCACTGTCCGTCGGGCGGCTGCCGGCCCGCCGAAACCGGCGGGCCTGATCGGCGGCGGGCCTTCGGGCTACGAGGCGGACGGCGTCGGCGCCGTCGCGGGGGCGCCGGCCGGAGTGGCCGGCGCGTCGGCCTTCAGCGCCTCGTCGATCGGCGGCAGGTCGTCGAGGTTGGGGACCAGCGTGATCTCGATGCGCCGGTTCTTGGCCATGTTCTCGGGCGTGTCGTTGGGGGCGACCGGCGACTGGTCGGCGTACCCGGCCGCCGACAGGCGCTTTGGCTCCATGCCGGCCGCGATCATGAAGTTGGTGACCTCGACGGCGCGCGCCGTCGACAGGTCCCAGTTCGAGCGAAACCGCTTGGACTTGATCGGGACGTTGTCGGTGTGGCCGGCCACCTGGAAGTTGCGGTTGGGCAGCGTCTTCAGCACCGCCGTCACCTGCTTCAGCGCGTCCTTGCCCT
>JAICYS010000128.1 GCA_025934105.1 Myxococcota bacterium | reverse complement strand
CGTTCGCGTTGCCGCCGATGATCTGCACGCCCACCGACGGGCTGGACGTCCAGTTCACCATGGTGGTGACGTCCTTGCTGCTTCCGTCCTGAAACGTGCCGGTCGCCGTGAAGCTGGCCATGCCGGCCAGCTGCCCCGCGATCGACCCCGCCGCCAGCGACACGCTGGTGTTCCCCGGCGAGACGGAGATCCCCGTCAGGCCTGGAATGGAGGGCATCATCGCCACGTTGCCTGTGCCGCCGCTGCCGCTGTTGCCCGAGCCGCCGCTGCCGGTGTCGGCCGGCTTGCCTTTCACGCCGGCGCAGCCGAATCCGGAAACCGTCACGGCGACGGCCAACCCGAGCAGGCCGCGGACCACATAAGACAGACTGAGCGAAGGTCGTGAACGCATAGTCTTGCTCCAAAAGCTGGGGGACACGGCACGGCCGGCATGCGAGCGCCACCGCCCGGGCAACCTGAGGGGTGGACTATACTGCGGGCCGCCAAGCGCCGCTACAGCCCTGACGCGCGGCTCTTCTCGGAAATGAGCGCGCTCAGGTGACGCGCCGCCGCCAACTTGACCCGGCCGCCGCATGTGGCCGACGATGGTGGGCCATGATCCCCATCCGCCTCCCTGGAACCGCCTTGCCCCGACCGGTTGCGTGCATTTTGGTGTTGGCCACCGGCGCCGCCCTGAGCGCCTGCGGCGGCGGGTTGAAGTACAAGGTCGATGATTCGGCGCTGGACGCGGTTCCCGCCGGCGACCGGCAGGACGTCTTCGCCGCCCAGAACGACGTCGAGGTCGCCCGCAGCGAGCAGCGCACCGCCAAGAGCCAGCTCGAGGCGCTGGAACGGGATCGCGACATCGCCAAGAAAGAGAAGGAACAGGCGGATCTGGAGGTCGAAAAGTCGGCGACCGAGCAGGAGTCGGCCAACGCGTCGCACGACGAAAACCGCGCCAACGCCGCCCGTCACGGCAAGGAGGTGGCCGACGTGGGCGTCCGCGCCGCGCAGGCCAAGCTGGATTGGCTGGACGAAAAGAAGGACTGGCTGGAGGCGACCCAGAAGGCGGCCGACGCGCACCAGGCCGCGGCCGAGGCCAAGGTCGAGCTGGAGAAGGCCAAACTGGCTCAGAAGAAGGGGATCAAGCCGGACAACGACTTCTCGGTCGGGCACTTCGAGGACCAGTGGAAGGACAAGAACGACGACTGGCAATCGGCCAAAAAGAAGGCCGAATCCGCCCAGAAGGACGCCCAGAGCAAAGAGAACGACTGGAAAGAGCTGACCGAGCAACAGGCAAAAATGAAGGGGTGACCTTCCTTCTGGCCATCCCCCGCCCCCTGGACTAGGCTGATCTTTCGGGGAATTCTTGAGCACCAGCGACCGAGAAGCCCTGCTGGCCAGCGTGGCAACCGCCCGCGCCGAGGCCGTCCCCGAGCGGACGGAACCGGAGCGCTCCGACTACATTCCGCCGCTGGAGGCGGCCCGGATCCTGGTCGTCGACGACGAGAAGGTGATCCGGGAAATCCTGGCGGACTTCCTGACCATGGAAGGCTACGTCGTCCACGCCGTCGAGGACGGCGCGCAGGCCATCGAAGAGCTGCACCGGCGCAGCTACAACCTGGTCATCTCGGACCTCAAGATGCCGAATCTGGGGGGCCTCGAGCTGATCCAGCGCATCGGCGAGGAGAGCATTCCGGTGCTGACGGTCATCATGACCGGATTCGGCACCGTCGAGACCGCCATCGAGGCGATGAAGAAGGGCGCCTACGACTACATCCTCAAGCCCTTCAAGGTCGAAGAGGTCATTCACATCGTGCAGCGCGGCCTCGATCGCCAGCGGCTGCAGCACGAGAACATCCGCCTCAAGGACGCGCTGTCGATCTACAAGATCAGCGAGGCGATCGCGACCTCGCTGTCGGTCGAAAAGGTCCTGGACCTGGTGCTGGACGCGACCATCGACGCCGTCGACGCCGACGTCGTCAGCCTGCTGCTGGAGGATCCCAAGCAGGCCGGCCGCTTCGTCGAGCAGATGCGCAAGGTGTCGGAGCGCGCCGACCCGGGCATCGAGGCGCCGCCGCTGAACCTGGCGGAGGCGCTGCCGCTGTTCAAAGAGGACCGGCCGCTGCTGGTCCACGGCAGCCGGTCGTACCAGTTTTTGGAGTCGCCGCCGCGCGAGCTGGATCGGCGGCTCATCAGCCTGTGCAGCATCCCGCTCAAGCTGAACGGGCGTATCATCGGGATGCTGAACGCGTATAGCTACACGCGCGGCAACAAGTTCTCCGAGGGGCAGCGCAAGATGCTGTACGTGCTGGCCAGCCGGGCCGCCGTCTCGATCGAGAACGCGCGCCTCTACGAGCACCTGGTCGACGCGAACAAGGATCTCACGCGCGCCAACGTCTCGCTGGAAGAGAACTTCAAGCAGACCATCATCGGGTTCGCGCACGCGCTGGAGGAGTCCGACCGCTACACGCGCGGCCACTCCGAGCGGGTCGCGATGTACGCGCGCCTGATCGCGATCGGCCTGCGCATGAGCGAGCCGGAGATCGACACCGTCGTGAAGGTCGGCCTGATGCACGACGTCGGCAAGATCGGCGTGCGCAACGACAAGCTGAACAAGCCCGGCAAGCTGACGCCGGAAGAGCTGGCCATGTTCCGGTCGCACCCCGCCAAGGGCAAGCGCATCCTGGAGCCGATCCCCTTCATGCGCGACATCGTGCCGGGCTGCTACTGCCACCACGAGGCGTGGGACGGCTCCGGCTATCCGCAGGGCTTGATGGGCGACCACATCCCGCTCATCGGCCGCATCGTGGCCATTGCCGACGCCTACGACGCGATGACCTCCGACCGGGCGTATCGAAAGGCGTTGCCGCACGAGATCGCGTGTGGCGAGCTGGAACGCTGCACCGGCGTGCAGTTCGACCCGGAGATCGTCCCGCTGTTTCTGGACCAGGTCGAACAGTTCCGCCGGCTGGAAGCGGCGGCCGGGCGGATCATCCCGCGGTAGCAGCCAGGCCGGCTGCTCGGCCGGCGCGCCCCTCCCGGCGGCGGCCGCGCGGCCCGGCCGGGGTCAAAGGCTCCAGTAGTGGATGCCGCGCTCCATCTTGGCGGGGGAAAAGACGCTCTTGACGTCGATGAAGCAGCCGCCGTCGCGCACCATGCCCAGCAGCTTGTGCTGGCCGAGCTGAAGATATTCCTGGTGGCTGACCGCGACGATCAGCCCGTCCAGGCTCTCGTATTCTTCGAGCTGGTTCAACGTGAGGCCGTACTCGTGCTTGGCCTCCCCCGGATTGCCGCGGCTGTCGTGAATGAGCGGATTGATGCCGAACTCGCGCAGCTCTTTGAGGATGTCGGGGACCTTGCTGTTGCGAAGGTCGTTGCAGTCCTCCTTGAACGTGAGGCCGAGGACGCCGACCCGCGCCCCCTTCACCGCGATCCCCTGGGTGATGAGCATCTTCACCAGCCGCTGCGCCACGTACGGGCCGACGTTGTTGTTGATGCGGCGGCCGGCCAGGATCACCTCGGGCTGGTAGCCGAGCTGTTGGGCCTTCATGGTGAGGTAATAGGGGTCGACGCCGATGCAGTGGCCGCCCACCAGTCCGGGCCGGAACCTCAGGAAGTTCCACTTGGTCGCGGCCGCGTCCAGCACGTCGGCGGTGCGGATCCCCATCCGCTCGAAGATGATCGCCAGCTCGTTCATGAGCGCGATGTTCAGATCGCGCTGCGTGTTCTCGATGACCTTGGCGGCCTCGGCAACTTTGATGGACGTGGCCCGGTGAATGCCGGCGTCGATGATCGCGCCGTAGGCGTTGGCGACGCGCTCGAGGGTGGCGGCGTCCTGGCCCGAGACGACCTTGGTGATCCGCTCGAGCGTGTGCTCCTTGTCGCCCGGGTTGATGCGCTCCGGCGAATAGCCGAGCGCGAAGTCCTTGCCGCACGCCAGCCCCGAGACGCTGGCCAGCAGCGGGCCGCAGACCTCCTCGGTCACGCCCGGGTAGACCGTCGATTCGTAGACGACGATGGCGCCTTTCGACAGCGCCTTGCCGACGGTCTCGGAGGCCTTGATGACCGGCGTCAGATCGGGGACGTTGTTGTGGTCGACCGGCGTCGGCACGGCCACCACGAAGAACGTGACGCCTTTGAGGTCGGCGAGGTCGCTGCTGATCTTCAAGCTGCTGGCTTCCAGGACCTCCGCCGGAACCTCCTGGTTGCGGTCATGTCCGCGCCGCAGCTCGTCGACCTTCTCTTTGTTGACGTCGAACCCGATGGTGCCCGGGAACTTCCTGGCGAACGCCAGCGCCACCGGAAGCCCCACGTAGCCGAGACCAACCACTGCGATCCGCTCTTGCATCAGGCACGCACCTCGTCCTCCAGAATATCGTGTTTCGGGCCGCTTCGCGACCTCACGCGGGCCGGATGGCGGC
Source organism: Myxococcota bacterium (assembly GCA_025934105.1). Taxonomy (GTDB): domain Bacteria; phylum Myxococcota_A; class Polyangia; order Fen-1088; family Fen-1088; genus JADGRB01. The sequence continues at coordinate 11,476 of JAICYS010000128.1, read as the reverse complement.
CGCCACCTCGCCGAGGTCGCCGTTCAGCTGATGGTCACGACCGGGCAAGCGATGGACGCGGGCTTGGGGGATGGCGCGCGCGTAGAGGTCGGCGTGCGCGGGCGGGGCCGTCCGGTCGTCGAGCCCGTGGAAGACGTGAACGGGGAGGCCGGGCGGAAGCCGCGCCCCGAGATCCCGCGGAGACCGGAGCTGGTCGCTCGACCAGCCGCCCTCACCGACGAATGGCGCGGCGACCAGGACCAGCGCGCCGAACTTGCGCGCGGTGGACTGTTCCGCGAGAACATTGACCAGGATGGTCGCGCCGATCGAGTGGCCGACGAGGATCGCGTCGTCATCCAGCGCCGCCAGCTCCTGTTCGAGGGCCGGCTTCCACTGGGCGTATTGCGGGTCCTCCTCGTGGGGCATGCACGGATAACGGATTTCGAAGGCCGCGCCAAGCTGGCGCCCGAGGCTTTCGACCAGCTTGTCGTCCCACTGGTCGTGGACGCGCGGTCCTCCGCCCTGAACGAACAGGAGTTGTCGTCTGCCGAGCTCAGTGCTGGCCGTCGGCATCTTCCATCTTCTTGACGACGATCGCGATCGTGGACGGATCGACGCCGGCTCTCTTCATGAGCGCCGTGGCCCGACCGACGTCGTCGGCGTCGACCGCGTCGAAGAAGTCCTCGACGTCGCCTCGCGCCGCCAGCTGTTCCAGCACCAGCGTTCCCTCGAAGTCGGTCTCGTCCATGGCTCACCTCTCGACGGTGACCACCACCGCGATCGCCCCGCGTCCACCCCAGTCTCCTCTGCGGCCGTTCCGAGCTGCAGCAGGTGTCGAACACCAATCCGGCGGCCAGGGAAGCCAGGACGTCAGCGAGCGGCCCATCTTCGCACGAGGCGCGGGCGACAGCAGCAACGGCGGGATGGCCGCGCAACGCACATGCCGCGCCGGCCCGCATCGTCCGCGGATCCATGATCGTCGCCGTCATCGGCAGGACTCGCCTGGATGGAAAACGACCACATGCTGTGGACCAGGTGGTGGATTCTCCCGACGCACATCGCTCCTCCCGAACCGGCGTGATCCTGTACGCGGCGGCGGTCGCCCTGCTGGCGGCCATTGCTCTGCCGCTCTGGAAGCCGCTGGTGCTGGCCGGCACGCTGGCGGCTCCCCTGGCGTCGCTACATGAGCGGGCGGCGCGGGCGCTGGGAAACCGGCGCACGCTCTCCGCGGCCCTGTTCACCGCCGGCGCCACCCTCATCATCGTCTTGCCGATCGCCGCCGCGGCGCTGTTGCTGACCGACCAGGCCATCCACCTCGTCGACGTGGTTCGCGGCATCCTCAAACAACGCGGCGTTTCAGGGTTACTCGAGCCCCTGCCCGACAGCCTCGCAAAATGGCTTCAACACGTTCACGATCAGGTCGCGGCCGGGCCGGCCGAGATTCTGTCGCACGCGCGGGTGCAGTCCCACTCCGGTTGGGCTCTGAGCACGCTGGCCGGCGTTCTCAGCGCCGTCTCCCACCTGCTGTTCGCTTTCCTGATGATGGTGGTGGCTCTGTTCTTCCTGCTACGCGACGGCCGCGCGCTGAAGTCCTGGTTCAAAGAGAAGTCCCCCATCGGCGCGCAGACCGTCGACCGTCTGGTCGGCGAGCTGTCTGACGTCTCCAAGTCCGTCATCGGCGGAAACATCGGCACCGGCGCGGCCCAGTCGGTGGTCGCGACGATCGGGTTTCTCATCGCCGGGGCTCCCGCTCCCTTCCTGCTGGGCCTGCTCACCTTTGTGGCGTCGTTCATTCCGTCGGTGGGGACCGCGCTGGTCGCCGTTCCCATCGTGGGGTTGCTCGTGTTACTGGGTCGAGGGTGGTGGGCGGTCTTTCTGGCCGGGTGGATGGTCGTCATCGTGGGGTTGATCGACAACTTGGTCCGCCCCCTTCTGATGCGCGGACGATCCAACCTGCAGGGCTCGCTGGTGTTCTTTTCGCTGATGGGCGGGGTGCTGGCGTTCGGTGCCATGGGCCTGGTGGTCGGCCCGCTGGCGCTGGCCTTCTTCCTGGCCATGAGCGCGACGATTCGGCCCCCGCCGTCGACGACGTAGCCGACCTGTCGATCACCGGCCTTGCCGAGGAGTTCCGCCTGATCTGGCCGGCATGATGAAGCACGTCAGCGTCTTGGAGCAGGCGGAGCTGGTCACGACCGAGTCGTCGAGGAACTCAAACGGAAAGGAGAACGTCAAAGGGCGCGGCGGTTCCCCCTGAGCCGCGACCAGGGCGGCCGGACACCCATCCCGCGGATGAAGACGCCCAACCATTTCCATGGGTCGCTGCAGGCCGCGCTGTGGGCCGTGCTGTTCGCCGTGGCCTGCGCCGGGGTCAAGCAGACGCCCGGGGGAGCGGACGCCGGGGCTCGCGGGACAGGTGGGGCGGCTGTTGCGACCGGCGCGGGGGGCTCCAGCGGAACCGGCGCGGCGCGCGACGGCGGCGCGGCGGACGTGGCGTGTGTTCCCAAGGTCACGACCTGCACGCAACCGGGTGGAACCTACTGCGGGACCATCGGCAACGGCTGCCCCGGAGGCAAGCTCGTGTGCCCCGACTGCCCCAGCGGCTACAGCTGCACGGACGGGATCTGCGTCGGGGGCGCGACCTGCCCGGCCATCAGCTGCGGCACGTACTGCGGCGAGATCGGCGACGGTTGCGGCCGCACCCTGCAATGCAGCGGATGCTCGGACAACAATCAATGCAACTCCGGGATCTGCGCCGCGGCCGGCTGCGTTCCGCTGACGTGCGCGCCCACCTCCGGGACGCGGTACTGCGGCAAGATCGGTGACGGCTGCGGCGGCACGCTGGATTGCCAGACCTGCCCGGGCGGGATGGCGTGCGGCTCGGGCGGGATCGCCAATCTGTGCGTCGACCCCGACTGCCCGCCCATCACCTGCACGCCGGCCGGCGGGCAATACTGCGGGACGGTCGGCAACGGTTGCGGTGGGGTCATCGACTGCGGCGACTGCGCCAACGGCATGGCCTGCGGAGCCGGCGGCACGCCTCACGTCTGTCCGGGCGCGGCGGGCGGTGGTGGGTGCACCGGCCTGCAATGCCAGGTGGCGACCTGCACGGGCGCGGCGACGACGTCGCTGTCCGGCGTGGTTTACGACCCCGCGGGCAAGGTGCCCCTCTACAACGTCACCGTCTACGTGCCGAACGACGCGCCCGATCCCATCGCCGAAGGGGTCTCGTGCGACAAGTGCAGCGCGCAGGTCTCCGGGCATCCGGTCGCCGCGACCCTGACCGACGCCAGCGGCGCCTTTCACCTGACCGGCGTGCCGTCCGGAACGAACATCCCGCTGATCATGCAGGTCGGCAAATGGCGCCGGCAGGTCACCATCCCGTCGATCACGGCGTGCGTCGACAACAAGCTCACCGACGCGAACGTGACGCGCCTGCCACGCACGCAGTCCGAGGGGCACCTGCCCAAGATCGCCGTCACCACCGGCGGGTCCGACGCCATCGAGTGCTTCTTGCGCGAGGTCGGCATCGCCGACGCCGAGTTCACCACCGACGGCGGCGGCGGGCGCGTCAACCTGTTCGTCGGCGGCGACGCGGCGGCCGGCAAGGGGCAGGGAAGTGCCAGCTTCTCGGCGGCGCTGGGCGGCGCGGCGTTTCCCCAGGCCACCGCGCTCTGGTCGAACGTCAACAAGCTGCTGGGCTACGACATTGTCATGCACTCGTGCGAAGGCAGCCAGTACCCCGACGTCAAGGCCCCGTACGTCGCGAACATCAAGCGCTACGCGGACTCGGGCGGGCGCCTCTTCAACGATCATTTACACTTCTACTGGCTGCGGAACGGACCCGCCCCCTGGCCCACCACCGCCGTCTACCTGGGCGCGCAAAGCGATCTCGCGTCGCCCGTCACGGCGGCCATCGACACGAGCTTCCCCAAAGGAGCGGCCTTCGGCCAGTGGCTGGTGAACACCGGCGCCACGCCGACGGCGGGGTCGATCGCGCTCTACGGCAGCCAGCACTCGGTGCAATCGACCACGGCGCCGACGTCGCAGCAGTGGTTGTACGTCCCGGCCTCCGGTGCCATCCAGCGCTCGGTCCAGTACCTGACCATCAACACGCCCGTCGAGGCGGCGCCCGACAACCAGTGCGGGCGCGTCGTGTTGACCGACATCCACGTCAAAGAAGCGCCGCCGCCCAGCGGCGGCAGCAAGGACGACTCGGATCCCAGCAAACCGTTCCCGACCGGCTGCAAGGCCACGTCGTTGTCGGGGCAGGCCAAGGCGCTGGAGTTCTTATTCTTCGACCTGTCGGCCTGCATCCAGCCGGACTCCAGCACTCCTCAACCGCCCGTGGTGCCGCCGCCGGGCACGCCCAGCTCGCCGCCTGCGTCCGTGACACCGCCGCCCCCGCCGCCTCCCCCGCCCCCGCCCCCGCCGCCGATCGTCATCGACCAACCCTGACGACGACACCGGGCATCACGCCGGCCGCGTGACGAGCTGGCTGAAGGACGCGCGGCGCGACCCGCTTCGCCGGCCACGGATTCTTCGCCGGGCCCCTCGCGTTGTCCTCGTATCAGAAGGCGACGCGGACCTCCCAGGCGGCCTCCGGCGCCGGCAGCCCATTCGCTTCACGATGGCCGGCGTCGAACCTGCTCACGCAGTCGATCCGCGGGCCGGGTGAGCAGCTTCGGCACACCGCCACACAGACCCTATGGAGTACGCTTGGCCGACACGTGCGCATCGACGCGTCCGGGTCCATCGGCCGTGGATCTGCCCGTGGCATTGATCTGCACTCGCCCGAACGTCAGCACGACCACGCAGAAGGCAAGCACGCGTGCGATGCGACGACGGAACTCGGTGACCACCAGTTGAAGGTACGGCACCACAAGCCGGCTCGCACGCACATTGCGTGAGCTGATCGCGTCTGGCCGACGATCACGCGTTCAGCGGCGGCCCGCGAGCGCCGTCCGCTGCAATGCGCGAACTCTCGCGCCACACCTTCCCGCAAGAGCTTTCCGCCTGCCATCCCGATTCCGGCTCATGGATGGCATTTGCTGCCGAACGACCTGCCGTTGAGCGCGGCACACGCACAGATCGCATTCGAACGTAACACGACCGCACCACTTCATTTCCGTGCGAGCCGGCGTAGCGTTCGTCTCCTGGAACGGCCGGCTGGGCAGCCGTCACTCACGGCCGACGAAGAGGATCTCTATCAGGTTGCACGGTTGCTTGAGGGCCGGCAACGTCGTGTTGCTCGACCTCTCGTTCAGCATCGGCGCACAAGCGCCGTCCGCTGCCAGGCGCGGCTATGCAGGGTCCCCCGCTACGCCACTCCAATATTTGATGGCGCGGCTGATGAGCCGTCGGCCGCTCTTGTCGTCGCGCAGTTCTTCGGATTCGCTCGCCTCGAAGTGTCGTAGGAAGGCGAGAATCGCGAGCACCTGGCCGTCGGTGAAGCCAGTCAATCTCTCGCGGCCATGTTCGCTCGGCTTGCCTCCAGCGGGAGACAGCTCGCTGACGAGAGACATTGGAAGGCAATCCAGCTCCCGACGGCTCTCGATGGACCGCAGCATCATCGCGGGCAGATAGTACCGAAACGCAGCGGCGGTCAGGAGCGACGGGCTCGGGTTGCCTGAGAGATCGGCAACGGTGAGTTCCGTCCACGGCCTGACGGACAACCGGGCGGCGAGCTCACGACATTCCGGGCAATGGTCGTTGAGAACCTGCTCCGCCGTCGGCAACGGGGCGACGGGGAACGCGGCCTCGATCGCGTGTCGTGCCGCCTTCCCCAGATCTTCAGCGCGCATCCCTGACGACCATCACGATGTCCCATCGATGTGGCGTTCAGCAGCGAACGCCACCGTCGCACTCGAGCGTACCACGGCCGCAAACAGCCGCCGGCTCAGCCCGCGGCGGCGTGACATGGGCGACGAGCGCGTGTGGCGCTCGTCTGCTGCAACGGCTTGTTACGTTAGCCAGCATGCTCGCCACCTTCCGGTCCGTAGAAGAACACCCACACCGCGAAGTCGCGCGAGAACGCTTCGAACCTGTGCTCTTGTCCAGCCGGGACAAAGATGAAGGCTCCCGGCTCGACTTCGCTCCGTTGCGTCCCATCGAAGAAGAGCCCCGACCCGCGCGCAACGACGTAGACCTCGTCGCGCGTGTGAGGCGTCTGCGGGTCCGTCCCGGTCGGCGTGTACATCTCCGCTTCGAGAGATCCGTGGCGAAAGATCGAGACCGCCAGATTTCCGCGAGCCGGCGGCCCCCGTCCAAGCGCCTCGTCCAGATTCTTTACCATCGTGGCCATAGCGCGGTCCGTCGGGCTGACGTCCTGCCGTTCAGCGACGAACGCCGACGTCGCACCGAGGGTACCACGGTCGCGAGGAGCCGCGCGCGACGGCAGCGGCGTCGCACAACCCACCCGCACGCGGGCGGATGTCGCGTTCGACTGCAGCAAGGGCTGGTCGCGCGGCGCTCACCGAGGAGGGAGCTTCCATCCGCTGACCCCGAGAGCCCTCTCCACGGATCGAAGGGCACTTTCGACGACCTCAGCCTCCGGGTCGGTCAGGTGCGGTTCCCCGAGGCACCGGACGTCCCTCAGCGCCCTCCGCAGTTCATGCCAGCCGTCCGAGAGAGGCGACGTCATCGGGTAGACCCGGAGAATGATGGACAGCGGGCGCAGCGCCCGACGCTGGCACCACCCATCCACCAAACGATCGAGCGAGGTGAACGGCTCCGACTCGGTTGTCATCCTTGTCCGCCCAACGATTGCGCGTTCGTCGGCGGTACGCAAGCGCCGCCCGCTGCAACGCGCAGCTTGGGCAGCATCTCGGTACACCCGGCTCAGATGACAACACCCCCCATCCCGTCGTACCCGGGCAGGGACCATTGCCGCTTCGTGATGCCGATTCGCAGTTTCAACAGGACGCCGACTTCGTGTTCGATCGCGCTGCCCCTTCGGAATTCCGGTCGATAGAACGGCTCCGCGTCCAGAAGAAGTGGCGCGACGTGGATCCTGAAGGTGAACGGCGTACTGAGACCATCGCGGCCCCAGCCAATGATCGGAAGTGGCAAGCCAGCGAAGGCATGGACGCCCCAGCGGGAGGCGAGCGCGGAGTCCCCATGATATCCGACCCCGGCGGCGAGGTTCAGGATGAAATTCGCGCCGCCTTCGACGTACACGCGAACCGGAGAGTGGCCCCTCCCGGTACCGTCCACCTACCATCTGAATCCGTTTTGGTGAACGAAGTGTGGACCAGCGATTCCTTGGAAGCCCCAGGCATCGACACGTTCCAGCTTTCGACGCGAATGTCGGCCCCGGCGACCGGTTTGCCTTCGGCCGTCCACACCTGACCAGACCGCGGCTTTGGGCACGGCAAAGGAAGGATGCACGCGGAGCTACCCAAGATCACAACGATGATCGGCCACAAGCCGACGCATTTCATCCCGGGTGCGACGGACGAGGGCATCGTTCCGCGCCCACGCACGATCGCTGCCTTTGCCACGCGCCGAACAATACTGCCTTTCGGCGGCGGACGCGGCAGGGAGCGCAGCGACCGACGCCGCGGTCCGCTGCAACGACCAGTCAGCCAGGTGAGTCGCCGTCGGGCAGAGCGGCGGCGAGCACACCACGGATAAACGCTCCCTTTGCCTCCGTGTACGCCTCGCGATTGAACTTATGCTTCGCGGCAAGTTGTCGCTTCAGCTCGACGTAGGCAATGGCAACGTCGGAGTGAGCACCCAGGTAATCGCGAAAGGCAAGCCGCTCTCTCCACAGGCGGCTGCCCGCCGGCACCGCATGAACATGGTGAGTTCGAAACGATGCAGAAGGCTTGCAGAACCAGTGCATCACATCGGGCCGGTAGGGAAAGTAGAGATACCCGATGCGACCGAGCAACGGCACCAGTCTGTCGGAAACGCTCAGATCTCGGATACCAACCATGATGTCGACAATCGGCTTCGCCTCCACGCCCGGTACCGCGGTGCTGCCGACGTGCTCGATCGCCCCAACGACCAAGTCTCCAAGCACATCCCCGATCACGATCTTTTCGTCAGCGAACCGACGCGGCCATGCCGGGTCATACGGAACCAGCTCCACTGGCGCATCCACCGCGGTGTCCGACATCCTAAACTCTGGCTGACGACCTGGCGTTCAGCGGCGGCACGACGCGCCGTCCGCTGCAACGCCTGTTAGGTCAATTTAGTTTAGGCTGGATCGCGTGAGTTTTTGAGTAGCTTCCACCGGCGGTTCAACATGAATGCGACGCCCGCGCCCTGCAAGCCTGGCACCACCAGCAGATTGGGCGTCGTGGAGGCCAATCGACCATTCCCTGGGCCACCTCGGCACGAGGACAGTCCGCGTGAGCGCCACTCTGTCTGTCCAACGATCACGCGTCCAGCGGCGGCGCGCAACGCCGTCCGCTGCAACGCGCGGTTGGACAGCGGCCTACGACAGAAAGGAGCTCCTGCCCAGAGGCCTCGAAAGCGCCACGTTCGCCTGGCCCGCTACTGATAGGTGACGTAACCGTTATTGAGAGGGCAGGTGCCGGCGTCGCCCAGCGCGTCGTTGTCGCCCAAGTTTCGCACCGCGAACTCGACCTCGAACGTGCCGGCCTGCACGGACGCGCTTTTCTGCTGATAAATTGTCAGCCTACCCGTCTGGCCCGTCTCCAGCGAGGACAGCGCCTGCTGAGGGATGGTCCCCTGACCGTCGGCCGCCGGGAACGAGCACGAGACGTCGACGACGTCGCCGCTCTTTGAGTACGAGATCAGGTCCACCCCGACCGTCGCGCCAGCTTCCCCTCCGGTCCAGGCCAGCGACAAATCCTCGCTCCGCGAAATTGTGTAGGTGCCGGGGTCCAAGGCGGACCCGTCGGGAGGAGGCGCCGACCTCGGCTGAGACAGAGCGAGACAGCCCGGGGCGTCGACGCCCAGCGAAAACGCCGGCACATCGCCGTGCCCCACCGCTGTCACCGTCAGAAGATCGTCGGGCGCGAAGAGCGTAGCGCCAGTGTTGAAGATATCGTCCTGTGTGTACGTCCCGTTCGGGTTGGGCGAGAGGACTAGCGACGACTGATCGGCAAACTGGAGTGTCAGCTTCCCGGCCTGAGGTCGCGCGCACGGTTGCTTGGGGATCGCGCAATCCGTGGTGCTCACAGTGCACGAACCGAACTGTCCCAGATCGCAGACCGCTCGTCCAATCGAGCCAGTGCCATCGGCCGCCACGTCCCAGTCGTCTTCGCCTGGGGGCGAATCCACCAGATCCCCCGCGCGCGAGAATAACGCACTGAACGCTCCGTAAATGTAGTCGTGGAAGCCCTGGAATTGCCCGCTCTGGACGAGCGTGATGGTAGCCTGGTCGCGCGGGGCGACCGCCGCCGTTCCCGCGTCCCAGCCATTCATGTTGCAGGCTGCATCCGCGCTCTGCGCGTCGCCGGCCTCGCGCCCTGCATCTCGGGCGTCCCCGGAAGTACCGTCGCGACTCGTAACGAGGCTCGCGTCGCGGGCGACCGAACCGGCGCCGCCGCCGCAGCCGATCACGCCGAGAAGCACTGCCGCCATCGCCACCTTAGCTTCGTGATTCACTCGTCGCCCTTTGGCCCCGGTCAGACGGCCTTCCCACCACGTTCCGGACCACCCGTCAGGATAACAGGGAACATCCATCTGCCTGTTTTGTCCAACGCCCTGGTGTTCAGCGGCGGGGCCGCCCCAGCAAGGCGTCCGATCGTACCACGAGTCGCGAGGAGCGACAGTCGGCGATCGCGCGAGGGAAGCCTTGGCCCCCGTCCGCTGCACCGGCGGGTTGGACAGCGAGCGCGGCCCCCGAGGTTCACTCCCAAGACCCCGCGGCTTCCCGATCCCCGAATGGAAGAACACGGCCGTCGATCGTGAGTTCGCGGAACTCCTTGAACAACGTCTTACGAGCTTGCGGGCCTCGTTCGTCGCTGGGGTGCTTGAACAGGGTCGCTTGACAGCTGTAGGCGGTGCCGGGAAGTCGAACGCTGACTCGAATCCAGCCCCGGCGACGGTCTTTCGAGGCCAGCCTGTTACCCGGCGCCGAGGCGACCGCGCCCGTGACGCTCGCCTGGACGCGCTTTCTCGTCGGCGTCTCCACTGAGCAGGCCGCGACACGTTCGAAAGCCGCAGCACCGGTTCCGCCTCGGTTGTCGGAAGAGCGTCACGCGTGATCCTTGGGGAGTCCTCTATCGGGGCAGCGCCACGCGGCGAACAACATCACAAGGGGGTCGCGGGCCTCAATTGAATGCAGGCGCGGCGACGCGGCCCTTTGTTCGTCCTTGTTCGCGCTCTCGCAGTCAGCCGATGTGCCGGTGGAGGAAGTCGACGGTACGCTGCCACGCCAGCTCGGCGCTCTTTGGGTCGTACGTGGAAGAGTCGGTCGAGCGCATGAAGCCATGCTTTGCATCGTAGATGTAGACATCCATCTGGCCGCCGCCGGAGCGCACCTTCCCCTGGATCTCTTCGACCGTCCGTGGGTTGGCCCAATCGTCAACCCTTGCGTAGTGCCCACAGATTGGTGTTTTGACGTTGGCGAACTCATCGGATGGAAACCGCGGCAGACCGTAAAACGCCACCGCCGCCTCCAAGGCCGGCACATGGCGTGCGGCCGCGAGCGTGAGGGCTCCGCCCAAGCTGAAGCCGGCCACCGCGATTCTCCCGTTGCCGCGCGCATGCGAGCGGAGGTAAGTCACCGCCTGGCCGATGTCTCCTACGGCCTTCTGGAAGTCGAACGTACCGATTATCCCTGTCATCTCGCGGTCATTCTTGGCGACCTTGCCTTGAAAGAGATCAGGGGCGAGTGCGAGGAAGCCAGCCTGTGCGAAGTGCTCGCAGTGCAACTTCATGACCTCGTTCAGGCCGTACCCCTCGTGGACCACGACGAGCGCACCCGTCTTGCCCGAGCCCGGCGGCTCGCAGAGCGCGCCCTCGATTTCCTCGCCCGCCTTCGTCGAAAACCTGACCTTCGTCGTCATGTGCCTTGTCCTCGTCCGTGATGGTTAGGTCCGATGCGAAGATGCGCCGGCTCCTGGTACCGTGCAGTACTTCTCCGTCTGATCACCACGGCACCTCGCCGCGCGCGTCGAAGAACCCGCCGGTCGGGCCGGCGTCATCCAGGAGCGCGAGCTTCACGGACGCGCGGGCTCCCTCCTCGACGGTCTGGGTGCCTCGGCTACCGTTCAAGTCGGTCGCGGTGTACCCGCGGTCCGCGGCGTTGACCTTGATTCCGGTTCCAGCGAGCTCCTTCGCGTACTCCACGGTCACCATGTTGAGCGCCGCTTTGGACGTGGGGTATGCGATCGCATTGAACACGCGTACTTCCATTGCGGGTCGCCATGGTTCGAGAGCCCGCCGATCTCGCTCGACACCATGACGATGCGCGCAGCGGGCGACGCGCGGCGGAGTAACGGGAGCATGGCATTGGTCACCGCGACAGCGGCGAAGACGTTGACCTCGAACACGCGGCGCACGTCGTCGAGTCGCGTCT
>JAICYS010000321.1 GCA_025934105.1 Myxococcota bacterium | reverse complement strand
TTTCTTTAACGTTTTTGGACAGTTACTGCCTAAAAGCGTTCGCAAGCTAACAGGACGCGTTGAATCGTGTCAACGGAAATATCTTAGCCCAAACGGGAATTTGACGCCAATAACTCTGCATTTTCCATGACTATACGCCGCGCGTCTCTGGGTCCCAGACGTACTTGTGGAGCTGCAAATTGAGCCGTGCCGGAACCCTGTCGCGCAACATCCAGGCTACGAGATCCCGGGGGTCCAGCCGTCCGTGGACCGGCGAAAACAGGACCTCCGTCCGGCCCCCCAGCGCGTGGCGCGCGACCACGTCGGCGGCCCAGCGGTAATCCGCCTCGTCCGCCACCACGAACTTGGCCGCGTCGATCGGGCGCAGAGCCGGCAGCAGCTCCCAGCACATGCGGTGGGACTCCCCGGAGGCGGGCGTCTTGACGTCGACGATCCGGATCACCGGGTCCGGCAGCCGGTCCAGCCGGTGGGCGCCCGACGTCTCGATCATCACGCGCCGCCCGTCCGCCAGCAACCGCTCGGCCAGCGGCCCGATGTCGCGCTGGAGCATCGGCTCGCCGCCGGTCAGAAGGACCAGCGGCGCGCCCAACCGCGCGACCTCGCGCGCAATGTCGTCCACCGACATGTCGCGGCCCCCGTTGAACGCGTACGCGGTGTCGCAGTAGCCGCACCGGAGATCGCAACCGGTGGTGCGCACGAGCGTGCACGGCAGGCCGGCGTACTGCGTCTCGCCCTGAATGCTGCTGTAGATCTCCGTGATTTTCATTGAAGCGTCCGTATACTTCTAAAGTCGTCGTGAGGCACCTGGTCGCCTACTTCGGAAACGAGCCGGAGAACCTGGCCTGCGCGTTGTTTTCCGCGCGTGGCGCGCTCTACGCTCGCAGCACCGCCGCCGAGCCGGCGCGGCCGGAGGGCTTCGGGCTGGGCTTCGTTCAGGGCGGCGACGTGCTGTTGCAGAAGCGCCCGCGCGCCGAGACGCTGGAAGTCGACCTTTACAACCTCGTGAAGGACACCCGGGCCGAGGCGCTGATCGGGCGCGTCGGGTTCAAGCACGACGGCAGCACGCCCGCCGAGGACACCGACCCGTTCCGCTTCCGGTCGTGGCTGTTCGGCTCCGTCGGCGATCTGGGCGACGTCCCGTTCGAGGACCTGCGCGAGCGCATGCTGGAGAGCACCCCGGCCTTCTTGCGGCGAAACATCCGGGGGCTGTCGCCCAGCGAGCACCTGTTTCACCTCTTCCTGGCCTTCCTGCACGACGGCGGGATCCTGGATCAGCCGTCGCCGGCGCCGGCCGCGGTGCACGCGGCGTTGCGGAACAGCGTCCAGTTCGTCGACAAGCTGATCGAAGCCGCCGGCAAGGGGCCGCTGCAGGTCGCGCTGTGCGCCACCAACGGGCGGTGCTTCGCGGCGGCGGGGATCAACTCCCCCATCCGCTACTTGGCGGTCGAGGGGATCTCCGATTGCCCGGTCTGCCACGCCAAGAACGACGCCAGCCGAAACGGACGCCGCATCCCGCATGAGAGCTTGCGCGCGCTGGTGGTCGAAGCGGACCGGGACGTCGCTTCCCGGGCCGGGTGGCGCGAGGTCCCCGACCGCGCCGCCGTGATCGCCGGACCGGACGTGATTCCGCAGATCCTGCCGCTTTGATCCCGGCCCCGGTGTGGGGTTCGCGGGTGGCCACGCGCTCTCTGGCACAGCTCGAACGGGACGTGCTGACACTGATCGTGCGCGACCAGCCGATCGGCCGTGCGCTGGATCTGCTGGTCGGCGGGCTCGAACAGGACGCGGCGCCGGGGACGCTGGGGTCGATCCTGCTGGTCAGCGCCGGCGGGCGCCTCCGCCATGGGTCGGCGCCGCGGCTTCCGGCCGAGTACACCGCCGCCATCGACGGTGCGCCCGTCGGCGAAGGACGAGGCTCGTGCGGAACGGCGGCGGCGCGGATCGTTCGGACGCACAACCGCGGCACCATTCCGCCCGAGCAGATCGATACCCTGTTCGATCCGTCCGGCGCGGCCCGAGCCGTGGCGCGCCCGACGGGCTGGGCCTGGGTCTCTCCATCAAGCGAATGATCGTCGAGGCGCACGGCGGCCGGCTGGCCGCCGAATCGGAGGACGGCCTCACCACTTTCCAGGCCGTCCTGCCGCGCGCGATTATTCCGGCCTTCCCGGAGCCGCCTACGAAATCCGCCGAATTCGGCCGCCCGTAACGTCGCGCGCCCGCCGTCGTGGCACACTCGCGCCCGCGCTTGGGCTTGAGCATCGGCGGCCCTGCGGGAGGTCGAGGTGGAGAGCCGGTGTTGGGACCGAAGGGAGGGAGCGATCATGGCGAGACTGCGGAGGATGAGCGTCGGGGGCGTGTGGGCGGTGGCGATTGCGGTAGCGGGGCTGACCACCATGGGCGGAGGAGGGGTGAGCGCCGCGCCCGCCGATCCGGTCCCGTGCTCGGCCTGGGCCGACGCGCTGGTCGGAAACACGGGCAGCGTCACGGTCGGGTCGAGCACGCTGGTCGATTCGTATCAGTCGAGCGCGGGCGGATACGGAGGCGCGAACGTGGGCGGCGCGGCCGTCGTCCAAGCGGGGACCACCATCGTCAACAACGGCGGCGTGATTCACGGGGCTCAAAAGCAGCATGCGCCGGCGGGCTTCGCCGTCATTGCCGTACCGGCGGGCGCCGCCAACCTGCCGCTGGGGTCGCGCAGCCCGGGGGCCCTCAACGTCAACACCGTCGCGCAAAGCATCACCCTTTCACCCGGCAACTACGTGGCCGCCAGCGTCACCGTCTCCGCGCCCGGCGCCATCAACGTCTCGCCGCCGGGCCAGGTGCGAATCTGGGTCACCGGAAGCCTCAACCTGGGAGGCAACCTGAACCCGCAGGGCGTTCCCAGGAACCTGGCCTTCGTCGTGACCAGCAACGGCGGGGTCAACGTCAACGGCGGGGGCGGCGCGCTTTACGGGATGGTCTACGCGCCCAGCTCGCCGGTGTTCGTCAACGGCCCGGTGTTCGGCACCGTGATCGGCAGCAGCGTGACGCTCAATTCGGGCGGCGCCGTTCACTTCGATCAGAGCTCGGCCTGCGCGACCACGGCCGCCAGGCTAGACCAATCGTTCACCAGCCCGTCCGATCTCAGCGACGGGATCTATGGCCAACCGGTGTTGATGGGCCAGTCGTACACCGCGGGCCTGACGGGAACGTTGCAGGGCGTGGCCATCGACGTGACCGCCCTCGACCCCACCTTGGTGGCGCGGATCCAGATCGAGGCGATCTCCGGCGGTGAGCCGAGCAACATCGTCCTGGCCCAGGCGCGCGCGCCGCACGCCGGAGACCTGTCGATCGACACCGTCATTCCCATTCCGGGCAGCGTGGCGCAAGTGGCGGGCCGCCAATACGCCATCCTGGTCGACTACCCGGAGGCGCCGCCCTTCGCCGACGGCGCTCAGAACGTCGCCTCCTGGAACGGCGCGACCGGCAACGCCTATGCGGCGGGGACGATGTTCTCCACCTTCGACGGCGGCGCCTCCTGGCAATCGTATGCCAGTGACGGGTTCGATCTGCATTTCCAGACGTTCGTCATCCCGAAGTGAATGGGGCGACGCCGCCCGCGCTCACATCGCCGCGATCGGCGCGGCGGGCGGGCGCGGGCGCCGGCGGTAATACGTGAAGATGGTCTGGATGATCGAGGCGACGGGAACGGCGAACAGCGCGCCCACCAGGCCGTAGCTGTGCTCGCCGGCGATCAACGCGAACACCACCAGCACGGGGTGGATCTTGGCCGCGTCGCCCATGATCTTCGGGTTCAAGAAGTTGGCTTCGACCAGATGAATGCCGATGATCCAGGCCAGCACGAGCAGGCCCTGGCGCAGATCGAACGTCCCCGACGAGATGAGCGCGATGGCCACGATCGGCACCGACGACAAGATCGAGCCGAAGATCGGCACCAGGCTCATGGTGGCGGCGATCCCGGCCAGCAGCAGCGGGTACTTCACGTGAAAGAGCCACAGCCCGAGGTAGGTCATCGTGCCGTTGATGGCGCAGATCAAGATCTGCCCGCGAATGACCCCGGATAGCCCGCGGTCGATCCCGATGGCGATGCGGTCGTAGTCCAGCTGGTACTGCTCGGGAACCAGCGAGCGCAAGAATCCCTGGATTCGATCGAGGTCGACCAGGATGAAGGCCGCCACCATCAGCACCAGAAACAGCCGGCCGATTCCCGACACCACGGCGCCGATGAACTTCTGGCCGTACTCGATGGCGCGCTGGCTCTCCCCTTCCGTGGATTTCAATCGCTCCGCCAGCCATTGTTTGATCGACCGCTCCCACTTGCCGCCGGTGGGCGGCGCCGCCTCCGGGCGCGGGGGACCGATGATGTATCCGCCGCCGGAGGTGGGGCGGACCTCGAAGCTCAAACCCTCCAGATCCAGCTGGTAACGCCCGTCGGGCGTGGGCGCCAGCATGACCGCTTCCGGCGGCCGAGTCACCGGGCCGGGCCCGGAGGTGGCCCCGCCGCTTTCGTCGGTGCCCTCGCCCCCGCTACCGGCCGCCGTCTCGGGCCCGAAGTGCTCGTCGACCCAGGCGCCAGCTCGCGGCAGCCACTCGCGGTTGACGCGCGCGAAAAGCTGCGGCGCCTCCCGGAACAGCCGGGCGAAGTCACCGGACAGCTTCGGAACGAAGTACCCGATGAAGATGCTCAGCACCGCGATGATGTTGACGTAGAGGATGATCACCGCAGCGGCGCGCGGGAACGGCTTTCCGCCCACGCGCAGCCGGCCGAAGCGATCGACCACCGGCGCCAGGATGTACGCCACCAGGATCGCGAAGACGAACGGGAGGACGACCTCCCGGAAGATGTAGACGACGAGGACGCAGAAAAGCGCGAATCCCCACAGCTTCGCAAACTGGCGCAGCCACGCCAGTGTGCGGGATGTGGGGGTCACGGTTTTGGCTCGCCGAGAGTCGGCCGATTAGTTCGACGCGTTCTCGTCGTCGCTGTCGGTCTCGGGCGCGGGCGTCTGCTGGCCCTTCTTGTTCTTCTTGTTGTTGCTGCCCGGGACCTGCGCCGCCAGCGCGGCCAGCTTGTCGCGCATGACGTCGCCCAGCGTCGCCGTCGGCGCTCCGCCCGAGAAGCCCTGCGCGTCGGCCAGCTCCTCGGCGCGGGTGGCGCCGCGGAACGAGAGGCCGATCTTCCGCTCGGCCGTGTCGACGCCGATGATCTCCGCCTTCAGCTGCTGGCCCGGCTTCACGAACTGCTTGGGATCCTCCACGCGGTCCTCGGAGAACTCCGAGACGTGGATGAGGCCCTCGACCCCCTTCTCGATCTCCACGAAGGCGCCGAAGTCGAGCACCTTGATGACCTTGGCGTCGACGATCTTGCCGATCGGGTAGTCGTACGGGATGCGGTCCCACGGATCCGGCACCAGCTGCTTGATGCCCAGCGAGACCTTGGGCTTTTCACCGTCGAAGTCGATGTTGAGCACCACGGCCTCGACCTCGTCACCCTTCTGATAGAGCTCCGACGGGTGCTTGACCCGCTGGGTCCACGA
>JAICYS010000104.1 GCA_025934105.1 Myxococcota bacterium | reverse complement strand
GCTTCACCGGGCGCTCGCGCATCATCAAGATCGACGGCGGTTATCACGGGCACGCCGACGCGCTGCTGGCCAAGGCCGGCTCGGGCGTGGTCACGCTGGGGCTGCCCGGCTCGGGCGGCGTGGCGCCCGGCGCGGTGGCCGACACGCTGGTCGTCCCCTTCAACGACCTCGACGCCATGCGGGCGGCCTTCGAAGAGCACCGCGACGAGATCGCCGCCTGCATCATCGAGCCGATCCCCGCCAACATGGGGGTGGTGCCGCCGCGCCCGGCGTACCTGCCGCTCCTGCGCGCTCTCTGCGACGAGCACGGCGCCCTGCTGATCTTCGACGAGGTGATCACCGGCTTCCGCGTCGCGCGCGGCGGCGCGCAGCAGATGTTCGGCGTGCGCCCCGACCTGACCTGCCTGGGCAAGATCGCGGGCGGCGGCCTGCCGTTCGGCATCTACGGCGGCCGCGCCGACGTGATGGACGTGATCGCGCCCGTGGGGCCGGTCTACCAGGCCGGCACGCTGGCGGGAAACCCGATCGCCGTCGCCGCCGGGCTGTCGGTGCTAAAGCGCCTCGACGACCACGCCTACGTCGGTCTGGAGGGCATCGGCCGCGTGCTGGAGGACGACCTGTCGCGCGCCATCCGCCGCACCGGCGTCAAGGCGCACGTCCAGCGCGTCGGGTCGGCGTTCACGCTGTTCTTCTCGCCCGAAGAGGTGGTGGACCTGGCCAGCGCGAAGAAGTCCGACACGGCCAAGTACGCCAAGTTCTTTCACGCCATGCTCGACCGCGGGTTCCTGCTGCCGCCGGCGCAGTTCGAGGCGGCGTTCGTCTCGCTGGCCCACACGCTGGAAGAGATCAACGCCTTCACCGCCGCGGCCAAGGAAGCGCTGGCCGAAGTCGCCGCCGCCGGCTGACCTCACAGGTTGTAGTGCACGGCGAAGACGATCCCGCCGGCGCTGGCGCTGAACGAACCGCCCGGGTTGCTGTCGGTCCCCGAGGTGTAGCGAAACGCGAACAGCATGGCGGTTCGCTGCTCGCCCAGCTCGGCCACGTAGTAGAGGCCCCCCTCGCCCAGCGCGCCCAGCGAACCGTCCATCGACGCGCTCCCGTACGGGTCGACGGACAGGCTGACGCCCAGCTCTTTCTGGATCCCGCCGCGCAGCAGGATCCACCAGCGGTCGCCGATGTGAAGGAACGTGTGGGCGGCGAGCGCGGCGGGGAAGCGCAGCAATGAAACGCTCTGGTCGCCGGCGCTGATCGAGTCGTACTTGAGGCCGATCGACGCGCCCAGGCCGAAACCGGCGTCGTCGCCGGCCCACAGCGGGGTCCAGATCCAGCCGACGCCCAGCACCACGCCGGAACCGCCGCTGAGCGTGCCGACCTTGTTGCCGTTCTGATCGGCGGTGCTCGCCAGATCGGTCCCGCCCAGGAACGCGCCCAGCTCGAAAGTCGGGCCGGTGCCCGGGTGGCGCATCCAGCGCGGCGGCTCGTCCTCGCGCGGGGAGACGCGAGACCGAGAACGCGCGGCCGGCGATGGGCGGCGCGGCGCGCGCGGCGTTTCGTCGTCGACGGCGGGCGTCACCGGCGCCGGCGGCGTCGAATCGCTGGCCTGCCGCCCCTCGGCGTCGCTGTCATTCGCGTTCTCGGACGGCGGATCGCTGGCCCGCCGCCTCTCGGCGTCGCCGTCATTCGCGTTGTCGGACTCCACCGGCGCGCGGGCGGCGGCAACGACCGGGCGCGGGGCGGGATGGGGCCGCGGGGGATCCCAGGCGCTGGCGACGGCGGCGCAGGTTTCCCCCGGCCCCACCTCCAGCGACCGGACCTCGTCGTTCGCGCCAATGTCGCTGACGGAGACGGTCCCGTCGTGGTCGAAACCGACCAGGTCCAGGTCGTACCAGTGGCCGGCTTGCGCCTTGAAACAGACCGCCTTCTGGCTGGCGTCCTCCGAGCCGACCGTCACGGCGTGCAGTCCCGGCAGCACGGTGAACCGCGAGCCGACCGGCAAGTCCATCCCGTCGATGTTCCGAATCGAGGAGTTTCCATGGGCCACGATGCGCGCGATCTCCGAGGCGGGCCGCTTCGGTCCCGGATACATCGCGATGGTGCAGCCGGCGCCGGCGCTCACCGCCCCCGCCAAAGCGACCACGCCCCCCACCGCGGAGCCCCGCAAGCTCTGCCACGCCATCGTCGTGGCCAGTATCGTCACTTCGGCGCGCAAATTGAACGGCGGCCCGGCGGGCGCCGCAAGGGCGCCAGGATGGCGCGCGGTTCAGCACGTCGTAAGCTCGGTCGGTGAATTTCTTCGGCCATGCGGCCGTCGCGCGCGAAGTCGACGATCACCCGGGGTTCCTGCTGGGCGCGATGGCGCCCGACCTGCTGGCGATGTGCGGGGCAGCGGCCGGGCCGGCGCGATCGGCCCCGGTGGCGGCCGGCCAGAGACATCACCTGGCCGTCGACGCCGCTTTTCACGGCAGCCCCGCTTTCGTGTCCCTGCAGTCCTGGGCGGCGCGGGCGCTGGTCGCGGCGGGGCTGCGCCGGGGCCCGGCGCGCGGGGCCGCGCACGTGGCCATCGAGCTGCTGCTGGACGGCGTTTTGGCGGGCGACGCGCGCGCCCGCGCCGCTTACGACCGGGGCCTGGCCTGCGCCGAAGCGGCGCCCGGCCCGTTCGAGTGGCCCGAGCCATCGGCCGCCGATCGCTGGTGCCGCTTCATCGGCAGGCTCCGGTCGGGCCGGGTTCCCGACGGCTACCGCGATCCGCCATTCGTCGCCGACCGCCTGGTCGGGGCGTTGGGCGGGCGGCCCCGCTTGGCTTTGCTGGCCGACGAGGTCGCCGCGCTGCGCGCCTTCCTGCCCGCGTTGCAGCGGCGGGTGAGCGACGCCGCGTCGGACCTGGTTCCGGCCGGCGCCTGAGTTCCGGCGGCCGGCGTCCCCCCGGGGACAGCCGTCAGCGGTGCGGGTGCCACTCGCCCCGGTGCCAGCGGTAGCGGTCCTCGCGGTGCTCCCAGTGCCCCGGCACCCATTCGGCCCCGCGGCGCTGGCGGATGTAGCGGCCGCGGACGCGGACGTAGCGGCCGTGCCGCCACTCATAGTGGCTGCCGTCCCAGACGTAGCCACGGCGGGTCGGCGGCGCCTCCTCGTGAATCTCAGGCGGCGCGTCCCGAATCACGATCTCGGCCGCCGAGGCGACGGGGGCGGCGCCCAGCCAGCAGAGGCCGAACCCGAGCAATCCTATCTTCCAGCTCTTCATAGAGACGTTCGTAATCACACGGCCGAGATCCGGCGACCCCTTGCCAGTCTCCGAAGCCGCTCCAGGCCTGCGCCTCGGCGCCACTCTGCACCCTTGATTTCGGGCCAGCGGCGTGTTACCGCAACGCCGCCCATCGACCCGGAAGCGAAAAAAATGTGGCGGATTGCCGGCACCACCGGCGCCGTCGGCATCGAGATCGCGGCCGCGATCGGGATTGGGTATATCGGCGGACAGTACCTCGACCACAGATTGGGAACGGACCCTTGGATCGGCTACATCGGGCTCTTGGCGGGAATCGGCGCGGCGGTGAAAGCGCTGATTCGCGTCACGCGTGCCTACAACCGCGACCAGGGTGGCGATGCGGGAGGCCCCGGTGACGCTGGTCCCGGCAAACCCGGCAATTAGGAAAATCGCCGGCGCCAACCTGGTGTTGGGCGTGGCCTTCACGGCGCTGTCCGGCATCTTGTGGGGCCCGAGCGGGACGCTGGGCGCGGGCGCGGGCGCGATCCTGGCCGCGGCCGACTTCCTGATCCTGGCGCGGATCGGGGCCAAGGCCGTGGCGGCGGTCCGCACCGGCGGGTCAGCCTGGGGCCTGGCGCTGGCGCTGTTCGGCAAGATGACCGGCCTCTTCGCGCTGGTGTTCGTCGCGCTGCGCGTGGCCAAGCTGGCGGTGATGCCGTTCGCGCTGGGATTCTCGGCGCTGGTGATCTCGATCCTGCTGGTCGGCATGACCGGTGGCGCGCTGGAAACGCAAGGAGAAGCTCGATGAACCCGCACGCGACCTGGTTCGAGTTCCTGCCCGGGTACCGTGCCCTGCACGACAAGCTGGCCGGGCTGCTGGGGCGAACCTGGACCTGGCAGATGTTCCAGACCACGCACTTCCAGCTGGATCACGTGCTGGGCGCGGTGCTGGTGTTCCTGTTCCTGCTTTACGGCGCCACCCGTTACGCCGCGGCCGTCAAAGGCGCGAAGGACGGCGGCCTGGTGCCACCGCCGAAGTTCGGCCTGCGCAATCTGTTCGAGACGCTGGCCGACACGATCTTCAACCTCATGGCCAGCATCATGGGCGAGAAGCACGCGCGCAAATACCTGCCCATCATCGGCACGCTGTTCTTCTTCATTCTGTTCTCGAACCTGCTGGCGTTGATCCCCGGGTTCTTGCCCCCCACCGACACGCTGAAGACGAACCTGGCGCTGGCGGCCCTGATCTTCGTGCTGACCCACGTCTTCGGCGTGAGAGAGCACGGCCTCAAATACTTCAAGCACTTCATGGGACCGGTCTGGTGGCTGGCGCCCCTCATGATCCCGATCGAAGTGGTCAGCCACCTGGCGCGCCCGGTGTCGCTGTCGATGCGCCTCCTCGGGAACATCGCGGCCGACCACGCGGTGGTGCTGGCGTTCTTCGCCATCATCCCGTTCCTGGTGCCCGTTCCGTTCCTGGTCATGGGCGTGTTCGTCGCCGTGGTCCAGGCCGTCGTGTTCTCGTTGCTGTCGACGGTTTACATCGATCAGGCCGTCGCGCACGAAGAGCACTAAAAGAGCAGCAAAGAAGGGCTAGCCCTTCACCGGAAGACCCGATAAGGTCCGCACCCGAAAAAACCAAAACCGAGCAGGAGCCCGAAAAATCATGCGCCGCATCTCCAAGTCCTTCGTTTCCCTCTTCGCCCTCGGCGTCGCCGCCGCGGTGGTCCTGACCGCCAGCCCGGCGTTCGCGCAGACCATCGACGCCGTGCGTGCCGACCGCGACAAGTGGCTGGGCCTGGCCGCCGCGCTGGCCATCGGCCTGTCGGCGCTGGGTGGCGCCATCGGTCAGGGGCGCGCGGCCGGTTCGGCCCTGGAGGGCATCGCCCGCAACCCGCAGGCGTCCGGCAAGATCTTCGTGCCGATGATCGTCGGCCTGGCGCTGATCGAGTCGCTGGTCATTTACGGCCTGCTGATCGCGTTCCAGCTCTTCGGCAAGATCGGCTGAGGACCTCCGACCGAGGACGTCCCGCGGCGACGGTGAGTTCCGTCGTCTAGACTGACCGAATGGCAATTTCTTGCGGCATCGTCGGCTTGCCCAACGTGGGCAAGTCGACGTTGTTCAACGCGCTCTCGGCGGCCGGAGCCGCCGTGGCGAATTATCCGTTCTGCACCATCGAGCCGAACGTCGGCGTGGTGCCGGTGCCGGACGAGCGACTCGACGCGCTGGTGGCGCTCTACAAGCCGAAGTCGGTGGTGGCGGCGACCGTCAACTTCGTCGACATCGCCGGACTGGTGCGCGGCGCCTCCAAGGGTGAAGGGCTGGGGAACCAGTTCCTGGCCAACATCCGTGAGACCGACGCCATCGCGCACGTCGTCCGCTGCTTCGAAGACGACAACGTCATCCACGTCGAGGGGCGGGTCGACCCCGTCGCCGACGTCGGGACGATCGACACCGAGCTGTGCCTCAAGGACCTCGAGACCGTCGACAAGCGGATCGACCGGGCCAAGAAGGCGCTGAAGGGGCCCGCGCCCAAGGAAGAAAAGCAGGTCCTCGAGCTGTGCGAGCGGCTGAAAGTCGGCCTGGACGCGGGCAAGCCCGCCCGCGCGCAGGGCCTGTCGCCCGAGGATCAGGCGCTGCTGCGCGACCTCGGCCTGCTGACCCTGAAGAAGGTCTTTTACGTCGCCAACGTGGCCGAAAAGCAGCTGGCGTCGCCGGCGACCGACCCGTTCGTCTCGGCGCTGCGCGCGCACGCCGACGCCGAGGGCGCGCCGGTGGTCGTCATCTGCGCCGCCGCCGAAGCCGAGATCGCGTCGCTGGATGCCGCCGACCGGCCGGCCTTTCTCGAGAGCCTGGGCCTGAAAGAGCCGGGCCTGCACGCCGTGGCGCGCACGGCCTACGCCATCTTGGACCTGATCACCTTCCTGACCGCCGGCCCCGACGAATGCCGGGCCTGGACCGTCAAGCGGGGCGCCAGGGCCCCCCAGGCCGCCGGCGTCATCCACACCGACTTCGAGCGCGGCTTCATCAAGGCCGAAGTGATCTGGTGGGAGGATCTGATCAAGTACGGCTCGGAGGCGGCCTGCCGCGCCAACGCCAAGCTGCAGCTCGAAGGCAAGGACTACGTCGTCCGCGACGGCGACGTCATCCACTTCAAGTTCAACGTCTGAGGCGCGAAAGGGCTGGCGCCCCTCTCGCGGGCTCTCCCCGGTTTCTGAGGCACGCCGGCGCGGCAAAGCCGCGCCTCCGCAATCAAGACTCGCTCGCGATGCTCGCTCTGGCGCCGTGGCAAAAACCGTCGCCCGTTTGGCCGGAGTGAACGACGCTGGGCGCGGGGCGAAGACCGTCGCCTGTTTGGCTGGAGGGTGCCCGCGGCTTCGCTGGGCGTCGCGACTCAGGGCGCGGGGAGAGGCTTTGCCCGAGGGCACCAGCCCCTTTCGGGAAGCGGGTGCCGCCTCAGAACTTCGAGGTGAGCGCCATGAAGCTCATCTTGTCGTTGGTCTCGCGGAGGCGGGACGAGAGGGTGCGGACGAAGGACCAGAGGAGGTCGTAGGCCAGGTCGCGGTCGACGAAGAGCAGGTCCTCCATGGCCTTCTTCTGGATGACGAACAGCTTGGCCGGCTCGTGGGCGCGGGCGTCGGCGCTGCGCGGGAAGTCGTCGATGAGCGCCATCTCGCCGAAGTGGGTTCCGGCGCGCAGGACGGCCAGCGCCTCCTCGCCCATCCCGGGCAGCTGGCGTCCGATGCGGACGGCGCCCGACAGAATCAAATACATCTTGTCGCCGTGCTCGCCCTCTTTGAAGATGACGGCGTCGGCGTCGTAATCCTCTTCGATGCCCAGGTTGGCAATGCGGCGCAGATAGCTGGGCTGCAGCGCCGCGAACAAACTGATCTTCGACAGCAGCTCGACGGCCTTCTCCGGCGGGATCGCCGACCGCGCCGGAGGGGCCGCCGCGGGCACCGGCGGCGCCGGCGCGATCGGCCCGTCGCTCAGCTCGCCCAGATCGAGGTCGTCGTCGGCACCGCTCATGGCGCCATTATGCCAGCCGGCCGCTCGCGCAGGTCGGCCCAGGAGACCAGCGAGAGCAGCGTGAACCATTCGGGGACGTTGCTGTTCCAGCGCGGGTTGGAGAGCACGTTGTACGATCCCGCCGACAGCTCCAGCTCGGCGCGGTGCGAGAACGTGTAGGCCGCGCCGCCCCGGACCTCCAGCGCGACCCCGTCTGACAAGCGCGCCGGCGGCGCCCATGGATCGACGTGCAGGAACATCAGCAACCGCTCGGTCACCTGCAGATCCACCCCGGCATCGACGGTGGCGAAGGTGTCCGGCACCAGGTCCTGCGGCGGAGGATCGATCGGGCGCCGGACGCTGGCCGACAGCCAGAGGTCCAGGCGGCCCGGCGCCACGAACTTGAAGGCCGCCTCGGCGTCCCATGACAGCTCGAAGGGCGACGAGCGCGTCACCACGACCCCGGCGCGCGCCTCGCCCTGGACGTGCAGCCGGCGCAGAAAGCCGTAGCCGATCGCGGCCGTCAAACCGGAATTCCGGTTCGTCGGGTCACAGCCGCTTTCGCGGCTGTCTCCGAAACAGAGCAAGCGCGGGTGCGCCACGCCCAGCTGCAATCGATCGGTCAAGCCGGCCGACACCGCCACCCCCACGGACAGCGACGGCTGGAACTGGTAGGCATGGCCGGTGACCGGGTCGAAGTTGTTCGGTTGGTTCGGGACGTCGCCGCCCGCCGTGGCCGCCAGCTGCAACATCCCCCCAGGCAGCGTCTGAGGCCGGTCGACGTAGGCGAGCGGCCAGCGGGCCGCGACCTCGGGCGCCTCGTCGTCGCCGGCCCGCGCCCCGGTGGCCACCAGGACGGCAGCGCACCCGACCAGGATCGCGGCAGCCCGCGGCACGTTCACCGGCCCATTATGCCAGCCCGGCTCGTCCGTTGCGGGAGGCCTCCAGATAAACGGCCTGTTTCTGGACGGTCAAGACGGTCCAGGTACAGTGGGACCTGCCTTACCCGTTTCACATCGAAAAAAGAGGAGATCAGAATGCGAATGTTGGCACGCACGTTCGGAATCACCGCCCTGCTGTTGGCCCCGGCCCTCTCGGCGATGGCCCAGGAACCGTCGCCCGCGCCGGCCGCGACCGAGCCGCCGCCCGCTCCCGCGGCCGTGGCCCCGATGGCCGCGGCTCCGCCTGCCAGCACCGGCGCGTTCGGCTCGCTGGGTCAGTTCGTCCTCAGCGTGGACCTGCCGTTCATGAACGAGGCCCCGCAATTCGCGATTTATCACGAGAGCGTGAGCATGGGGGGAACCAGCTCGACGGTCGTCGCGATCCAGCCGTCGCTGGATTACTTCGTGATGCCGAATCTGTCGGTCGGCGGCGCGATCGGCGTCGTTCATGGAGACGGCGTGGCCGGCGTTTCCGACGCCTCAGGGACCGGCATCCTCGTCGAAGCGCGCGTCGGCTACAACGTCCCGTTGAACGACGCGTTCTCGCTGTGGCCGCACCTTGGGATCGGGTACGAGCACCTCAGCGTGGACGTCTCGGGCGGCAGCGCCAGCGGCTACAAGATCCCGCTGATCCTCACTGTGCCGGTCCTCTGGCACCCGGCTGACCACTTCTTCGTCGGGCTGGGGCCGACCCTGACCACCGAGCTGGCCTACAGCATGAGCTTCATGGGCCAGAGCATGGACCAGGGCAAGACGACCGACGTCGGTCTGACCGCCGTGCTCGGCGGCTACTTCGGCATCTAGGCCGCCTCCGGGCGGCACGGCGTCGGCCATGATTCGCGCCGCTCACCGTTGCCTTCGGCAACGCCCCTCCTAGCCGCTCGGGGCGCTGGCCGTCATTGGTGGCCGAGGAACCGCTCGGCGTCGATGGCGGCCATGCAGCCCGTCCCCGCGGCCGTGATCGCCTGGCGGTAGACGTGGTCCGCCACGTCGCCGCAGGCGAACACGCCCGGGATCTTGGTGGCCGTGGACCCGGGCTTGACCTTCAGATAACCGGCCGCGTCCATGTCCAGCTGGCCGCGAAACAGCTTGGAATTGGGTTCGTGGCCGATGGCGACGAAGACGCCGCCGGCCGGCAGCTCGCGGGTCGAGCCGTCGCGGGTGTCGCGCAGCCGCACGCCGATGACGCCCGGCTTGGGCAGCTCGCCCAGGATCTCGTCGATGACCGCGTTGGTGACCAGCGTGATCTTCGGGTTGTTGGCGGCTCGCTCTAGCATGATGCGCGAGGCCCGGAATTCCTCGCGCCGGTGCACGACGGTGACCTTGGTGGCGAACCGGGTCAGAAACGTCGCCTCCTCCATCGCGGTGTCGCCGCCGCCCACCACCACCAGCTCGCGCCCCTTGAAGAGGGCGCCGTCGCAGGTGGCGCAGGCCGACACGCCGTAGTTCTGGAACTTCTGCTCGGACGGGATCCCCAGCCACTTGGCCGAGGCGCCGGTCGAGACGATGACGGTCTCCGCCAGCATCTCCCCCTCCGTCGACGTCAGCCGGAACGGCCGGTTGGACAGATCGACGGCGGTCACGTCGGCGGTGACGACGCGCGTGCCGAACCGCTCGGCTTGCGCCTTGAACAGCTCCATCAACTCGGGCCCCTGCACGCCCTTCGGGAAGCCCGGGAAGTTCTCGACCTCGGTCGTGATCATGAGCTGCCCGCCCGGCACCGTGATCGGCTCGATGGCGGCGCCGCCCCCCTCGAACAGCACCGGCTCCAGGTTGGCGCGGCCGGCGTAGATGGCCGCCGTGTATCCGGCCGGGCCGGACCCGATGATGACGACCTTGGCGCGTTCAGGAAGGGGCATGGGCATGGTGGAGTCCTCGATTTCTACGTAGATGCCGGCCTGGTGGCAAAGGATTTAGCGCCGCCGGCGGATCCAGTGCCCGCTGGCGCCGCCGGCCTTTTCCTCGAGCCGCACCGACCGGATCTCGACGCCGCGCTCCGCGGACTTGACCATGTCGTAGACGGTCAGGGCGGCCGTCGAAGCCGCCACCAGGGCCTCCATCTCGACCCCCGTGCGGTCGATGGCGCGCGCGGTGGCGCGGACGCGCACGCCGGGCAGCTTCCGGTCGGCGGTCAGCTCGACGTCGCAGCCGGTCAGGCGAATCGGGTGGCAGAGCGGGATGAGCTCCGCGGTCTTGCGGGCGCTCATGATGCCCGCCACCCGGGCCACGGCCAGCACGTCGCCCTTGCCCCGCGCGCCCGTCGCCCGGGTCACCAGGCGCAACGTCGCGCCGCTCATGCGCACCTCCGCGGAGGCGACCGCCACCCGGGCGGTTTCGGGCTTGGCCGCCACGTCGACCATGTGCGCGGCCCCCCGCGGGCCGACGTGCGTGAGCCGCGGGCGATCAGCCCTGGGCGTCCCCTCGCGCGGGGCTCCTGTCGGCCCGGCCGGCAAAGGCCGGCGCTGTCGTCGCCTCACTCGACCGTGACGCTCTTGGCGAGATTGCGGGGCTGGTCGACGTCGTTCCCCTTGGCCACGGCGATGGCGTAGCTCATGAGTTGCAACGGCAGCACGGTCAAGAAGGGCTGCAGAAGGGCCGGCGCGTCGGGAATGCTGAGCACCCGGTCGCACAAGTTGGCGAGCTGCTGGTCCCCCTTGGTCCCCACGCCGATGATCTCGCCGTTGCGCGCCCGCACCTCGGCCAGGTTCGACAGCACCTTCTCGTACCCGGGCCCCTGCGGCGCCAGGACGACCACCGGCACGCCGTCGTCGACCAGCGCGATCGGGCCGTGCTTCATCTCGCCGGCCGCGTAGCCCTCGGCGTGGATGTACGAGATCTCCTTGAGCTTGAGCGCGCCCTCGAGCGCGATCGGGTAGTTGGTGCCGCGCCCCAGGAACAGGAAGTCCTTGGCGTAGCGGTACTCGCGGGCGAGCTGCTTCATGTCGCCCAGCGCCTCCAGCGCCTCGGTCATCTTGGTGGGCGTCAGCGCCAGCTCTTCGACCAGCTTGGCGGCCGCGTCCGGCGCCAGCTTGCCGGTGCGGCGCCCGAGGTGGATGGCGATCAGCGACAGCGCCGCCAGCTGCGCGGTGAAGCACTTGGTCGAGGCCACGCCGATCTCCGGCCCGGCGTGGGTGTAAAGCACGCCGTTCGACGAGCGCGGGATGGCCGAGTCGACCACGTTCGAGATGGCCAGCACGCGCGCGCCCCGGGCCCGCGCTTCCTTGACGGCGGCCAGCGTGTCGGCGGTCTCGCCGCTCTGCGAGATGGCGATCACCAGGTCGCCCGCGCCGACGACCGGATCGCGATAACGGAACTCGCTGGCCAGGTCGACCTCGACCGGCACGCGCGCGGTCCCCTCGATCATGAACTTGCCGACCAGCCCGGCGTGGTAGGAGGTGCCGCAGGCGATGATGAGCACGCGCCGCAGGTTGCGCACGTCGACCTCGAACCCCTCGAGGTCCGCGTCGCGATCCTCCAGCAGCAGCCGCCCGCGCAGCGTGTCGGTGATGGCGCGCGGCTGCTCGTGGATCTCCTTCAGCATGAAGTGCGGGTAACCGCCCTTCTCGGCGGCGGCCGCGTCCCACTCGATGCTGCGGGCCGGCCGCTGCCGGGGCTTGCCCTCGACGTCGGTGATGGTGGCCCCGTCGGCGGTGACCTGAACGACGTCCCCCTCGTCCAGGAAAACCACCTCGCGCGTGTGCTCGAGGATGGCGGGCACGTCGGAGGCCAGGAAGGTCTCGCCCTTGCCCAGGCCCAGCACCAGCGGCGAGGCGTTCTTGGCCGCCACGATCTCGCCGGGGTGCTTGTCCGAGATGGCGACCAGCGCGTAGGCGCCGTGAACCTGCCGCAGGGCGACGCGCAGCGCCTCCACCAGCGACGGCGCGCCGCCCAGCAGCGACTCGTCGATCAAGTGGGCGACGATCTCCGTGTCGGTCTCCGACGAGAACTTGCGTCCTGACGTCTCCAGGCGGGCCCGCAGCGGCAGGTAGTTCTCGATGATGCCGTTGTGGACCACCGAGACGCTGCCGACCTTGTGCGGGTGGGCGTTGGCCTCGCTGGGGCGGCCGTGGGTCGCCCACCGGGTGTGCCCGATGCCCAGCGTGCCTTCGGGCATCTCGCGCTGGACCATGGCCTCGAGGCCGGCCAGCTTGCCGCGGCAGCGCAGCACCTGGGCGCCCCGGCTCCCGACCACGGCCACGCCGGCCGAGTCATAGCCCCGGTACTCCAGCCGCCGCAACCCCCCGAGCAGGATCGGAGTCGCCTGCTTCGGGCCCACATACCCAACGATGCCGCACATGATGCGGAAATCTTAACTCTTCTGGGGGGCTCTGCCGAGCCCACCCCAGGCGATTTCGCAGGGTCGGGCCCTCGCCCGCATTGCACGCGCGCAGCCGCGCGCATAGCATCGGGCGCGTTTCGATGCCGCGGCTATCTTTGGACGGTCTGACCGAGCGACAGACCGCCCTGTTCGTCATCTTCCTGGGGCTGCTGCTCTACATCCCCTTCGCGGGGTCGTACGGGCTCTATGATCCTTGGGAGACCCACTATGGCGAGGTTGCGCGCCAGATGATGGAGCGCGGCGACTACATCAGCCTGTGGTGGCCCGGCTCGCCGATCGACGCCGAGCACTTCTGGTCCAAGCCGGTCCTGTCCTTTTGGATCATGAGCCTGTCGATGACGCTGTTCGGGCTGCGTCACGCCCCGCCCGGCACCATGGCGCTGTCGCACCGGCCCGAGTGGGCGATGCGGCTGCCGTTCATCCTGTGCGGTGTCCTCGGCATGTACGGCCTCTACCTGTGCGTCTCGCGGTTCGTGAGCCGTCGCGCCGGTGTCCTGGCGGCGCTGGTGGCGGGCACCTCGCCGATGTACAGCCTGGTCTCGCGCCAGGCCATGACCGACATGTCCTTCGTCGGCCCGATGACCATGGCGCTGGCGCTGGGGGCGCTGGCGCTGTTCGACGACGAGGACCTGCCGCTGCCGCGCCGCGAAGCCCGCGTCGGGCGGTGGACGATCTCCTGGCCGCGCCACCCGCTCTTCTATCTGGCGGCGGGCCTGTTCGCGCTGGCCTCGGTTCCCCAGCTGATCGTCAACGTGGTGCAGCTGCGCTGGACCTTCTCGCTGCGCGGCCGCTACTTCGACCTGCCGGGCGTGCTGGTGATGATCCCGTACATCCTCGGGTTCATCGCCTTCTTCCCGCTGACGGCGCGCCTGCGCTACAAGGCGCCGCTCTACCTCAGCATCGCGGCCACGCTGTGCGGCGTGGCCACGCTGGCCAAGGGGATCGCGGGGCTGGGCCTGCCGGTGATCGTCTTTTTGGCCTACCTGGGCTTCACCTGGAACTGGAAGCGCCTCAACCGCGCGCAGCTCGGCACCGGAATCCTGCTGGCGCTGCTGGCCTGCACCGTGGTGGCGGTCCCGTGGCACCACGCCATGCTGGTGCGCCACGGCCGCCCGTTCTGGGACGAGCTTTACGGCGACAACCACTGGCGCCGCCTGGTGGTCGGGCGGCACGGCGACCGCGGCACGTTCGAATACTTCCTGCGCGAGCTCGGCTACGCGGCGCTCCCCTGGGTCACGATGGCCCCGGCGGCGCTGGCGGTGGCCGGGATGCGCCGCTCGGACACGCCGGCCGATTCGCGCCGCCAGGGGATGATCTGGTTCGGCGCCATCTGGTTCGTTTCGGCGTACGCGGTGGTGTCGCTGTCGGTCACCAAGTTCCACCACTACATCCTGCCGGCGCTGCCCGGGCTGGCCATCGTCATCGGCTGCTTCATCGACGACCTGCTGCGGCGCAAGGACGGACGCACGGCCGCCGCCACGGCGCTGGTGGGGATCCCGCTGCTGGCGCTGGTGCTGGTCGATCTGGCGTTCGCGCCGAAGGACGCCCAGCACTTCATCTGGCTGTTCTCGTACGACTACATCAACACGCCGCAGGGGCGCCCCTGGCCGCCGGGGCTGGATTTTCGTCCGGCGCTGATCGGGTTCGGCGCGCTGTTCGCGCTGGCCAGCGTGGCGATGGCGTGGCGGCGGGTGCAGCGCCGGGCGGCCGCGGTCCTGTGCCTGGGGGCCGTCGCGTTCACCTATTTCCTGCTGGACGGCTACCTGATGAAGGTGACGCCCTACTGGACGCAGAAGCACCTCATCTCGACCTACTACAAGACGCGCGGCTCGCCGGCCGAGAAGCTGCTGGTCTGGCAGATGTACTGGCGCGGCGAAAACTTTTACACCCAGAACGAGATCTACGAGGGCCCCACCGCCGAACGAACGGTGTTCCTGGGCGACCGCAACGCCGAGAACCTGAAAGCCTGGATGCAACACCACCGGGGGCGGCGCGCGTTCTTCCTGGTCGAACGCACCCGCATGGGCGCGCTCGAAGGGCTGGTGCCCGCGGACGCGAAGCCGTCGCTGAAGATCGTCGACGACAGCAACATGAAGTTCGTGCTGGCCGCCATCCAGCTC
This sequence comes from Myxococcota bacterium, assembly GCA_025934105.1. GTDB lineage: Bacteria > Myxococcota_A > Polyangia > Fen-1088 > Fen-1088 > JADGRB01. The sequence goes on along the minus strand of JAICYS010000104.1, from coordinate 3,919 downwards.
TGATCAGCCGACCTCCCGGAAGTAAGGGCCAAAACCGGGCATTGACAAGGTGTGCGCGAGAATCGAACATTCGCGCGCCCTTTTTCTTGATCTTTTCTTCGTTGGAGGCTCGCGTGGCAAAGCGGTTCGGCTGTGGGTTGGCGCTCTCGGTGGCGCTGGTTGCGTTGGCTCTGGTCCCGTCGGGATGCGGCGGCGGAGGCGGCGGCTCCGGGAGCGGCGGCGCGAGTGGCGGCGGCGGCAAGGCCGGCCACGGCGGCGGTGGGGGATTGAACCTGGCCGGCACCTCGGGCGGCGGCTTCTCCGGGGCGGGTGACGTCTCGGGCGGCGGCACCGCCGGGGCGGCCACCGCCAGCGGCGGCGCCGGCGGTCAGGCCGGGGTGGGCGGCCACGCCGGAGCGGCGGGCGGCGCCGGCGGCCACGGAGCGACCGACGGTGGCCAGGACGCGGCCGTCGACGCCGGCACGGACGCGCACCACGAGGACGCGTCGACCGACGCTCAGCCGGACGGCGGCCCCGACGCGGGCCCCGTCACCTGCACCAGCGCCTGCGTGCTGGGCTCGCACCGCTGCGCCAGCGGCGGCTCGCAGACCTGCGTGACCGCCAGCAACGGCTGCACCATCTGGGGGACGCCGGCGCCCTGTCCAGGCGTGACCACCTGCGCGACCGGCACCGGCGTGTGCGCCTGCCCGGCGGCGCCGGCCGGCTGCACGGCGGCGGGCACCTTCTGCAACAACGCCGGCGACGTGGTGACCTGCACCCGCGACGCGCAAGGCTGCTTCTCGGCCTCGGCGCCGCAGGCCTGCCCCTCACCCGACCAGAGCTGCAAGGGGACTCTGCCCAATGCCGCCTGCGCCTGCGACAACGATCCGAAGTGCCAGGGCAGCAACGGCTACTGCCTGGACGCCTCGACGGTGGCCACCTGCGGCCAGGACGGCAACCAGCCCTCCTGCAACGTCGTGCTCAGCACGCACGGCTGCGGCGGCAGCAGCTTCTGCTTCGACGGCGCGTGCGTCTGCCCGGCGGCCGGCACCGCCGCGGGCACCGGCTGCTCGACGCTGAACGCCATGACCTGCTCGGGCGCCGACATCCTCACCTGCGTCACCGAGAGCAGCAGCGGCTGCAGCGTCTGGCAGGCCTCGACCCACTGCGGGACCGACGGCCTCACCTGCGGCATGAAGGCCGGCGCCGGCCCCGCCTGCCAGTGCGCCGAGAACACCGGCACCGACCTGTTCGTCGATCCGGCCGCGGGCAGCGACATGGGCACCGGCCTGTTCCCGACCGGCGTCCAGAACCCGCCCGCCTGCCGGTACGCCACGCTGACCAAGGCCCTCAGCGTGGTCGGCTCGCCGGGGCAGGTGGTGGCCATCAGCGCCACGGTGCCGGTGGCCTTCGCGCACGAGACTTTCCCGCTGGCGGTGCCGGCGGGCGTGAACCTGACCACGGCCGACGCCAGCCCCACCCCGGCCGATTACCAGATCGCCTACGGCGGCGGCGCGGCCTCGGCGGTGACGCTGGGCAGCGGCAGCAGCCTGCGCGGGTTCGAGATCCAGGCGACCGGCGCGGCCACCGCCCTCGTGAGCTGCAGCGGCGGCACCGTGGGACTCCACTCGGTCCTGCTGAGCGGCGGGGGGATCGCCGGCGACGGCGTCGACGTCACGAACAGCTGCAGCCTCACCGCGGATTCGACCACCATCGTCGACTTCGCCGGGGCCGCGCTGAACATGAGCAGCACCGGACAGGCCGGCATCACCGGCGGCCTGCTCAGCGCCTCGCTCATCGGCCTGCTGCAGTCCGACGGCACCGTCAACGCCCAGGGGCTGGCGGTTCAGAACAACGGCCAGTACGGCATCCGCCTGTCGGGCGCCGGGACGCCCACGCTGACGGTCGGGGGCCAGTCGGTGGTCGACAACAACGGGACGACCGGCAACTTCGCCGGCCTGTCGGTGACCACGGGAAACGTTTCCCTCAGCAACACGCAGCTGGCCGCCAACGGCGGCGCCGGGCTGGAGCTGGCGTCGGCCGGAACGTACGCCCTCGACACCGTGCAGGTGTCGAACAACGGCAAGTCTGGCGTTTCGCTGCTGGCCGGGGTCCTGACCGCCGGCGGACTGTCAGCCACCAACAACGCGGCTGACGGCCTGACGGTCGGCGGCGGCAGCGCGGCGCTGACCGGCGCCACCCTGTCGTTCAATCACGCCAGCGGCCTGGACGTCTTGGCGGCCGTGCCGGTCGACGTCAGCGGGGGAAGCCTCAACACCAACACCGCCGCCGGCATCGCCGCCGCCGCGGGGACGCTGACCGTTCACGGCGGCGCCGAGATCGCCGGCAATGCCACGGGCGTGCTGCTGGCCGGCGCCACCGGGTCGATCGCCGGGGCCAACATCCACGACAACACCGGCAGCGGCATCGTGGTGAACGAGACCAGCGGCGTCACGCTCGCCCTGGGATCGGCGTCGGCGCCCACCACCGTGGCGGCGAACAAGCAGCACGGGATCCTGCTTCAGTCCGCGCCGCCCATCGGCGGCAGCGGCGCGAACTCGGTCACCGTCGACACCGTCAAGGTGACGGGGAACGGCGGCTTCGGCATCTACCTGCAGGGGACGGGCTCGGTGGCGGCGACCATCAAGGGCAGCACAATCACCGGCAACGCGGACACCGGCCTCATGGTCGAGCAGGGCCCGGGCAACGCCACCAGCGAGGCCATCCAGAGCAACGAGATCAGCGGCAACAACACCCAGGCCAGCCCGCGGAACGTGGGCGGCATCCTGTTCAACACGTCGAGCTCGCTGACCAGCTTCATCGGGAACACCGTCCATGGCAACGGCGGGGACGAGGTCGGGTTCAACGCGCTGCCGGCCGGCGGCGGCACCAAGTGGACCATCACCCCGCCCAGCAACGCCTGTGACGCGACCGCCAATTCGATCTACTGCTACGGATCGGGCAACGTCGGGGTCCACGTGCTGATCCCGGCCGTGTCCGTCGACGCGCAGCACCAGCACTGGGCCAACAACCCGGCCACGTCGGGGATCGATTACACGGGCTCGGTGACGGTCACGAACCCCTGCAGCGCCATCGCGACCTGCCCGTAGGCCCGCGCCCCGACCCGACCTTCCCCCCGGCCGGGCCGCCCCCGACCCGCCCTCCCGCCGCCGGGCGCTCCCTTTTCCCACCGCCCTGCCGCTGCCGCGCGGCGGGCGGGAGAAACCGTTGACCGGGACGGGGCCTAGTGGCAGGATTCGCGCTCCCCGGGGCCCCCCCAGGCTGTTTCGCCGTGCTCAAAGCCCTCACAATATTCAGCGGCAACGCCAACCGCGAGCTGGCGCAGGCCATCTGCCGTTACGTCGAGACCCCCCTCGGCCGCGCGGAGGTGACGCGCTTCGCCGACGGCGAGGTCTACGTCGAAATCAACGAGAACGTCCGCGGGGTGAACTGCTTCGTCGTCCAGCCGACCTGCGCGCCGGCCAACGACAACCTGATGGAGCTGCTGGTCATGATCGACGCGCTCAAGCGCGCCTCGGCCGGCTCGATCATCGCCGTCATCCCCTACTTCGGTTACGCCCGACAGGACCGCAAGAGCAAGCCCCGGACGCCGATCTCGGCGCGGCTGGTGGCCGACCTCTTGACCGCGGCCGGCGTCGACCGCGTGCTCTCGATCGACCTCCACGCCGGCCAGATCCAGGGCTTCTTCAACATCCCCGTCGATCATCTGTACGCGATGCCGGTGCTGATGGACGACCTGCGGCTGCGCTTCTCGGCGGAAGCCGTGATCGTCTCGCCGGACGCGGGCGGCGTCGAGCGGGCCCGCGCCTACTCGAAGCGCCTCGGGACCAGCCTGGCCATCATCGACAAGCGGCGGCCCGCGCCCAACGTCAGCGAGGTCGTCAACATCATCGGCGACGTGAAGGGGCGCGACGCCATC
>JAICYS010000226.1 GCA_025934105.1 Myxococcota bacterium | reverse complement strand
GGTTCTCGGCCACGGCCGCCAGCGGATCGGTCGTCGCTGCTTTGGGCGGCGGCGCGGACGCGATCGGTGTCGCGTTCTTCGTGACGGTGAACATCAGCAGGATCACGATCAGAAGCACCACACCGATGAGGGCCACCACGATGCGGCCCGCCTTGTGGCGGGCGGCGGCCGTCTCCCCGCCGACGCTGGGTTCCCAGCCGACCGCCGCCTCCGACGACATCAGCCGCGGCGCCGCGTCCGCGCTGCTGCTGCTGCTGGGGCTCAGATTGAGCACGTTCAGCATGTCGGACTTGTCGCCCGCCGCGCCGTTCGTGCCGGCGGCGGCGCGCGCCCCGGACGTGTCCGCCGCGTGCGAGACGCCGTTCGTGCCGGCGCCGTGCGCGGCGCCCGGCAGCGGAGCGGGCGTCTGCAGCAGGTTGCCGGAGTCGAGGGCCGGCTGAGACGCTCCGTTGCCGATTCCCGGCTTGCGCAGCTCGGGGCCGCGCGCGTGCGTCGCCGGCGGCTCCGGCTCGCCGAACGACAGATCGATCTCCGGCTCGTCGGGGGCCAGGACGGGCGCGGCCGCCGGCGCCGCCGCCAGGCCGGCGGCGGGGCGCGCGACGGGCCCCGTCGGACTCTTGCGGGGAGCGCCGACCGGCGGCGGAAGCTTGGTGCCCAGGCCACCGGCCGGGGACGGAACCACGCCGTGCGTCCCGGTCGGCCGCGCCGGCGCCGCCGCGGCGGGCGCCGCCGCCACGGGAAAGGACGTCCCGGTGGGGCGCCGCGGGGTCCCGGGGAACGGGGGCGGCACCGGCGGCGCGGCCGGCAAGGGCGGCATCGGCGGGACAGGGACCGGGGGCCGGCGGCGCGCGTGAAGCTCATTGGCCAGGGCGGGGATGTCCGCGGGCGGCTTCCAGGAGCCCAGCCGATCGTTCCAGACGTGGACGTCGGCATCCCTGGACAGCGGCGCGATCTGGTCGATGAGCTGCTTGCGCGAGAAGGGCCCGGTGCGGTTCCCCGCGAGCGCCATGTACCAGACGACGGTGTCGTCCGGCGGCGGGACGGGGGGACGCGGGCTGGCCCGGCGCTCGACCGGGGGCGCGGGCGGTGGCGTGGGGAAGCGGGGCGCGACGATCGTGGCGTGGGGGCCGGACGGCGCCACGCCCGGAACCGCGCCGCCCACCGGAATGGCGGGAGACGACGGCTTGCGCGCCCCCTCTTCACGAACCGTGATGATGTTCGCGCAGGACTTGCACCGGACCTTGAGGATCTTCCCGCGGACCTTCTCGTCCGCGATGGAGTACTTGGTCTGGCAGCGATCGCAGACGAATTTCATGGGTCCTCAGCACCGAGCGCTGCCGCAGCCGTTCCAGCCCCAGCCGGTGGTGGAAATTATCATCGAAGCGTCAGGATTACCATCGTCCCGATGCCCACCGCGATGAAGGCCGCGATGGCATACCAGGTGCCGCGCGAGCGGCGCAAATTGACCTCCGCCGCCTCCTGGGGCGGGCCGCTGCTGTCCGTTTCAGGCGTCACGATTCCGGCGGTCTCCGACGGGCGCGCGCCCGGGAACGCCGGGGCCGGCGGCACGATCCGGATCGCCACCCCGCGCGACGGGGTGGCCGCGCCTTCGGGCGCCGCCTCGAGGCGCATGCTGGGCGGCGCGCGCCGGTCGAAGTCCAGGTCGTCCGGCTCGGGCTTGCTGGCCGCGGCGTCGGCGGCCGGTTCGGGCGCGAACAGGTCGTTCATGTAAAGCGCGACCCGACGCGTGCCGGTCCGCAGCCCGCTGTCGTCCAAAAACTCTTCCAGATCGGCGCGCATCTGGTCGGCCGACTGGTAGCGATCCTGCGGCCGCTTCTCGAGGGCCCGCATCACGATCAGCTCCAGGGCCGGCGGATAGTCGCGCTTGATGGCGGTGGGCGGCCGGATCCGCTCGTTCACGATCCGCTTCATGACGGCCTCGGCCGGGCCGCGGAACAGGCGCTGGCACAGCGTGAGCTCGTAGAGAATGATCCCCAGCGCGAAGATGTCGGCCCGGTGATCGATGCCGGTCCCGCGCACCTGCTCCGGCGACATGTAAGAGGCCTTGCCCGGCAGGATCCCGGCCTCCTCGCGCAGTTCGTCCTGGGCGCGCGCGATCCCGAAATCGACGATCTTGGTCTGCCCTTCGTAGCTGACCAGGATGTTGGTGGGCGAGACGTCCCGGTGCACGATGCGGGTCACGCGGCCGTCCGGATCGCGGCGCTCGTGCGCGTAGGCCAGCCCGGCCGCCGCCTGGCGCACGACGTGGATGGCGTGCTCGATCGGCAGGTACTTGTTCACGGACAGGCCGCGCGTGACGATGTCCGCGATGGTCTCGCCGTGGATGTACTCCATGGCGATGTACTTGAGACCTTCGTCTTCGGCGACGTCGTACACGTGAACGATTGACGGGTGATTGAGTTTTGCGGCCAGCCGCGCCTCGTCGAGGAACATGGTCACGACCCGCGGGTTCTGGGCGTACCGCGGCTGCAGGATTTTGAGAACGACCGATTTTTCGAACCCGCCGACCGACTCCTGCCTGGCAATATAAAGCTCGGCCATCCCACCGGAAGCCAGGTGGCGAACGACCCCGTACCGCCCGACCTGGCGGCCGATGAGCTCGACGGGGGTGGCCATGCGGCGCGAATCCTAACCAATTAAAGTGGCCGCGGTGTTTGATTTTGGTGGCGGTCGCGGCTAGGAATGACGCGGCTGTGCACATCGTCCTGCCTCGGGACCTCTCGCTCGACGGGCATCTCGTCGACCGCGCTCTGGGCTACCTGACCGTCACGAGCAGCATCGCGTTCGTGACCGCCCTGGGCGTCATGCTGGCGTCGCTGATCCTGCACCGGGCGCGGGCCGGGCGGACCTGGGCCCAGCACACGCACGGCAACCGCCGGCGGGACCGCGCGCTGACCTTCGCCGTGGCGTTGATCCTGTTCGTGGGCATCGACGTCACCCTGGCCCTGCGGGCCAACCGCGAGCTGGACGCGCATTTCTGGCGCTATCCCGATCAGGACCCCCGCGCGCTGCACGTCGAGGTGACCGGCCGGCAGTGGGCCTGGTCGTTCCGCACCGCCGGACCCGACGGCCGGTTCGGGACCGCCGACGACGTCGTGACGCTGAACGAGCTGGACGTGCCGGTGGGCCGCCCGGTCTACCTCAAGCTCCGGTCGCGCGACGTGGTGCACTCGCTGTACCTGCCCAGTTTCCGTTTCAAGATCGACGCCATCCCGGGCAGCACCACCCGCGCCTGGTTCCAGGCGGTGGCGCCCGGCCGCTCCGAGCTCGGCTGCGCCCAGCACTGCGGCATCGGCCACACGCGGATGCGCGGCGACCTGGTGGCGCGCGAGCACGCCGATTACGAGGCGTGGCTGGCGCGCGCCGAGACCGAGAGCCGGCTGCGGTTCGACGCCCGCGCCGGCAGCGCCGCCGACGCCTGGGACTGGGAGACGGGCCGCTGATGACCGCCGCACCCGAGGTCGCCGACGAGCCCATCCCCCCCGAGCCGACCGGCTTTTGGCGCCGGTGGGTCTTCTCGACCGACCACAAGGTCATCGGCCGCCAGTTCCTGTTCCTGGGGCTGGGGTTTTTGGCGGTGGGCGGGATCATGGCGATGCTGATCCGCTGGCAGCTGGCCCGCCCGGGGGCGCCGGTGCCGCTGGTGGGGCAGCTGTTCTTCCGCAGCGCGGGGGGCGTGATCTCGCCGCCGGCCTACACCGCGCTCTTCACGATGCACGGCACGATCATGATCTTCTTCGCCGTGACGCCGATCCTGATCGGCGGCTTCGGGAACTTCTTGCTGCCGCTCTTGATCGGCGCGCGCGACATGGCGTTCCCGCGGCTCAACATGGCGTCGTTCTGGACGCTGGCGCTGGCCACCAGCCTGCTGTGCGCGTCCTTCTTCGTGCCGCTCGGACCGCCGCAGGCGGGGTGGACGGCGTATGCCCCGCTGTCGACGGCGCTGGGGACGCCGGGCGCCGGCCAGACGCTGTGGGTGATCGCGATTTACCTGAACGGCGCCTCGTCGGTGATGGGCGCCGTCAACTACATCACCACCGTGCTGCGGCTGCGCGCGCCGGGGATGAACTGGTTGCGGCTGCCGCTGACCGTGTGGGGCCTGTTCTTGACGTCGATCCTGAACGCGCTGTTCGTGCCGGTGCTGGGCGCGGCGATGGTCCTGCTGCTGTTCGACCGGCTGTTCGGGACCCAGTTCTTCGTGGCCGGCACGACGCCGGGCATGGGCGGCGACCCGATCTTGTACCAGCATCTCTTCTGGCTGTTCGGCCACCCCGAGGTCTACATCCTGATCCTGCCCGCCTGGGGCATCGTCGCCGACCTGCTGTCCTTCTTCGCGCGCAAGCCCGCCTTCGGCTATCGCGTCACCGTCGGCGCGCTGATCGGCGTGGTGGTGCTGTCGGCGCTGGTGTACGGCCACCACATGTTCACCACTGGCCTCAGCCCGCTGCTGGGCGAGAGCTTCATGGTGCTGACCATGATCATCTCGGTGCCGACGTCGCTGCTGGTGCTGAACTGGCTGGGGACGCTGTGGCGCGGCGCGATCCGGTTCAACACGCCCATGCTGTTCTGCCTGGGCATGGTGTTCACGTTCGGCGTGGGCGGCCTGACCGGGCTCTACCTGGCCGACGTGGTGGCCGACATCTACCTGCACGACACCTACTTCGTCGTCGGGCACTTCCACCTGATCATGGCGGCCGCGCTGCTGCTGACGCTGTTCGCCGCCGTCTATTTCTGGTACCCGAAGATGTTCGGTCGGATGCTGAGCGAGCGGCTGGGCAAGCTGCACTTCTGGCTGACCTTCCTGCCGCTCAACGTGGTGTTCATGGGGCAATTGATCCTGGGCGTGCAGGGGATGCAGCGGCGCCTCTACGACCCGTCGGTGTACGAAGCGTGGCGCCCGCTGGCTGGACTCAACCGCGGCATCTCGCACGCGGCGTACCTGCTGGGCGCGGCGCAGCTGCTGTTCGTCTGGAACTTCTTCGTGAGCCTGCGGCGGGGGCGGCCGGCGCCGGCCAACCCGTGGGAGGTGGGGACGCTCGAGTGGTCGGTCCCCTCCCCGCCCCCGCACCACAACTTCGACACCATCCCGGTGGTGGTGCGCGGGCCGCACGAGCTGGCCAACCCGGCGGCGCGCCCGCTGGGACGCGACTGGCTGAGCCAGACCGAGGTCGTCGAGGAGCCGCGATGAGCGACGCGAGCGATCAGCCAGCCTCGCTGGAAGGGTTCCTGGGACCGGCCGCGCCGACTCCGCTCGGCAAAGCCCAGCTCCGTCGACGCGCGCAGCGGCGCGAGGCCGACGCGGCGGTGGGCCTGCTGGTGTTCCTGGGCGCCACCGCCATGCTGTTCGCCGCGCTGCTGCTCGCCTACGCCATCTTGCGCGCGCAGGCGCCGCAGTGGCCGCCGCCGGGCACGCCGCCGCTTCCGCGCGGGCTGGCGGGCGCCAACACGGTGCTGCTGCTCGGGGCCAGCGCCGCCATCTGGCGGGCGCGGAGCTCGGGCCACGGCGCCTGGCGGGTGGCGGCGGCGGCGCTGGGGGCCGGCTTCCTGGCGGGACAGATCGTGTTGTGGCGGCAGCTGGTGGCGGCCGGCCTGGGGCCGCGCGGGCAGCTCCCGGGGCAGGTGTTCCTGGCCCTGTCCGCGCTGCACGCGGTCCACGTGGCGGCCGGCCTGTTCGTGCTGGCCTTCGCGCGCCGCCTGCGCCTGGTGTCGCTCTACTGGGACTTCGTGCTGGCCGTCTGGGTCGTGCTTTACGTGGCGGTCTGCTGGCTATGAGGCGCGTCGTGTGGCTGCTGGTGCTGGGCCTCGGAGCCTGCGCGCGGGCCACGGGCGGGCCGCCCCCGTTCACGGCCCCGCTGACGCTTGGGGGCCGGGTCGTGCCGGCGGCGGCGCTGGAGCGCGGGCGCGACGTCTACACCCAGTACTGCCGCCCCTGCCACGGCGACGCGGGCGACGGCAAAGGCACCGCGGCGGCCGGCCTCATGCCGCCGCCGCGCGATTTGCGCCTCGGCGCCTACAAGTTCGCCGCCGTACCGGCCGGGCAGCTTCCACGCGACGCCGACTTCGCGCGCACCATCCGGCAGGGGCTGCCCGGGACGGCCATGCAGGCCTGGCAGGTCCCGGACACCCAGCTGGACGACCTCATCCAGTACGTGAAGTCTTTCGCGCCAAGGTGGCGTTCTGAAACGGCCGGTGACCCGATCGTGACCACGCCCGATCCGTGGGTGGGCCGCCGGGCCGACGCGCTGGCGCGCGGCGCGCGCGTCTACCACGGCCTGGCCCAGTGCGCGGTGGCCTGTCACCCGGCCTACGTCACGCGCGCCGAGATCGCCGCCTTCACCAAGGAGCTGACCGGCATCGAGTTGCGCGAGCTGCGCCCGGACGTCTACCAGCCGGTCCCGAAGGAGAGCGACTACGGCGTGAAGATCCTGCCGCCGGATTTTACCTTCGACCGGCTGCGCGGAGGCGACGGGCTGCCGGACATCTACCGCGCCATCGCGTCGGGGATCGGCGGCACGGCCATGCCGACCTGGAAGAACGTCCTGCCCGAGGCCGACCTGTGGGCCCTCACGCATTACGTGAAGTCCCTGGCCGATCTGCGCGACACGCCGGGGGCGCGCGCGCTGGCCCGGCGCCTGCGCGATCAGCCCGCCTGGTCGCCGCCGCCCCCGCCGCCCGCCGCCGACGCCGGGCCGTCCTGATCGCGGGTCAGCCGGCGGATGGCGATCGAGACCGCGAAGAAGATGGCGGGCGGGACCAGCAGGAAGGCGCCCACCATCTTCAGGGCCAGCCCCAGCCGCGACGACTGGCCGAGGCAGCTCGCACACAGCGCCCATCCGGTCCGCGGGACCAGCAGGGCCAGCACCAGCAGGGGCAGCAGGCGCGCCCTCATCTCAGCCCCGCGCGATAGGCCGCTTCCAGCATCAGGACCACGGTGAAGCCGGCCGCCGTCAGCAGCGCCACCAGCACCAGCCGCGGGCCGGGACGGCGCAGGGTGGCGCGCAGGCTGAACGCCAGCAAGAGGCCGACCTTCAGCAGCAAGAGACCGCAGAGCGCGGTGGTGCGCCATCGGGCGCCGCCGGCGGAGGTGGCCAGCGCGACCTCGACCGGCGTCAGCGCCGCCAGCGCCACGAACAGCGCCAGCCGCGCCACCGGTCGGCCGGTGCCCACGCCGTCTGCCGGGACCGCCGTCATCGGGCGGGCACCAGGTAAAAGAAGGTGAAGATCGGCATCCAGGCGACGTCGACGAACTGCCAGTAGAGCGCGCCCACCTGCAGCGCCGGCGGCCGGACCCGGCGAAACGCGGTGAACAGCCAGACGACGCCGGCCAGCACGTGCAGCAGGTGATAGCCGGTGATCACGAAGAAGGTCGCCCCGTAGAGCTCGCCGAACCGGACCGGCGACGGGCCGGTGCACAGGCGCGCGTATTCAGCGGCCTCGCCGCCGACGAAGGCCATTGCCAGCACGACGGTCGCGGCCAGCCAGGCGGCGCGCGCGCGGCCCCCGGCGGCCCGCGCCGCCTCCGCCACGGTGAAGGACGACGCCAAGAGCGCCACGGTCAGCGCCGCGGTGGGCAGCAGCGCCAGGTGGACGCGCGGGTCCGGCCAGGTCGGCGCGCGGGCCCGCAGGAACCCGTAGGCGACGAACAGTCCGCCGAAGCCCATCGCGTCCGTGGCCAGGAACGTCCACATCCCGACCAGGCCCGTCCTGGCGGGCGGCCCCGGGACGGCATCCGTCGGCGGGTGGGTCACGGGCGAAGGGATATCACCGGCCGTCACTTCATGCACCGGTGCGCGATCTGTTCGGGGTTCTGCGCGGCGCGCAGGCAGGCCGGCAGATCGTCGCTCACGCGCACGCCGCGGCACCGGCGCAGGTCGTCGTCGAACCGGCGGGCCAGCTCGCCCTGCCAGCGCGGCACCAGCGCCGGGTCGTGGAACCCGGACTCGGCCAGCTCCATCTCGACCAGGCGGTCCAGGATGGCCCGGCAATCGGCGTCGGTGGCGGCGCGGCGGTGGCAACCGGCCAGCCCGAGGAGCGCGATCGCCAAGAGGACGCGCCGGCTCATCGGAAGAAATGGACCCGGATGGGCGGCGACTGCGCGGCCACCGGCGCTCCCTGGGCGTCCAGCGCCGGCTTGAACGCGCGCGACGCCAGCGCGCACTCGCGCGCGGCGCGGCCGAAGCCGAACCCGGGATCCTCCAGCACGTCGGCGCGATCGACGCGCCCGTCGGGCGCGACCGCCACCTGGATGACGACCGTCTCCTGATCGACCTGGCGGGCGTCGGCCTCGGCGGGCCAGGGGCAGTTCCAGGAGGCCTGGTCCAGCGCCACGGTGCGGGCGCGGCTGCGCGCCGCGCGCTGTCCGTCGGCGCGACCAGCGGGCGCCACCGGACCGGTGACCGGCGCGCGGCTGGTGCCGCGGGCGGTGGTGGTCCCGCCCGCGTACGAGCTGCCCGAGCCCACCACGAACGCCGCGCCGGTGAAATCGACCGGCGCGTCGCTGGCGGCGGCGATCTGCCCGGCCTGGGCGGGAGCGGCCGCCGCGTGGTGCGCCGCCGGCGCGCGCGCGCGGGACGCGCGCGCCACGGGCGGCGCCGCC
>JAICYS010000416.1 GCA_025934105.1 Myxococcota bacterium | reverse complement strand
GCCCGGCTTGTAAAGGAAGAAGTCCGCGCCGTAGACGAACATGGCGCGCAGGTTGATCCAGGCGGCCTGCCAGGGCGAAAACCAGCCCGATCGCTTGTGGTGGCTGAGGCGTCCGTCGCGATCCTTGAGGAACCGGATCGGCACCTGTTCGGTGCGCAGGTTCATGTGCACCGACTTCAGCACCATCTCGGACGCGTATTCCCAGGACTGCGAACGCAGGTCCATCCGCGCCAGCGCGTCCTTGGTGATCCCGCGCATCCCGCAGTGAATGTCGGAGAACTTGCTGCCGAAAATGATGTTGAGGATCCAGGTCGTGACCGGCGTGCCCAGGTACCGGTGCAAGGGGGGCATCGACCCGGGCTCGATGTAGCCGCGGAAGCGCGACCCCATCACGAACTCCGCCCCGCCCCGGAACTTCTCGACGAACGGCGCCAGCTCGCGGAAGTCGTAGGTGCAGTCGCAGTCGCCCATGAGGACGTAGCGCCCGCGGATGTAGGGGAGCGCGTCGATGTACGCGCGCCCGAGGCCCCGCTTGGGGGTCCGCAGCACGCGCGCCCCGCCCGCGAGCGCGATCTCCGTGGTGCGGTCCTTGCCGCTGTCGATGATCAGGATCTCGCCGACGATGCCGGCCTTCTTCATCCCTTCGTGGCACCAGGCCACGAAGTCGGCGATGGTGAGCTGCTCGTTCAGCGCCGGGATGACGATCGACAGTTCGGGCTCGGCCACGTCGTTGGCAGGCACCAGGAGCTCGACCTCCGGATCGCCGCCCGGAATGGCTTGCAGGTTCACCGCCGCGTTGCTCACATCCGCCCCGCTTTCATCTCCGGGATCATCGCCAGCATGGATCGGCGCAAGGCCTCGCGCGATGACAGCTCGCAGCGCCAGCCCAGCCACTGGATGCGCGCCGTGTCCAGCCGGACGATGGGCACGTCCCCCTTCCAGCCGCGGTCGCCGCCGCTGTACTGGAACTGGACCTGGCCGGGCGGCAGGCCGACACACTCGACCGCCAGCGCCGCGATTTCGCGGACCGTGATGTAGTCGCCGGTCGCGACGTTGTAGGCGGCGAACGGCGCGGTGGTCTTCTGGTGCGCGGTCAACACCGCGCGCACGATGTCGCTGACGTGGACGTAGGACTTCGACTGGCTGCCGTCGCCCAGGATCTTGAGGACGATCGGGCTCTCGCCGGCGGCGGCGGACGCCAGCAGGCGCCGCGCGAAGTCGAAGCCGACGCCGTGGGTCTGGCGCGGGCCGACCACGTTGCCGAAGCGGAACGCGCAGCCGCGCAGGTCGAACATGTAGGCGTAGCTGGCGATCAGCGCCTCGCCGGCCAGCTTGCTGGCGCCGTAGGTCGAGACCGGGATGAGCGGGCCGTGGTCCTCCTGCGCCTCGACGGTGCCGAGCTCGCCGTAGACGCCGCTGCCCGAGGCGTAGAGGATCCGCTTGGCGCTGGTGACCCGCATGGCCTCGACCACGCTCTGGGTCAGCGCCGTGCCCTGGGTGAAGTCAATGGTCGGCTCGCGGGCGGCGCGCGCGATGTCCGGGTTCGACGCCAGGTGGATGACGACGTCGTGCCCGTCCATCGCGGCGGCCAGCGCCGGCGTGTCCTCGACCGCGCCGCGGACGACCCGGAAGCGCGGATCGGCGTCGTGCGCGGCGTGGTGCCAGGCCCGCCCGGACGAGTAGTTGTCGTAGATGGTCACGCCGGCGGCGCCCGCCGGCCCCAGCAGGTGATCGCAAAAATGGCCGCCGATGAAGCCGGCGCCGCCGACGATGAAAAAGCGACGTTCTGTCATGCCGTTGCTCACGAGGGCCGCATCCTATCTTTTTCCCCGCGCCAGGGTAGCGGCGCGCGCGGCCGGGACCGAGCAGGTCGAACGCGGCCGCGGCCGGCGGAAACAGCCGCCCGCCGGGGCGGCGAAGTCGCTACTTGGTCGACTCCCACTTGGTGGCTGCCCGCTTGAGCGCCGGGTGGCTGACCAGAAGGTGCCAGACGACCGCGGCCAGCCCCTCGGTGTGGGGCGTGATCCGGTCGGGCGAGACGGTCGGGATCACGACGCAGGCTTGCGCCGCCTGCTTGGTCGCGCCGCCGTCCTTGCCGACGATGCCGAACACCGCCGCGCCGCGCTCGCGCGCGAGCTCGACGGCGCGGACCAGGTTCATCGAGACGTTCTTTTCCTTGTTGCCGCCGCCCACCGAGAAGATCAGCAGCGCGTCGCGCTGGTCGAGTCGGGAGACCTTCAGCCACTCGGAAAAGCTGGTGTCCCACCCCTCGTCGTTCACGCGCGCGGTCAGCTCGGAGACGTTGTCGGTGGGCGCGTAGGCCTCGAACCCGCAAATCTTCCGGAAGTCGTTGACGGCATGGCTGGCGTGGCCGGCCGAGCCGCCCACGCCCAGGATGAAGAGGCGCCCGCCCGCGTCGCGCACGCGCCCCAGGCCCACCGCCGTCGCGTGGATGGCGGCGGCGTCCAGCTCTTTGACGGCCTTGACCGTCTCCTGCAGGAACAGGTCGACGAAGCCGCGCCCCGCGTCCGCGCTCACAGCTCGAACCCCGCGGCCTGCGCGTCGTTGTGGAACATCTGCACGGTCTCCAGGCTGAAATCGCCGAGATCCTTGCCGACCAGCTCCAGCTTCTTCAGCAGGTCCGGGGTGACGGTGATGATGTCGCAGCCGATCTCCGCCGCCTGGACCATGTTCAGCAGCTCGCGCGGGCTGGCCCACAGCAGCTCGGCGCTGGGGGTGCTGGCCCGGCAGATCTGCAGCGCTTCCTTCATGAGCGGGATGGGATCCCGCCCCGTGTCGGCGATCCGGCCGGCGAACACCGACACCACCGACGGCGCGCCGCCCGCCAGCGCGCGGCTCACCTCGCGCACCTGCTCCAG
>JAICYS010000084.1 GCA_025934105.1 Myxococcota bacterium | reverse complement strand
GCCGGCGCCGGCGCGGGCGGACACGGCGGCGCGACCGGTCTGGCGGGCCACCCGGGGACGGGCGGAGTCGGGATCGGCGGGGCGGCCGGGACCGGCGGCGGCGGTGGCTCGTCGGCGATCGTCCTCGAGACGCCGACCAAGGACACGAACGGCATCAACCTGGCCTGGACGGTCACGCCCGGCAATGCGTTCGCCAGCTACCGCATCCATCGCAACAGCTCGGTCATCGACATCCTGCAGAGCGGCACGTCGGCGCAGTACCGCGACGACACCGGCCAGCTGGGCGTCTCGTACACCTACCAGGTGGGCGGCGTGACGGCGGCCGGAACCGAGCTCTTGAGCAACGCCCAGACCATCGTGGCCGGCGTCTACATCGACGTCGGCTCGCAGGTCGAGCGGATGATGGTCGACCCCAAGCGGCCCTATCTGTACGCCGTCGACAAGGTGAACAACTCGCTTCACTTCGTCAACCTGACGACCAACACGGTCGACAAGACGATCTTCGTCGGCTCGTCGCCGGTCGACCTGGACATCAACCTCGAGGGCACCACGCTTTACGTGGCGAACTTCGGCAGCACCGAGATCGCGATGGTCGATCTCACCACCCACACGCTGGCGGGTTCGATCTTCGTCGACACCACCGTCGGGACCTGGCCGGGCAATCCCTATCGCCTCACCTGCACCGCCGGCGACACCCTGGTCTTTACCAGTATGGATCAATGGAACGATCTGAAGCTGGTCGACGCGCTGACGGGGGCTTCGCTGGACCACACCGGATCGATCTACACGCCCGATCTGGCGGCCACGCCCGACGGCACGACCATCTACGTGGCCGGGACCACCGGACTGTCGAGCATCACGCGTTACGACATCGTCGACAACAAGCTGCAACAGGTCGACTCTTCGTCGGGATCGGGCGCGGCCAGCGTGATCGTGTCGCGCGACGGGCAGTACGTCTTCTCTTCGACGCAGAAGCTGCTGGCCAAGAACCTGAAGTCGGTGCTGGGCACGTTCTCGGAGACGATCCTGGCCATCAACGCCGACGGATCGATCGCCGTCGGCCCCAACCACATCTTCGACGGCACCACCTTCGCCGTGAAGCGCTTGACCCCGCTCACCACCAGCACCATGGCCATGAGCGCCGACGGAACCACGCTGTACCTCTACGACACGACGTCCAGCCGGATCTACGTTTACGGCCTCCAGTGACCCGGCCGGACCGCCCGCCCGCCCCCGAATTCTCGGTCAGGGCCGGATCGCCACCTTCATCACCCCGTCCCGCTGGTGCGAGAACAGGTCGTAGGCCGCCTCGATCTCGGCCAGCCGGAAGGGGTGCGTGATCAGCTCCCGGAACGGGAAGCGCTTCGCCGCGACGATGCTCATCAGGCGGCGCATCCGCTCTTTTCCGCCGGGGCACAGCGAATTCACGATGGTCTGGTCACCCAGGCCCGCGGCGTACGCGTCGAGCGGGATGGTCAGGTGCCCGGAGTAGACGCCCAGGCTGGACAGCGTGCCGCCCGGGCGGATGGCACGCAGGCAGCTCTCGAACGTCTGCGCCTGCCCCAGCGCCTCGATGGCCACGTCGGCACCTCCGTCGGTCAGCCGCTTGATCTCGGCCACCACGTCCTGGTCTTTGAAGTTCAACACCACGTCGGCGCCCATCCGGCGCGCGAAGTCCAGCCGCTCGGGCACGCTGTCGACCGCGATCACCAGCGACGCGCCGGCCAGGCGCGCGCCGGCCGTCGCGCACAGGCCGATCGGCCCCTGCGCGAACACCACCACCGAGTCGCCCAGCCGGACGTGCCCGCGCTCGGCCGCCGAAAAGCCGGTCGACATGATGTCGGGGCAGAGCAGCACCTCCTCGTCGGCCAGGCCGTCCGGAATCCTGGCCAGGTTTGCTTGCGCGTCGGGGACCAGCACGTACTCGGCCTGGCAGCCGTCGATCGTGTTGCCGAACCGCCAGCCGCCGGCGGCCTCCGACCCGGACCCGCCGTGCCCGCACTGCGACGCCACGCCCGACAGGCAGGCCCGGCACTGCCCGCACGGCGTGATGGCGCCGACGATGACCCGATCGCCTTTCTGGTATCCGAGCACACCGGGCCCCAGCTCTTCGACCACGCCCACCGGCTCGTGTCCGACGACCAGCCCGTCCCGCACCGGATACTCCCCCTTGAGGATGTGCACGTCGGTCCCGCAGATCGTCGTCAGCGTCACCCGGATCAAGGCCTGGCCGATTCCCGGCACCGGCCTTGGAACCTCGCGCAGCCCGATCTTGCCTTTGCCTTGAAACACCGCTGCCGTCATCGTCGCGCTCATGATCGCTCCTTTTGCGTTCGGTTCAGACCCGAGGCTCAGTCGGCGCCCACCAGGCGTTCGGCGCGGATGACCCCGCCCTCGGCCGGCAAGAGGCGGAACCCCAAGCGGGCGCAGAGCCGCTGCATCCGCAAGTTCGCCTCCAAAATCTCGGCGTGGACGAGCCCGATCGCCTCGTGCGCCGCCACCTCGAGAAGCCGCCCCAGAAGCTGCCCGCCGATCCCCTTGCCTTGCCACGGATCGGCGACCAGCAGCGAGAACTCGGCGTCGCTGGCGCCGCGGATTCGCGGCCGGCTGAGGCGCCCCAGCGCCAGGATCTCGGGCGCGCCGCCGCTGCTCTCGCGCTCGACGACCAGCGGCATCTCGCGGTCGTAGTCGGCGAAGCAGACGCGCACCAGCCGCTCGTGCGCGGTCCGCTGATCCAGCCGCAGCATCTGCGCGTAGCGCATGCGGACGCTCTCCTCGGTCAGGGTGTTGTGGAACAGCGCCATCGCGGGTTCGTCCTCGGGACGGATGGGGCGGATGCGCGCGGGCGTGCCGTCCCGCAGCGGCGCGCGCCAGACGTAGGCGGCCGGGTAGGGGCGGATGGCGGGCCTGGGCAGCGCCGCGTCGGCGACCGCCGGGTCGGTCAGGACCACGCGCGCGTCCAGCGCCACCAACCCGCGCGCCGACGCCAGCAACGGGTTCACGTCGATCTCGCGAATGCGCGGGTGGTCCACCACCAGGTCGCCGAAGCGGACCAGCACCGCCGCCAGTGCGCCCACGTCGACGGGCGCGCGCCCGCGCACGCCGCCCAGCGCCCGGGCGATGCGGGTCTGGGCGATGGCCCGGCGGGCCAGCGTCGTGTTCAGCGGCGGCAGCGCCAGCGCGCGGTCGCGGAAGACCTCGACCAGCTCGCCGCCCAGGCCGAACAGCACGACCGGACCGAACTGCGGATCGACGCTGCTCCCCAGGATCAGCTCGTACCCGTCGCGGCGATCGACCATCGGTTGAACCGTGACGCCCAGAAAGTCGGCCGCGCCCCCCAGGGCCGCCACCGCCTCTCGAATCTGCCGGACGGCGGCGGTCACGCCGGCCTCGTCGGCGATGCCCAGCCGCACCCCGCCGACGTCGCTCTTGTGGGTGATGGTCCGCGACCAGAGCTTCACGGCCACCGGGAAGCCCAGCGATCGCGCGCTCGCGACGGCCTCGGCCTCGTCGCGCGCCACCCGGGTGGGCGTCACCGGGATCCCGTAGCTCTCCAGCAAGGCCTTCGATTCGTGCTCGTCCAGCAGCGTCCGTCCGTCGGCCAGCGCCGCCGCGATCAAGGCGTCCGGCACCGGCGGCCGCGCCAGCCCCTCCGGACCGCGCGCCGGGGTCTCGTAGAGGCCGCGCAGGTTCTCGGCGTACCGCCACATCTGGCAGAAGGTCCGCGCGGCGTCGTCGGGAAATTCGAAGGTCGGGATGCCGGCGCGGTTCAGGATGTCGACGCCCGCCGCCACGTTCGCGCCGCCCATCCAGCTGGCCAGCACCGGCTTGCCTTGGATGTGCGCGTGCTTGGCCAGCGCCTCGGCGGTCAGCGTCGGATCGGTCATGTCCTGCGGCGTGAGGATGGCCAGCAACCCGTCGCTGGCCGGATCGGCCGCCGCGGCGCTGAGCGCGGCCGCGTAGCGCGCCGGATCGGCGTCGCCCAGGATGTCGAGCGGGTTGGCGCGGCTCCAGGCGGCGGGCATCCCCGCGTCGAGCTGCGCCAGCGTCTCGGCGCCCAGCACGGCCAGCCCGCCCCCGCCGGCCGCCAGCGCGTCGGTGGCCAGCACGCCCGGGCCGCCCGCGTTGGTCACGATGGTCAGCCGCGGGCCGGCCGGGCGCGGTTGCCGCCCGAGGAGGTCCGCCAGCCGGAACACGTCGCCGATGTCGTTCACGCGCAGCACGCCGCTGCGGTGGAAGGCCGCGTCCAGCACCTCGTCGGAGCCGGTCAGGGCCCCGGTGTGCGACGCGGCGGCGCGGCTGGCCGCCTCCGACCGCCCGGCCTTGATGACGATGATCGGTTTGGTCAGCGCGACCTCGCGCGCCGCCGACAAGAACGCCCGCGCGTCGCCGACCGACTCCATGTACATGACGATGGCGCGCGTGCGCGGGTCGTCGCCCAGGTAGTCGATGAGATCGCCCCACCCCACGTCCAGCATCGCGCCCAGCGACACGAACGCGCTGAACCCCAGCCGCTCGCGCAGGCTCCAGTCGAGGATGGCGGTCAACAGCGCGCCGCTCTGGCTCAAGAAGGCCACGTTGCCCGGCAAGGCAATGCCGGCCGCGAAGGTGGCGTTGAGGCCGGTGATCGGGCTCATGACGCCCAGGCAGTTCGGACCCACGATGCGCATCCGCCCGCGGTTCGCCGCGGCCAGCACGTCGCGCTCCAGCGCGGCGCCGGCCGGTCCGATCTCGTGAAATCCGGCCGAGATGATGACCGCCGCCGGGACGCCGCGGGCGGCGCACTCGCCCACCACGCCCGGCACGCGCGGCGCGGGCGTCGCGATCACCGCCAGGTCGACCGCCGACGGCACGTCGGCGATCGATCGGTAGGCGCGAATCCCGAGCACGCTGTCGCGCCCGGGGTTGACAGGGTAGACGGTGCCGCCGAACGGCGACGCGATCAGGTTGTGCAGCAGCGTGCGCCCCACGCTCCCCGGCGTCTCAGTGGCGCCGATCACCGCGACGGATCGCGGTTGAAAGAACGGCGCCAGCGGGTGCGCCCGCGAGCCATGCAGCACGTCGTGGGCCAGCGCGACGCCGCGCGGCTCCGCCAGCCTCGCCCACGGCTACGGGAACTCCTTGGTGTCGACGGTGTGGCTGCCGCCCGTGAACACCGTGGCCTGCGGATGCGCCTCGTCGGCAACCGGCTGCTGCCGCGCGATCGGATCGTCTTTCAGCAGCGGCTGCCAGGCCGGGGCGCCGGCGCGCGGCCCCAGCGCGTCCCGCCAGAGCACCGCCTGCAGCGTCTTCCAGGCGTCAGCGCGCGGCGTGCGCTCGACCAGATCCGCCAGGCTGACCACGCCGACCAGCGTGCCCTGCGCGTCGACGATGGGGATGCGGGAGATTCGCTCCTCGACCATCAGCCGCTCGGCCTCTCCGAGCTCGCTGGTCACCAGGCAGGTGATCGCGGGCGACGACATGATCATCGCGGCGCTGGTCCGCGCGGCGTCGAGCGACCTCGCCACCGCGCGCACGGCCACGTCGCGATCGGTGACCACGCCGATGACCCGCATGCGCGCGTCGCAAATCGGAAGAAATCCGACGCCGGCCTCGGCCATCTTCTTCGCGGCGGCGGCGATGGGGTCGGTCTCGCTCAGCCACTCCAGGTTCGAATTCATGACCTCGTTGCAGTTCATGGGCGCCTCCCGGGCGAGGTGGACAGCACAGGGCATGCCACACGCAGACGCGCCCGCTGCCGCACGGCGCGACGCATGCCCTGCGCGCGACGGAGCGGGCGGCGCAAGCTTTGCGCGCGGGCGGTCACTGGGCCGCTCCGTCGAGCCCCGGGCGGAAGTCGGCGTGGCAGCGCACGCAGGTCTCGGCGACCCGGCCGTAGGCATCCGCCACCTTGTAGGCGTCGCGCAACCGCGCCGCGGCGGCCAGCCGGCGCGCCGCGGTCTTGAGGTCGTCCTGCCGGACGTAAAACTTTTCGGGGACCTGCGCGTTCAGCTCGGTCGCGTCGCCGGTCAGCGGTCGCGCCCAGCTCGCGTCGTCGGCGATCGCCTCGGCCCGGATGGCGATGCTGGTGTATTCCAGCAGCATGATCGCCGACATCAAGCTGCCCATGTCGCGCGCGTGCGCCGCCATCCGCTGCTTCAGGAAGGCCCGGGCCGCCGGTGATAGCGGCTCGGGCGGATCGACCCGATCGGGCGCGGCGATCGCCCGCGCCAGCTGATCGTGCTGGGGCGGCTGCTGGGCGGTCTGGGCGGCGCACGAACAGAGCGCGGCCAATAAAGCCGAGACCAGGGCTGGGCGGCGGATGCGTTTCATGCCGGCCGGAACAGCAAGCAGCGGGCCAGCGGAGGTTGCTGCCAGGTCGGTCCGTGCCGGTCGCGAACGACGTCGCGGAGACCCGATCGCGCGGCGGGCGCCACGGGTTCGTCGCCGGCGGCGCGAACATCGAAGACGCGCGCCGCCGCCGGCCCGGCGAGGTCATCCCCTGGCACATGGCGTGCTGATGCACATCGTGCGAAAGGCGAGGACGGATGACCGACGGGCAGCCCCAGTTGGTGCGCGATCTCCTGCGGCCGTCGGCCTACCCCGGCCGCGTTCGGTGGGTCGAGCACCGCACCACGCACGCCTCGTGGGTGTTTCTGACCGAGGCGGACGTCTTCAAGGTCAAGCGGCCGGTCGACCTGGGCTTCCTCGACTACCGCACGATGGAGAATCGCCGCCAGGCCTGCCTGGCGGAGGTGCGGCTGAACGCGCGCCTCGCCCCGGACGTGTACCTGGGCGTCGTCCCCGTCCGGCGGGCGGCAGACGGCCACACGCTGGCGGGAGGCGGGCCGACCGTCGACTGGGCGGTCCACATGCGCCGCCTGCCCGACGCGGCCAGCGCCGCCGCGCGGTTGGCCGGAGGAACACTGGGCGCCGCCGCACTGGAGGAGGTGGCGCGGCTGCTGGCCGACTTTCTGCGCGCGGCCTCCCCGGCGCCGGCCTTCGGAACAGTCGCGGCGCTGGCCACCAACGTCGGCGAGAACTTCACCCAGACACGCCCGCTCCGGGGGCGCCTGATCCCGGCCCCGACGTTCGACGAGGTCGAGGCCTTCCAGCGCCGCATGCTGGCGCGCGACGCGCACCTGTTTGGCGCCAGGATCGAGGCCGGCCGGATCCGCGACGGTCACGGCGACGTGCGGCTCGAACACGTCTACTTCCTCGGCCGGCGCGCCCGCCCCGTGATCATCGACGCCATCGAATTCAATGAGCGCTTCCGCTGCGGCGACACGGCCGGCGAGATCGCGTTTCCCGCCATGGAGCTGGAGGCCGCCGGCCGTTCGGATCTGGCGGCCGGCCTCGTGGCCCGGTTCGCGGAGGCCAGCGACGATTTCGACCTCTATGGCGTGCTGGACTTCTACCTGTCGTACCGGGCCTGGGTGCGCGGCAAGGTGGCGGGCTTCCTGGCCGTCGATCCCGGCACGGCCCCGGAGGCGCGCGCGGCGAAGGAAGCGGAGGCGCGGCGCTGCTTCGCGCTGGCCCGGTCGGCCGCCGGCGCGCCGCGGGACCGGCCGTTCCTGCTCGGCGTCGGCGGGTTGATCGGCAGCGGCAAGAGCACGCTGGCCGAAGCTCTGGGGCGCGGGCTGGCCGTGCCGGTCGTCAGCTCGGACCGCACCCGAAAATCGCGCCCGGGAGCGCCCGAGTACGGCCTGGACGCGCGGCAGGCGATCTACGACCAGGTTCTGCGGCGCGCCGGGCGCGTGCTGGCCTCGGGCCGGGGGGTGATCGTCGACGCCAGCTTCTCGAGCCGGAGCTGGCGTGCCCAGGCCGCGGCCGCCGCGCGCGCCGCCGGCGCCGCCTTCGTGCTGCTCGAGGCGCGCGCGCCCGTCGATCTTCTCCGCGCGCGGCTGGCGGCGCGGCGCACCCGGGACTCCGTCTCCGACGCGCGCGAGGACCTGCTGGACGGCTTCGCCCGCGACTACCAGCCGCCGGCGGACGGCGAAGCCGACCTCAGGCTGGCGATCGACACCGCGGGACCGGCCGACGAGGCCGCCCGCGCAGCGGTGGACGGGCTGCGCGGCGCCGGCATCCTGCCCCCCGGCGAGCGGCGCCGCGCCTGACGATCTTTCCCGCCATCCGGCGAAACGCTTGCTGCCCGGTCGTCGCCGGCCCAACCGCCGCGATCGCCGGACGCAAAGAAATCCCGTCCCGGTTCGGAGCAGCCGACTCTTGATCATCGGGAGGCGGTTCCCGATGGTCGCACGACGCAACACTCTGCCTGGCTGCTCGATCCGGCCGATCTGCCGGCGCGCTCCGCTCGGTCTGGTCCTGGCCGCGCTCGCCGGATGTCATGGCGGAGCGGGCGGGGGCGCGACCACGACCGCCGGCGTCCCGCTCTGCGCCGCCGACCCCGGGCCGGCCCCGCTGCGGCGGCTCACGCGGTTCGAATACGGACGCGCGCTGGCCGACCTGACCGGCGCCGCCCCATCCATCGCGCAGAACCTGCCGCCCGACGAGGAGACGATGGGCTTCGACGACATCGCCGCCGCCTACAGCGTCTCCAGCCTGCACGCGCAGGACTACCTGGACTCGGCCGAGCAGGCCGCGGCGACCCTGCTGGCGAACGCGTCGCTGCGGGCCGGGCTCGCCGGCTGCGATCCAGCGGCCGGCGATTCCGCGTGCGTGGCGGCGTTCACCAGCGCGTTCGGCCGCCGCGCCTGGCGGCGCCCGCTGACGTCCGACGAGCAACAGGCGATGGCCCAGCTCTACGCCGCCACGGCCGCCCCGACGCCGTCGGACGGCGTGGCGGCCGTGGTCGCGGCCATGCTGCAGGCGCCGCAGTTTCTCTACCGCCCGGAATCGGCCGGGACGGCGGCGCAACCGCTGGACGGGTACGCGCTGGCGACGCGGCTGGCGTTCACGCTGACCGGCGCCCCGCCCGACCCGGCGCTGCTGGCCGCGGCCGGACGCGGCGAGCTGGCCACGGAACCGGGCCTGCTGGCCCAGGCCGACCGCCTGCTGGCCGACGGACGCGCCGCGGAGCTGTTCGTCCACTTCGCCAGCGAATGGTGGGAGGTGGAGGCCGTGGCCGGCGTCGACAAGAACCGCGCGCTCTACCGCACCTGGACGGACGCGACGCCCGCCGCGCTGGCCACCGAGACGTCGTTGTTCCTGACCGACGCCTGGAACAGCGGCCCGACGCTGGCAGCCCTGCTCACCGCGCCGGTGACGTTCGCCGACTCGTCGCTGGCCGCCTTCTACGGGCTGCCGGACCCGGGCGGCACCGGATATCAGCGGATCGCGCTCGACCCCACACGCGCCGCGGGGATGCTCACGCAGGGCGCGTTCCTGGCCGTGCACGCCAAGGCCGACCAGACCTCGCCGGTGTTGCGCGGCAAGTTCGTGCGCGCGCAGCTCTTCTGCCGTCCGCCGCCGCCACCGCCGCCCACCATCGTCGTGGCGCCGCCGCCGGTCGATCCCCGGCTGCCGACGCGCGCGCGCTTCGCCCAGCACACGGCCGACCCGGTCTGCGCCGGCTGCCACACCTTGATGGATCCGATCGGGTTCGCGTTCGAGCATGAGGACGCCGCCGGCGTCTGGCGCGACACGGATGCCGACCAGCCGGTCGACGCGACCGGCGCGCTGACCGGCACCGACGTCGACGGCGATCTCGACGGGATGCCCAGCCTGGCCGGCAAGCTGGCCGGCAGCGCCGAGGTGGCCTCCTGCGCGGCCACCCAGTGGTTCCGCTACGCATTCGGCCGCAGCGAACAGACGGCGAGCGACCTCTGCGCGATCTCGGCGCTGGCCGCCACGCTGTCCGGCCCCGGCGGCGACTTCAAGAAGATGGTCCGAGAGACGGTCCGCCTGGCCGCGTTCCGCACCCTTGCGCCGGAGTCCCAACCATGAAGAGCCTCTCCCGAAGGACCATCTTGCGCGGCACCGCCGGCGCCGCCATCGCGCTGCCGTTCCTGGAGGCGATGCGCCCGCGGCGGGCTCGCGCGGCTGCGCCGCCCAGGCGGTTCGTCGTCATGTTCTCGCCCAACGGCACGCTGCCCGCCTGGGCGCCCGCCGGCAGCGAGCTCAGCTTCACGCTGTCGCCGATCCTGTCGCCGCTGGCGCCGCATCAGGGCGACCTGATCGTCGTGCAGGGCCTGCTCCAGCAGGGTGGCGGCGGCGACGGACACCAGAACGGCATCGGCGGCATGCTGACCGGCAGCCCGCTCAATCCCGGGCCGTTCGCGGGCGTGGGCGCGCCGCCGGCGGGGTGGGCGACCGGTCCATCCGTCGACCAGCGCATCGCCGAGGGGCTGGCCGCGCCCACGCCGTTCCGCTCTCTGGAGCTGGGCGTGCAGGTCGGCGCGGCCGACGACTGGGGCCGCATGATCTACCGCGCCGCCAACCAGCCGCTGCCGCCCACCGACGACCCGCTGGCCGTCTACGACACGGTGTTCTCGGACCTGCACACCGACGCCGCGGCGCTGGCGCAGCAGCGCGCGCGGCACAAGTCGATCCTGGACGCGGTGGGCGCCGAGTACACCCGCGTCGCCGGCCAGCTGGGCAGCGCGGATCGGCAGCGGCTGGACGCGCACCTGACCGCGGTCCGCGAGATCGAGACGCGCCTCACCACGAACCTGGTCGAGAGCAATCCGGCCTGCGTGGATCCGGCAGTCCGGGCGCTGTCGGCCCAGACCAACGACGTCTTTCCCGACGTCGGCAAGCTCCAGATGGATCTGCTCGCGATGGCGCTGGCCTGCGACCTGACGCGCGTGGCGTCGCTGCAGTGGTCGCGCTCGATCTCGCAGGTGAGGTTCACCTGGCTGGGCATTCCCGACGGCCACCACGATCTCTCCCACCGCAGCGACGGCGACACCGACGCGGTGAACAAGCTGACGCAGATCAACACCTGGTACGCGCAACAGATGGCGGGGCTGATCGCGCGGCTGAAGGCGACCCCGGACGCGGGCGGCGGCACGCTGTTCGACAGCACGCTGGTTCTCTGGTGCAACGAGCTGGCGAAGGGGAACACGCACAGCCGGCAGGACGCGCCCTACGTCCTGGCGGGCACCGGCGGCGGTCCGCTGGTGACCGGCCGGTTCCTGAACTACGAGGGACAGGGGCTCGCGCACAACGACCTGCTGCTCTCGATCCTGAACGCCATGGGCATCCCGGACACCACGTTCGGCCAGGCAAGTTGGTGCGCCGGCCCGCTGGCGGGCTTGGTGTGAGCGCGCGACGCGTTCAAAGGAGGCGCTGAATGAACATTCATCAGTTGGCAGCGGCCGTCTGCGCGGCGGCCTGGGTTTGCGGCGGCTGCGGTTCGGACACGGCCGGCGCGCGGGTTCCCGTCGGGAGTCTGGCGGGTGGCGGGGGATCGCCTGGGGCGTCAGCGCCGGGCGGTGACTCGGGGACCAGCGCGCCGGCCTGCCCGGACAGCGGCGGGCCGGTCGATCCGACCGCGATGATCGACGACATGGAGGCGCCCGATCCGGCCATCCTCATGCAGGGCGGGCGCAGCGGAAGCTGGTGGGCGGGCGGCGACATGACGTCCCCGGGCGCCAGCATCGCGCCCAACGGCAACGCCTCGGCGGAGCTGATCCCGGGCGGCGGCCGATGCGGCAGCCATTACGCCATGCACGTGACCGGGCAGGGCTTCACGAGCTGGGCCCTCCTGACCGTCTTGTTCCGGTACGGACCCACCGACGGCGGCGCGTCGGGCGTTCTGCCTTACGACGCGAGCGCGCGCACCGGCATCACGTTCTGGGCGCGTATCGGCGACACGTCCGCCAACCAGGTCCGGCTGGCTGTCAGCGACCGAGCGACCCGCCCCGAGGGGGGCGTTTGCGACGCAAACGTCGCGACGGGACCGACGGCCTGTTACGACAGCTTCGGCGTCGACCTGACCCAGCTCGGAACGCGCTGGACCCAGTACCGGATCCCGTTCGCCGGCCTCGGCCAGCGCAATTTCGGCCTGCAGGAATCGGTGCTGGACACCAGCGCGCTCTACAGCGTCGATTTCGACTTCTACGTCGACGAGATCTTCGACCTTTGGATCGACGACATCTCTTTCTTTTGATCGCCGTTTCGTGACAAGACTCCGGCGCCCGCAACAAATCCCCGCGGTCTGGCGCAAGGAGCCTCATGAGCACTCGTCCCCGTCGTCGTCTGCGAATGGCCGCCCTGGCGGTCGCCCTCGTTCTGGCTGGCTGTTCGAGCTCCGGCGGCGCGGGCGCGGGGACGGGCGGCGCGCCCGGCACCGGTGGAAACCTGGCCACCGGCGGCGCCACCGCGGCCGGCGGGACCAGCGCCAGCGGCGGGACGACGGGCGGCGCGGGCGGCACGATCGGCAGCGGCGGGACCACCAGCGCGGGCGGCGGCAACGGAACCGGCGGCGTCGGCGGGGGAAGCCGCGGCGGCGCCGGGGGAACGGGAACCGCCGGCAGCCAGGGGGCCGGGGGTAAGGCCGGGGGCGCCGGTGGCTCGATCGGCGGGAACGCCGGCGGCGGGAACGCCGGGGCGGGTGACACGGTCGACACGACCGCGATGGCCGCCGACATGGGATTCGGCGCCAACATCGGAAACACCTTCGACAACACGACCGCCTGGGAGACCGGCTGGGGCCAACCGCTGGTCACGCAGGCCTTCATCAATGGAATGGCCAGCCACGGGATCAAGACCGTGCGGGTGCCGGTGGCCTGGAACACCTACGCCGTCAACGGCGTCGTCGACGCCACCAAGATGAACCGCGTCAAGGAGGTGGTGGGCTGGATCCTCGACGCCGGCATGTACGCCATCGTCAACATCCACTGGGACGGCGGCTGGATCGACAGCGAAGGGACGCCTCAGCAGTACACGCTCACCTCCGACGTGAAGGCAAAGTTCGCCTCTTACTGGACGCAGATCGCGACGGCCTTCGCGCCGGTCGGCGACAAGCTGATCTTCGAGGGGCTGAACGAAGAGGGAAAGTTCTACGTGAACGGCGATTCCAGCGGCACGCCGGACTACGCCGCCTTGAACAGCCTCAACCAGCTCTTCGTGACCACGGTGCGCGCCCAGGGCGGCTACAACACCGGGCGCGCGCTGCTGATTGCCGGGTTCACGACGGACATCGATTTGACGTGCGTCGACGCGTTCACGGTGCCCACGGATCCGGCCGGCGCCCATCAGCTGTTCTTGTCGATTCATTACTACACGCCCTACACGTTCTGCGGCCTCGACACGGTCGAATCGTGGGGCTCGCCGCAGACCACCTGGGGAACGAGCTCGGACCAGACCACGTTGCAGAATTACTTCTCAAAACTTGCCACCTTCAGCACGCAGAAGAAGATCCCGGTGATCATCGGAGAGTTTTCCGTCACCAAGGGAATGAATTACCCGCGCCCGTCGTCGTCGCGAATCTCGTGGATGCAGAGCGTTGCCAAGGCCGCCTTCGCCCACGGAATGGTTCCGGTTTTGTGGGACACGGGCACCGACATCAGCCGCACCGACGGGTCCTTTGACAACGACCTGCAGACCGTGGTGACTAGCCTGAAGTAAATATTTTTGACAATGTGACCTAGGTCGCGACAGCTAGGTAAGCGGCCTCGGGTGGGTTTAGAGTCATGGGGCGGGTGGAGCGGCCACCACCAGCAGGGAGCCACATGCGACGACACAGCTATTGGGCGGCTGCGGCGATTCTCGGATTTGGCGCTCTGGGCGGCTGTCTGGGTCGCCTTGGGGGCACAGGTCCGGGGGCCAGCACCGGAACCGGCGGAAGCACGGGCGCCGGAGACCCCACGGCGACCGGCGGATCGGGCATGGTCAGCACGCCCGGCCAGCTCAACCTGGACGGCTCGCCGCAGTATTACCGGATGGTGCGGCTGACGAACGCCCAATGGGCGCGCGCCGTGCAAGACATCCTGAAGCTGTCCGCGCCGTCGGGGCTCGAGCAGAATTTCCAGAGCCCGGTCACCGGAACCACCGACTTCAGCAATAACGAGCTGGTGCTGGACGTCAATCAGGAGTCCTGGGCCGACTTCCAGCAGGCCGCCGAGACGCTGGCCACCCAGGTCACCGCCAGCGACACGGCGCTGGCGCAGGTCTACAGCGGCACCGACGCCGCCGGCTTCATCCAGACGATGGGCCGGCGGGCGTACCGGCGGCCGCTGACCGCCGCCGAGCAGAGCGCCTACATGACGCTCTACAACCAGGGTCCCACCCTCTCCGGCTCGCGCAGCGCGTTCGCGAAGGGCGCCTCGCTGGTCCTGCGCGCCATGCTGCAGTCGCCGTTCTTCCTCTATCGAACCGAGATGGCCGCCCCGGGCGCGCCGCTGTCGGGGTACGAGATCGCCGCCAAGCTGTCGCTATGGCTACGCGGCACCACGCCCAGCGACAGCCTGCTCGATTCGGCGGCCGGGCCGGGCAAGCTGGACACCGCGGACGGCGCCGCGACGTTGGCCAGCACCATGCTGAACGAGACCACCGCCGTCCCGATCCTGCGGCAGTTCCACGCCGAGCTGTACCACTTCGATCGTTACGGGCAGATCAGCAAGGTGAACGTCCCGAACTACACCACGGCGCTGAACGCCGAGCTGCTGGACGTCTCCAACCTGTTCTTCGACAACATCTTCACGCAGGGGCTCGGGTTGAAGGACATCCTGACCTCGACGCGCGGCTACGTCGGCCCGCAGACGGCGCCTCTTTACGGCATGAGCGCGCCGTCGGGCGGATACGCGCAAGAGGACCTGGGCGCGCAACGCGTGGGCTACTTCTCGCAGGTGCCCTTCCTGACCCTCTACGGCTTCAACGGCGACCCGGATTCGATTCACCGGGGCGTGAGCATGAACCTGGACGTCCTGTGCGCGAAGCTCGGGCCGCCGGCCGCCAACCTCCCGCCGATTCCGCCCCTGATGCCCGGCCAGACCAACCGCCAGCGCATCGACACGCTGACGTCCAGCTGCGGCAGCCAGTGCCACAACGACATGATCAACCCGCTGGGCTTCTCGTTCGAGCACTTCGACGGCATGGGCCAGTACCGCGACACCGAAAACGGCGGACTGACCATCGACGCCAGCGGCAGCTATTCGTTCGTCGACGGCAGCCAGAGCTTCTCGAACGCCGGCGACCTGATGAAGGTGATGGCCAACGACCCACAGCCGCACCTCTGTTACGCCAAGAAGCTGACCAGCTTCGCCCTGCAACGGGACGTGGTGGCCAGCGACATGCCCCTGCTGCAAACGCTGGCGCAGGCCAGTATGGGCTCCAACGGCTCGCTCAAGAACCTGATCCTGCAGCTCGTTCGAAGCGACGCGTTCCGCACGCGGAGCGGAGGCAACTAGACATGACCGCCAAGCGTTCAGCGTTCAATCGGCGTGCGTTCTTGCGGGGCGCGGGGACCATCGCGATCGGCCTCCCCTTTCTCGAGGGAATGCCTGAACGGTCGGCCTGGTCCGCCGACAACCCGCCCGTGTTCACCTTCTTCATGGTCGCGGCCTGCGGCGTCGTCGGAAAGAGCTTCTTTCCCGACGCGACCGGGGCGCTGACCCAGTCGGGCCTGGCGGCGCTGACCGATCGGGCGACCAGCGTGCTGGCGCCCCACGCCGACAACCTGCTGTTCATCAAGAACATCAACTTCCCGCTGGGCGGGCCGACCAGCTGCGGGCACGCCCAGGGCCTGTGCCAGTCGCTGACCGCCGCGCCGCCCGGCGGCAGCGGGTCGACCTCGTATTCGACCGGCATCTCGGCGGACATGGTGATCGCGCAGGCGGTCAACGCCAACGCCACCGATCCCATGACGCTCTACGCGGGGGCGAAGAACTACATCGCCGAGCGGATCTCGTTCAAGGGCGGCGGCGCCGGCCAGGTGCGCGCGGCCGACCTGAACCCGTACACCCTGTATTCGAAGTTGATGGGCCTGACCACCGGCGGCGGCAGCGGAGGCAGCACCGACCCGGTCGCCGCCGAGCTGGCCACCACGCGCAAGAGCGTCAACGACTTCGTGCGCGCCGAGCTGAACAGCCTGATGAGCAACTCGGCGCTGAGCGGCGCCGACCGCCAGCGCCTGCAGCAACACTTCGACTCGATTCGCGATACGGAGATCACCATGTCGAACATGGCCGCGAGCTGCACGCAGGACGGCCTGTCGACGTCGCAGCTGGCGGCCCTGCAGAGCGGCATCGCCTTCCAGACCAACGGCATGATCGAGGACGTGGTCAAGCTGCACCTCGAGCTGGTGGCGCTGGCCTTCGCCTGCAACTACAACCGGGTGGGGACGTTGCAGTGGGGCGACGGCACCGACGGGACCAAGTACAGCGTGCCGTCCAACGCCAGCCTGGGGTGGCCGTTCCACCACATCAGCCACCGCGTCGACTCGGATTCGGCGACCGGCAACAACCCCACCGCCGAACAGGCGCACCACGAGATCGACACGCTGCGGTTGCAGTCGTTGCTGCACGGCCTGGACGCGTTCAAGGCGCGCGGGCTGCAGGACAAGTCCATCATCATGTGGACCAACCACGTCGCGGACGGCCCCAGCCACAGCATGAGCAACGTCCCACACATCATTTGGGGCAACGGAGGCGGCTTCTTGAAGACTGGTCAGTTCATCGACGCGGGCAAGGTGACCAACAACAAGCTGTTCAACACGATCATCACCGCCGCCACGCGCGACAAGAGCACCACCACCGTCAACTTCGGAATGGGAACCGGCACCGGCATGATCTCCGGGATGCTGGCTTAAGATGCGGAGCACGATGACGACAATTCGATCGACCTTCGTTGCCCTGGCGCTTGCGGCGGCGGTGGGCTGTAGCTCCAGCCAATCCGGTGGCCCGGGCACGGGGGGCGCGCCGGGCTCCGGCGGCCTGACGGGCAGCGGCGACAGCACGGGCACCGGCGGCATGGCCACCTCCGGAGGGACCACCGGCTCGTCGGGCGGATCGACCGGAACGGGCGGCATTCAGGCCAGTGGCGGCGCCAGCGGCGGCGCCCAGGGCGGAATGGCCGGCGCCAGCACCGGCTCGGGCGGGGCAGCCGGCGGAGCTGCCGGCCACGCCAGCGGGGGGGCCGGCGGAGGGGCCATGACCGCGGCCCCCAAGCCCAGCCCCGGCTGCAGCAAGGGAACTGGACGGCCGGCGGGCGGCCAGGTCTCGGTCGCCAACACGTCACTTTACATGTTCCCGACCAGCTACGACGGCACCAAGCCGTTCCCGTTGCTGATCGCGCTTCACGCCTGCGGCAACCCGAACACCGAATTCGTCAGCATCACCAACAACACCAGCTTCGCCGACAATTACGTCCGTTCGTTCCCGAATACCCCGGACAGCGGCCAATGCTGGAGCAATTACAGCGGCGACGTCTCGCGCATCCTCTCGCAGTACGACGAGGTGATGAACAACTACTGCATCGACGAGAACCGGGTGTTCGCGATCGCGCACAGCTCCGGCTCGCAGATGCTGGTCAACATCCTCTCCCACAAGAGCGACGCCCAGCATCTGAACTTGAAGGCGATCTCCCCGGTGGCCGCCGATCCGTACAAGCCGGCGGCCCCGATGCCGGTCCTCTACATCGACGGCCAGCACGATAATCAACGCTCAGCCGACTCGGCCACCAACCCGGTGGCCGATTTCCGGGCGGCCAACATGTGCGCCAGCACGTCGACGACCTACGACGTGATGACGTGCAACAGCACCGACCCGGGCCATCCGCTGGTGCACCCCGGGTGCATCATCTACGACAAGTGCACGGTGCCGACGATCTGGTGCTCGCACGACGACCCCAGCTACAGCGGGACCGAGCACGGCATCCCCTGCTTCGCGATCGGCGCGATGATCGACTTCTTCGCCAGCTTGCCCTGAACCGACCTGGAACGGCGCCGCCCAGGGCGCCATCGGCGGCGCGTCGGTCCGTCAACGCCTGGCGCAAGAGATAATCAGTCTTATTGACCGCGGAGCTCTTCCGCGCCGCGTCGCGAGACCCAGCATCTTTGCCACGTTGGAGGCGAGTCGGCCATGCGTGGGAGTGTGCAATCAGCCCGCGCGACACGTCCCGTCTCCGCCACGAGGAGGAGAGGATGCGATTGAGCGCGAGGATTGCCAACGGGGCCCAGAGGGCGATCGGCCCCCTTCGAACAGAGGAGGAGAGGGATGCGATTTGACGCGAGGATTGCCAAGCTCTCGGCGGTGGCCTGCCTTTTGGTTCTTTTCCTGATCGGCAGAAAGTGCCGCGCGGATGACCCGCTCACCGAATGGGTGAGTCTGGACGGCACCCACGGAAACGATGACTCGTTCGTTTGGGCGCAGTGCAACCCCGACGGGCAAGACGGATATTGCACGCCCGGAGACCTCGTCTATTACCAGTTCGATCACGCGCCCAACGTCAACATCGCCGAGGTCACCGTCGATCCGGCCTCGGCTCCTTCCGGCTGGCCGGCAACGTCGGTGGCTTCAGGGGAGGTGAGATGGTGCAGCGTTGCAATCCAGTGCCACATCGGCGGCGGCATCAGCGAATGGCTTTACGACGAGGAAGAAGGTGATACGGGGTGCCACGTCGACTGCGCCGACGTCGGCACCAACCTCGCCGACTACATCTGGGCCACCGTCGGCGTGAGCCAATATCCGCCCTAGCCGCCCCGGGCGAAGGTCGGACCGAGCCGAAATGGCGCGGCGGGGACGGATGCAAGGAGCAGCGAAGCGCCGAATACCCGAGGTATTCAAGCGAGCGGCGACGCCGCAGACGCCCCCCGCCCGTTTCGGCGACGCGGAGACTTTCGCGACGGACTGCTAAAGCCTCCGCGTGTACAAGGAGGCGTCCGGCAACGTCAGGTCGGAGACCAATTTGGGCCCGACCTCGCAAAAGCACGACCTCGAGACGGTGAGCCCGCCGCTTTACGGTGACTGATCGCGTTCCTGGGGCTGGACAAGCCGACCGGGGCCTGCGGCGCCGCCCAGGGCGGCAGCAGCGGGACGGGGGTCGGGCGGCGGGACCGCGGGCCGGACCGGGTCGTCGGCCGGGGCCGGTGGCCACACTGGCGGCACGGCAAGCGGCGGCCCCGGCGGCGCCGCGGGACCCGGAACCGGCGGCTCCGGGATGGGCGTCGCGGGGCGTGCCGGAACGGGCGCGGGTGGCTCCGCAACCGGCGGCGGCGGCGACCTGGGCGCGGGTGGCAGCCTCGGCGCCGGCGCCTCCGGCGGCGGCAGCCCCAGCACCGGCGGCTCGAACGGAAGCGGCGGCGGCCAGACCAGCGGCGTCGGATCGGGCGCATCGGCCCCCGGCGGCGGCGACTCTTCCGGCTGTTCGTGCGCGACCGCCCCCGACGGCGCGCCACCATGGCTGGCCGCGCTGCTGGGCGTGGCCCTGGCGCGGCGGGTCCGGCGGCGGCGCGATCCGAGAGAGCCCGTCAGCTCGCCAGCCCGGCGGTCTTGTCCAGGTCGCCGCGGATGGTCTCCAGATCCACCTCGGTGACGCGCAGCCCGCGCGCCGGCCGCGACCGAGCCGCCCGTCAGCTCGCCAGCCCGGCGGTCTTGTCCAGGTCGCCGCGGATGGTCTCCAGATCCACCTCGGTGACGCGCAGCCCGCGCGCCGGCCGCGATCGAGCCGCCCGTCAGCTCGGCAGCCCGGCGGTCTTGTCCAGGTCGCGACGGATGGTCTCCAGATCCGCCTCGGTGAATTCGTAACGCGCGCCGCAGAAGTTGCAGGTGACCTCGGCGCGGCCGTCCTCGAGGATCATCTCGGCCAGGTCGGCCTGCCCCAGCAGCGACAGCGACGCGCCGGCACGCGCCCGCGAGCACGGGCAGTGAAACCGCGCCGGCCGCAGGTCCAGAAGCTGCACGTGCCCCAACGCCGGCCCCAGAACCTGCGCGATCAATCCTTCCAGGTCGCCGCCGCCCGCCGCCTCGGCCACCGCGCGCGTCAGGGCGCCGCCGCGCAGGTGGGTCCGCGCGGCCGCGACCTGCGGCCCAGCCACGCTGCCCGGCAGCGCCTGGACCAGAATCCCCGCCGCGGCGACCAGCAGTCCCGATTCGTCGACCAGCGCGTCGCAGGCCAGCGCGCTGTCGATCTGCTCGCTGACGTTGAGGTAGTGCTCGACGTCCTCGTCCACCTCACCGGTGACGATCGGCGTCTGCCCGCCGAAGGTGTCGCGCAGCCCCAGGTCCCGCACCACGCTGACCAGACCCGACCGCCCCACCACCGCCGCCAGCGCCAGCCGCTGCCCCGGCGCGACCGCTGACCGACCCACCGACGGGTTCTTCACGTAGCCGCGCGCCGTGCCGGCGGCGCTCGCGTCGACGGTGAGCGAGCCCAGCGGGCCGTCGCCGAGCACTTGCAGCGTCACGCACTCGTCGTTCTTGGTCAGCGTGGCCAGCATCAGCCCCGCCGTCAGCCCGCGCCCCAGCGCGACGGCGGCGGCCCCGGTCGCGCCATGGCGGCGCGCCGCTTCACGCGCCACGCCGGTCGAGGTCACGGCGACGACGCGCGCCGCTCCACCCGCCAGCAGGCCTCGGGCAATCTGGTCCGGAATCGAAGGGCGATCGCTCACCCTTCGAATGTACGCGACGGACGGGGCCCGGCGCACGCACGCCGTGCGCCGGGGCTCTCAGCCGCCGGTCAGTGCGTGCAAACCGGCGTGACGGTGTTCGGCTGGCCGAGAATCGTGGTCAGGTAGGTGCCGATGTCCGTCGCGTCGCTGGGATCGATGTTCGGCAGGCCGCGCATGCCGCAGATGGTGTTGTTCGACTTGTCCTTGTCGTTGATGACGGCGTTCGCGACGTCGGCCGCCGACCAGCCCGCGATCCCGCTGGCGTGAGGCGTGATGTTGGCCGATTGGCCCGTCATCGTGCCCGACGTGGCGGGCCTGCCGCCCTGGAACGCCTTGGCCGCGTTGATGATGGTGGGGGTCTCGTTCGACAGATCGGCCGTGTGGCAGGTGACGCAGACCAGCGTGGCCAGATACTTGCCGTTGGCCGCGCCCGTCCCGCTGCCGTTCGGAAGGTCCGTCGGGTCGACGGCGGCCGCCTCCGGCGCGCTGGGCTGGGTCGCGTACTTGCCGGTGTTCGCGGACGGCACGTTGGGATCTCCCGGCACGGTTCGCAGGTAGGCGACGATGGCATTCGCGTCGGCGTCGGTCAGGTTGGCGAACTGGTAGTACGGCATGACCGAGAACAGGTACTTCCCCGCCTCGTCCGGGTCCTTGCCCTTCGTGAACGCGTCCTTGATGGCCTGGTCGGTCAGTTGCCTGAGGCCTTTGTCGTCGTTGGTCAGGTTGGCGCTGCTCAGGCAGTCGCTCCCGCTGTTGACGAAGCAGGTCCGGCCCGACAGAGCGGCGCCGCCCGACGGGGTATGGCACCCGCCGCAGTTCAAGACTTTCGTCACCAGGTACTGGCCCCGGACCACCGCCGCGTCCGCGCCGCCGCCCGCTCCCGCCGTTCCCCCGCCCGCTCCCGCCGTTCCGCCGCCCACGCCCGCCGTTCCGCCGCCCGCGCCGCCGCCCGCCG
>JAICYS010000142.1 GCA_025934105.1 Myxococcota bacterium | reverse complement strand
GTCAACGCCGAGGCCGACAAGCCGCGCTGGACGCGAGGCGCGACGACGAGGAATACCCGGAGGTATTGTGAGGAGAAGCAACGAAGCGTCCGGCGCGGATCGTCGGCCGAACGTGACGCTATTTCGACGGCGGTGCACTAGAGAAGCGCACTGGCCTCGCGGGCCATCTGCGACTCCTCGTCGGCGGGGATCACGCGGACCAGGCAGCGGCTGGCGGCCCCGCTGATGACGCCGTCCCCGGCGGGATTGCGCGCGGGATCCAGCTGGACGCCGAGCGGTTCGAGGCCCTGGCAGGCGTCGGCCCTGACCTGGGCGGCGTGTTCGCCGATGCCGCCCGTGAACACCAGCAGGTCCAGGCCACCCAGAACCGCCGCCAGCCCGCCGATCGCCTTGCGAACGTGATAGGCGAACAGCGCCAGCGCCAGCTTGGCGGCGGAATCGTGCGGGGCGCGCGCGGCCAGCTCGCGCACGTCGGCGCTGCCGCCGACCCCCAGCAGGCCGGATTGGTGCTCGCACAGCCGTTCCAGCGCCTCCAGCGTCAGCCCGCGCGCCCGGGCCAGGTAAAACAGCACGCCGGGATCGAGGTCGCCGGTCCGGGTCCCCATCGGCACGCCGCCGGCCGGCGTGAAGCCCATCGTCGTGTCGACGGCGCGCCCGTCGGCGACCGCGACCAGGCTGGCCCCGCTTCCCAGGTGCGCGATCACGATCCGCGGCGGAACGGCGTCGCCCAGCGTCCAAAGGACGTGCGCGTACGAGAGGCCGTGAAAGCCGTAGCGCCGGACCTCATCGCCCAGCACCTGCGCCGGCAGCGGCAGCCGGCGCGCCACCTCGGGCAGGTCGGCGTGAAACGCGGTGTCGAAACAGGCCACCTGCGGGCAGCCCGGCCAGCGGCGCGCCGCCTCGTCGAGGCCGGCCAGCGCGGCGGGCAGGTGCAGCGGCGCCAGCGGGACCAACTCGCGCAGCCGCGCGGTGACCTGCGCGTCGACGCGCGTGGCGCGCGTGTAAAACCGGCCGCCGTGAACGATCCGGTGGGCGACCGCGGCCGGCGCCGCGCCGGGCGGAGCCACACCGTCGAGAGCGCGCGCGATCGCGTCCGGTCCGGCGCCCTCGACGTCGATCGCGCGCAGGCGGCGCTGCGCGCCCGCGCGCCCGGGCGCCGGCTCGAGGCAGGCCGCCTTGACCGACGACGACCCGCAATTGAGGCACAGGATCACGCCGGCCAGGTCCAATCGCGAATCTCCGGCATGTCTTCCAGGTGCTCGCGCACGTAGCTGCGGTGGCGCTTCAGGATGGCGGTGCACTCGTCGATCAGCAGGTCGGCGTCGGCCGGCGGCCGGCGCGCCCGCCGCAGCGCCTCGGACGCCAGGTGGAACCGGCTGGTCCCGTTCAGCACCACCATGTCGAACGGCGTGGTGGTGGTCCCCTCTTCGCGGTAGCCGCGGACGTGGAAACGCGTCGGGTTGGGCCGCCCGTGCAGGACCTGGTGCACGGCGCCCGCGTAGCCGTGAAACGAGAACACCACGTCGGCGTCGCGCGTGAACAGCTCCGCGAACCGGTCGTCGGACATGCCGTGCGGGTGCTCGCTGGGGGCGTAGAGGCCCATCAGGTCGACGACGTTCACCACGCGCGTCTTGAGCCCGGGCGCCCGCTGCCGCAGCCAGGCGGCCGCCGCCAGGGTCTCCAGCGTCGGAATGTCCCCGGCACAGGCCAGCACGACGTCGGGCGCGTCGGGCCCCGCCGTGCCGGCCCACTCCCAGACCGAAGCGCCGCGCGCGCAGTGCGCCTGGGCGGCCTCCATGTCCAGCCACTGCAGCTCGGGCTGCTTGTCGATGATGATCAGGTTCACGTAGTTACGGCTGGCCAGCGCGTGGTCGGCCACCGACAGCAGGCAGTTCGCGTCGGGCGGCAGATAGATGCGCGAGATGGCCCCCTTCTTCGACAGGATGGTGTCCATGAAGCCGGGCCCCTGGTGCGAAAACCCGTTGTGGTCGTTCCGCCAGCAGGTGGAGGTGAGCAGGATGTTCAGCGACGGGACCGGCGCCCGCCAGGGCAGATCCAGGCAAGCCTCCAGCCACTTGGCGTGCTGGGTGACCATCGACGCGACGATCAGCGCGAACGCCTCGTAGGTGGCGAAGAGCCCGTGCCGCCCGGTGAGGAGGTATCCCTCCAGCCAGCCCTCGCAGTTGTGCTCGCTCAGCACCTCCATCACGCGCCCGTCGGTGGCGACGTGGTCGTCGCCGGGCTCGATGCGCTCGACCAGGCAGCGGTTCTCGCGTTCGAAGACGGCGCCCAGCCGATTCGAGTTGGTCTCGTCCGGGCACAGCAGCCGGAAGCGATCGGGGTTGCGCGCGTAGACGTCGCGCAGCCAGATGCCGAGCTGCCGCGTGGATTCGTGCCGCTCGGCGCCCGGGGCCCGCACGCCGACGGCGTATCCGGTGTAGTCGGGCCGGTCGAGGGGCCGCGACAGGCGGCCGCCGTTGGCGTTGGGGTTGGCGCCCATCCGCCGGTCGCCGGCCGGCGCCAGGTGGCGCAGGTCCTCGACCAGGCGGCCGTGAGCGTCGAACAGCTCGTCGGGGTGGTAGCTGCGCATCCACTGCTCCAGCATCCGCAGGTGCGCCGGATTGGTCCGGACCTCGGCCAGCGGCACCTGATGCGCCCGGAACGTCCCTTCCACCGGCAGGCCGTCGACCACCTTGGGGCCGGTCCATCCTTTGGGCGTGCGCAACACCAGCACCGGCCAGCGCGGGCGGGT
Organism: Myxococcota bacterium; assembly: GCA_025934105.1. Classification (GTDB taxonomy): domain Bacteria; phylum Myxococcota_A; class Polyangia; order Fen-1088; family Fen-1088; genus JADGRB01. The sequence continues at coordinate 11,749 of JAICYS010000142.1, read as the reverse complement.
GGTGACGCCGCCGGCGGCGCGCGCCGTCTGCTGGATGTCGGCGACGGCGTCCAGCGCCGCGTCCAGCGCGCCCGCGAACGCGCGATGCACCTCGGGCGGGTCCTGCCCGGCGACGAAGCGCGGGTCGTAGCCGTGTCCGCGCAGCAGCGACGCGATCTCCTCGTCGGTCGAGCGGCCCAGCACCGTCGGGCCGGAGATCTTGTAGCCGTTGAGATGCAGGATGGGCAGCACGGCCCCGTCGCGCACCGGGTTGAGAAAGCTGATTCCCTTCCACGAGCCGGCCAGCGGTCCGGTCTCGGCCTCGCCGTCGCCGACCACCGCCACCGCCAGCAGCCCCGGGTTGTCGAACACGGCGCCGAAGGCGTGGGTCAGCACGTAGCCCAGCTCGCCCCCTTCGTGAATCGACCCGGGCGTCGGCGGGCTGACGTGACTGGGGACGCCGCCCGGGGTCGAGAACTGCCGGAACAGCGCCCGCATGCCGGCCACGTCGGTGGTGACGGCCGGGTAGACCTCCGAATAGGTCCCTTCGAGGTACACGTTGGCCAGCACCGCCGGGCCGCCGTGACCGGGCCCGGCCAGGAAGATCGCGTCCAGGGCGCGCGCGCGAATGGCGCGGTTCATGTGCACGTACACCAGGCTCAGCCCCGGGGAGGTGCCCCAGTGGCCGAGGAGTCGCGGCTTGATGTGCTCCGGACGCAGCGGCTCCCGCAAGAGCGGGTTGTCCTTCAAATAGATCTGCCCGACGGTGAGGTAGTTGGCGGCGCGCCAGTAGGCGTCGATGGCGCCCAGCTCGGGATCGGACAGGGGCGGATTGGCCATGCTCAACAATTAGTGACCGCCGGGCCGGCTGCAACCTGCTAACGTGACGATCGCGCAACACCCACCGGACCGAGACATGATCCTGATTGGCCACTATGGCTCGCCGTCCGTGCGGCGCGCGGGCAGCGCGCTCGTCGAGCCGGTCTGTCTTCCACGACCACCGCTGGTTCGTGTGGGGCGAGCCGGACAGATCGCCGGCGGCGACCCGCAGCGGCGCGCTCCGGCGCTGGCGATCGCGGCGCTCCGTCGAGAGCGGCCCCATCCTTCCCTCGAGGGATGGTGGGCCGGCCCGAAGCCAGGCGCTCAATCGATCGTGAACCTGCTTTGACGCTGACCGGAGAGGAACGATGACCGAACACGCGTGGACGTCCGTCGACGAATACCTGAATGACCGGCTGGTCGAGCGCGACCCGGCGCTGGACGCGGCGCAGGCCGACAGCGCGGCCGCCGGCCTGCCCGCCATCGCCGTCGCCCCCAACCAGGGCAAGCTGCTGAACCTGCTGGCCCGCCTGCGTGGTGCGCGCCGGATCCTGGAGGTCGGGACGCTGGGCGGCTACAGCGCCATCTGGATGGGACGCGCCCTGCCCCCCGACGGCCGCCTGATCACGCTGGAGGTCGACCCCAAGCACGCGCAGGTGGCGGAGAAGAACCTGGCGCGGGCGGGCTTGCGGGACAAGGTGGAGATCCGCATCGGGCCGGCGCTGGAGACGCTGGCCCGCCTGGCCGCCGAGAAACAGCCGCCGTTCGACCTGACGTTCATCGACGCCGACAAGCAGAACAACGCCAACTACTTCGACGCCGCGTTGAAGATGTCGCGCCCCGGCAGCTTGATCCTGATCGACAACGTCGTGCGCCAGGGCGCCGTCACCGACGCGCGCAGCAGCGACCCGGCCATCGTGGGGACGCGCAAGCTGTTCGATCGCCTGCGCGAGGAGCCGCGCGTCGACGCGACGGCGATTCAAACGGTGGGCGTCAAGGGCTGGGACGGCCTGGCGATGGCGCTGGTCACCGGCTGAGAAGGCGACCGGCGAGCCAACGTCAGGCGCCGGGACCACCAGCGCTCCGTCCAGCACGATCGGCACGAGCTGGATGCGTGACCGAGCGCCGTGGCCGACGGTCCAGCCGACGCGCCGAACCGCGGTCACGGCGTCGAGCACCGCCGGAAGGCGCGGGCCGCCGGCCGTGGCGGCGTAACGCCGGTGCGGCCGGTGACGCCCAGCGCCTCGCCGCGGCTGCGCCCGCAGCGGACCATGAACGGCGGCCAGCCCGCCGCCGGCGCCCCGGCCGTACCGGAGCAGTCGACGACGCGGCCGCCGAACACCAGCCCCTCGCAGATTCGATCGAGCGTCGCGTACAGAAAGGCGCCGGCGGGGGTGGCCACGTTGCCGGCGCTCTCGGTGGGACCGAGGTCCGCGGCCAGCGTCCTCTTGTAAATGTTTCAGCCGGCGGCGGCGACCTTCGCCGGGGGCACCCCCGCCACGCTCTGCTTCAAGAGGCGCGCCAGCTCGGTCTTGCACGAGCCGCAGCCGGTGCCGGCCCGCGTGGCCAGCGCCAGCGCCTCGAGGCTGGAGGCGCCGGCCGCGATGGCGGCGCGCAACCTCGACTCGGGGACGGCGTTGCAGTTGCAGATCGTGCGGTCGGCGCAGGCCGGCGCGCCGGCCCCCGCGTTCGGGCACAGCGCCTCCAGCGGCTCGTCCGGCAGCGGCTCGCCGCGGTCCAGGGCCTGCACCAGCGACGCGGCGGCCGCCGTGTTGCCGACCAGCATCGCGCCGACCAGCTCGGTGCCGCGCACGATCAGCTTGCGGTAGGAGCCGCGCCGGGTTTCGACCACCTGGATCACCTCGTCGCGCTCCAGCTCGGGCTCGATGCGCCCCATCGACGCAACGTCGACGCCCGCCACTTTCAAGCGCGTGTACACCTTCGAGCCGCGGTAGCGCGCCTGCGGGTTGGCGCCGGTCAGCACGTCGGCCAGCACCGCGGCCTGCTCCCAGGCCGGCGCCACGATGCCGTAGGTCCGCCCGGCGTGCTCGGCGCAGTCGCCGATCGCGTAGACGCCGGACGCCTCGGTGGCCAGCGTGTCGTTGACCACGATCCCGTTGTTGATGGGCAGGCCCGAGGCGCGCGCCACGTCGATGCGCGGCCGGACGCCGCAGGCCAGCACCAGCAGATCGGCGGCCAGCACCTTGCCGTCGTCGTGGCGCACCCCCTCGACCGACGCCTCGCCCAGCACGGCTTCGATCGTCCGGCCGGTGCGCACGAAGATGCCGTGCCCTTCGATCTGCCGCTCGAGCATCTCGCCCCCCAGCTCGTCGAGCTGCGCGTTCATCAGGGTGCGCGCCGCGTGCACGACGGTCACGTGCAGGCCGCCGTCGTTCAGGACCTTGGCCGCCTCCAGTCCCAGGAGGCCTCCGCCCAGCACCACCGCGGCGTCGCCCGGGCGGGCGTGCGCGCGCATCCGGAGGCAGTCGTCCATGGTCCGGTAGACGAACACCCCGGGGCGGAGGTCGCCGCCGTCGGTGGTCATGCCGTCCAGCGGCGGGACGCGCGGCTGGCTGCCGGTGGCCAGCACGGCCAAATCGTAGCGGTGCGCGCCGCCGTCGGCGGTCTCGACCAGCTTGGCGGCGGTGTCGAGGCGCCGCACCGCCACCCCGTCGTGCAGCCGGATCCCGCGCGCCGCGAACCAGGCGGGCGGCTTGGTCACGATGGCGTCCGGCCGATCGCCGGCCAGCACCTTGCTGAGCAGCACCCGGTTGTAGGCGCCGCCCGTCTCCTCGCCGAACACCTCGACGTCGGTGCAATCCAGGCCGCCGCGCCGCTCGAGCTCGTCGAGGAGGCGGCAGGTCGCCATGCCGTTGCCGATGATGGCCAGCCGCCGCTTGCGCGCGGTCACGACCGGCCTCCCTCGGGCGCCGGGCGGGCCCGCACCGCGCACAGCTTGAATTCGGGCATCCGGCTCACCGGGTCAAGCGCCGGATTGGTCAGCAGGTTGGCGCAGCCCTGGCCGCCCCAGTGGAACGGCGCGAACAGCGTGTCGGGGCGGACGTCGGCCGTCACCTCGACGGACAGCGTGGCGGCGCCGCGGCGGCTCTCGACCAGCAGGCGGGCGCCGTCCGCCACGCCCAGCCGCCCCGCCAGCCGCGGATGAATGTGCACCCGCGGCTCGGGCCGCGCCTGCGCCAGCACCGCCACCCGGCGGGTCTGCGCGCCCGAGTTGTAGTGTTCCTTGTAGCGGCCGGTCGTGAAGTAGAGCGGGTAGTCGGCGTCGGGCGTCTCGCCGGCCGGCCGATGTCGGACGACGTGGAACCGCGCGCGCCCGTCGGGAAACGCAAAGCGGTCCGCGAACAGGCGGGGCGTGCCGGGGTGGTCCGCCGACGGGCAGGGCCAGAACACGCCCTGCTCGCGGCGGATGCGGGCGTGCGTGATGCCGCTGTAATCGGCGCGCGCGCCGGCCGTCGCGCGCCGGAGCTCGTCGAACACCTCCGCCGCCGACGAGAAGCCGAACCCGTCGGCGCGTCCCAGCCGCCGCGCCAGCTCGCACAGGATCGCGAGGTCGCTGCGCGGCCCGGGCGGCGGCTCGGCCGCCCGCGCGCGCAGGATCACGCGCCCTTCCAGGTTGGTCATGGTCCCCTCTTCTTCCGCCCATTGCAGGGTGGGCAACACGACGTGCGCGGCCTCGGCGGTCTCGTTCTCGAACGCGTCGCACACGACCAGCAGCTCCAGCGCCGCCAGCTTGCGCGCCACCCGGCGCGCGTCGGGCGCGGCCACCGCCAGGTTCGATCCCATCACCAGCAGCGCGCGGACGCCCCCCGCCTCGCCCGAGCTGTCCAGCAGCTCGACGGCGCTCTTGCCTTTGCCGGGCAGCTGCGCCGGGTCGACGCCCCACACCTTCGCCACGGCCGCCCGGTCGGCCGCGTCCTCGATCGATCGGTAACCGGGGAGCTGGTCGGCCTTCTGGCCGTGCTCGCGGCCGCCCTGCCCGTTCCCTTGTCCGGTCAGGCACCCGTACCCGCTGAACGGCCGCCCCACCTTGCCCAGCGCCAGCATCAAGTTCGTGAACGCCAGCACCGTGTCGGCGCCCTTGACCTGCTGCTCCGGCCCGCGGCCCGACAGCAGCATGCTGCTCTCCTCGACGGCCAGGCGCCGCACCGCGCGCAGCTGGTCGTCGATGGCGATGCCGGTCAGCCGTTCCACGTGCGCGGGGTGGACCTCCATGACGGCGCGCCGGACCGCCTCGAACCCGACGGTGCGGGAGGCGATGTAGCCGGCGTCGATCAGCCGCTCGTCGATGGCCAGGTGCAAAAGGCCGTTGGCCAGCAGCAGATCGGTGCCCGGCGTGAGCTGCAGGTGCAGATCGGCCCGCCGCGCCGTCTCGGAGCGGCGCGGATCGACGACGATCAGCTCACCCTGCCCCTGCTGCTCGGCGAGCCACTGGGCCAGCGGCGGCATGGTGTCCAGCGAGTTCGCGCCCCACAGCAGCAGGGTCTTCGTGCGCGCGAGGTCGGCCACCGGAAAAGGCAGGCCGCGATCGACGCCGAAGGCCCGATTCTGGCCGGCCGCGGCCGACGACATGCAGTAGCGGCCGTTGTAGTCGACGTGCGGCGAGCCCAGCGCCAGCCGCACGAACTTCCCCAGCAGGTAGGCCTTCTCGTTGGTGAGCGCGCCGCTGCCGAAGGCGGCCAGCGCCGCCGGACCGTGCGCGGCGCGGAGGGCCAGCAGCCGCTCGGCCACGTGATCCAGCGCGGCCTCCCAGCTGGCGCTCGCCAGGCGCCCGTCGCGGCCCCGCACCATCGGCGTGGTGAGGCGCCCGGGGTGGGCCAGCAACGCGCCGGCGGAGAACCCCTTCACGCACATCTGCCCGCGGTTGACCGGAAAGTCGGCGTCGGCCTCGATCCCCGCCGACGACATCAGCATCCCGCACTGAAACGCGCAGTACGGGCAGTGCGTCCGCGTCGGGGCTTCCGGCAGCATGGTCAGGCTCAGCATCGGGCCGGACAGGTTTCGGCGCCGTCAAGAATCGACCAAGCGCCGTAAACAGCGACGGGAGCCGGCCGCCCGCGAATTAACCGGCTTTGACCGTCTCTTGACCGAAGCGAAACCTTCCATTGCCTACCGTCGATCTCGATGGCAACCAAGCTGGTCATCGTCGGCAACGGAATGGTCGGTCACCGCCTGGTCGAGCTCTGCACCAGCGGCGACAACGCCGGCCGCTTCGACATCACGGTCCTCGGCGAGGAGCGCCGGCCCGCCTACGATCGCGTCAACCTGACCAAGTTTTTCGAAGCGGGCGCGGACGGCCTGGCGCTGGCCTCGACCGACGCGTACGCGGCGGCGGGCGTGCGGCTGTTGCTGGGCGACGCCGTGGCGGCCGTCGATCGCGCGGCGCGCCGCGTGCGCACCGCCGCCGGGGTCGAGCTGGCGTACGACAAGCTGGTCCTGGCCACCGGCTCGACGCCGTTCGTCCCGCCCGTCGAGGGGCGCGACGCCGCCGGCTGCTTCGTCTATCGCACCATCGACGACCTGGAAGGCATCGCGGCCGCCGCCGCCTCGGCCGGGGTGGGCGCGGTGATCGGCGGCGGGCTGCTGGGCCTGGAGGCCGCCAACGCCCTGCGCAAGCTGGGCCTCGAGACGCACGTGGTCGAGATCGCGCCGCGCCTCATGGCGCTGCAGGTCGACGACGCGGGCGGGGCGGTCCTGCGCCGCCACATCGAAAGCCTGGGCGTCGCCGTCCACGTCGGCGTCTCGGCCAAGAAGGTCATCGCCGACGAGGCCGGCCAGGTGCTGGGCCTGCAGCTCTCCGACGGCGGCCAGCTGGACACCTCGCTGGTGGTGTTCTCGGCGGGCATCCGGCCGCGCGACGAGCTGGCCCGCGCCGCCGGCCTGGCGGTGGCGCGCCGGGGCGGCGTCGAGATCGACGCCCGCTGCCGCAGCTCCGATCCCGACATCCTGGCCATCGGCGAGTGCGCGGCCTGGGACGGGCGCTGCTACGGACTGGTGGCGCCCGGCTACACCATGGCGCAGGTAGCGGCCGACGAGCTGGCGGGCGCGCCCGGCCGGCGCCTGGGTCACTTCGACATGAGCACCAAGCTCAAGCTGCTGGGCGTCGACGTGGCCAGCTTCGGCGACGCGTTCGGCCTGGAGGGCGGCGCGCACACGCTGCGCCTCATCGACAACGTCGCGGGCGTCTACAAGCAGCTGGTGGTCTCGGCCGATCGCCAGCGCCTCCTGGGCGGCATCCTGGTGGGCGACGCCACGCAGTACGCGCAGCTGGTGGCGATGGTGCAGAGCAAGGCCGCCCTGCCGGTGAAGGTCGAATCGCTGCTGCTGCCGCCCGGCGACGCGCCCGCCGGCCTGGGCGTCGAGGCCTTGCCCGCCTCGGCCACCATCTGCAGCTGCAACAACGTCGACAAGGGCGCCATCTGCGCGGCCATCGCCGGCGGCGCGCAGGCGGTGGGCCCCCTCAAGAGCTGCACGAAAGCCGGGACGAGCTGCGGGTCCTGCGTGCCGCTGCTCGACGACCTGCTGAAGATCGAGCTCAAGAAGCTCGGCGTGGCGGTCAACAACGCGCTCTGCGAGCACTTCCCCTGCTCGCGGCAGGACCTCTATCAGCTGGTCCGCCTGCACCGCATCAAGACCTTCGGCGAGCTGCTCGCCCGCCACGGCCGCGGGCAAGGCTGCGAGATCTGCAAGCCGGCCGTGGCGTCGATCTTGGCTTCGGCCTGGAACGAGCCGGTGCTGGAACGCCAGCACCGCCCGCTGCAGGACACCAACGACCGTTACCTGGCCAACATCCAGCGCGACGGGACCTACTCGGTGATTCCGCGCGTGGCCGCCGGCGAGATCACGCCCGAACAGCTGGTGACCCTGGGCGAGATCGCCCGGAAGTACGGCCTTTACACCAAGATCACGGGCGCGCAGCGGATCGACATGCTGGGCGCGCGGCTGGAACAGCTTCCGCTCATCTGGCGCGAGCTGGTGGACGCCGGCTTCGAATCCGGGCACGCCTACGGCAAGGCGCTGCGCACGGTCAAGTCGTGCGTGGGCGAGACCTGGTGCCGCTACGGCGTGCAGGACTCGGTCGGCCTGGCCGTGCGGCTGGAGAACCGCTACAAGGGGCTGCGCAGCCCGCACAAGCTGAAGTCGGCGGTCTCGGGCTGCGCGCGCGAGTGCGCCGAGGCCCAGGGCAAGGACTTCGGCGTCATCGCCACCGAGAAGGGGTGGAACCTCTACGTCTGCGGCAACGGCGGCATGAAGCCGCAGCACGCGCAGCTCCTGGCCACCGACCTCGACGAGAGCACGCTGGTCAAGTACGTCGATCGCTTCCTGATGTTCTACGTGCGGACGGCGGATCGGTTGCAGCGGACCGCCTCCTGGCTGAACGCGCTCGAGGGCGGCATCGGCTACCTGCGCGAAGTGATCGTCGACGACAAGCTGGGGATCGCCGCCGAGCTGGAGGCGGAGATGGCCCACGTCGTCGGCACCTACCGGTGCGAGTGGAAGGACGCGCTGGAAGACCCCCACAAGCTGGCCCAGTTCCGGAGCTTCGTGAACAGCCCGGCGCCCGATCCCAGCCTGGTGTTCATCCGCGAGCGCGGCCAGCCGCGGCCGGCGCACCCGCACGAGAAGCAGGAGCTCCTGGATCGACTGACCCGCGCGCCGGGCAAGAAGGAGGCGGCATGACCGTCGCGATCCGCGTCGAAGACCTGGCCGTCACCGAGGACCACCTGGCCTGGATCAACGTCTGCCGCCTGGACGAAATCCCCCCGGCCTGCGGCGTCGCCGCGCTGATCGGCGATCTGCAGATCGCGCTGGTGCGGCCCGACGAGAGCGCGACGATCTACGCCCTGTCGAACTTCGATCCCTTCAGTCAGGCCTTCGTGATCGCCCGCGGACTGGTCGGCGATCGCGGCGGGCGCCCCAAGATCGCCTCTCCCGTCTTCAAGCAGACGTTCGATCTGCAGACCGGCGCCTGCTTCGAGGACCCCTTGGTCAAGCTGCCCGTGTACCCGGTCCGCGTGCGCGACGGCCGGGTGGCGATCGGCATCGCGCCGTGACCACGGAGAACCGGAGGCAGACCGTCCAAGCCCGACCGGCCGGCGGCCGCTGGATCGCCGACTGGAACCCGGAAGATCCGGCCTTCTGGCGGCAGACCGGCCGCCGGGTGGCGCGCCGCAACCTCTTCTGGTCGATCCTGGCCGAGAACATCGGATTTTCCGTGTGGCTGATCTGGAGCGTGGTGGCGCCCCGCCTGAGCAAGGTCGGCTTCCACTACACGACCGAGCAGCTCTTCTCGCTGATCGCGCTGCCGGGCCTGCTGGGGGCGTTGATGCGCTTCCCGTACACCTTCGCGGTGCCGCGGTTCGGCGGGCGGAACTGGACGATCGTCAGCGCGATGCTGCTGTTCATCCCCACCAGCGGCCTGGCGCTGCTGGTCCGGCACCCGGAGACGCCGTTTTGGACGATGGCGCTGGTGGCGGCGACGGCCGGCCTGGGCGGCGGCAACTTCGCCTCCAGCATGGCCAACATCTCGTTCTTCTACCCGGACCGCGACAAGGGGTTCGCCCTGGGGCTGAACGCGGCCGGCGGCAACATCGGCGTCAGCACGGTGCAGCTCCTGATTCCGATCGTGATGACCGTGCCGATCCTGAGCGGCGGCGCCCGGCGCGCGCTGCACGTCGAGAACGCCGGACTCTTCTGGATGCCGCTCATCGCGCTGGCGGCGCTCGGCGCGGCGCGCTTCATGAACAACCTCTCCGCGGCGCGCTCGAGCTTTCGCGATCAGGTCGGCGTCACGCGCCGCAAGCACACCTGGGTGATGGCCTGGCTCTACGTCGGGACGTTCGGTTCGTTCATCGGCTACTCGGCGGCGTTCCCGCTGCTGCTGAAGACGCAGTTCCCGCAGGTGACCCTGAACCTGGCCTTTCTGGGCGCGCTGGTCGGCTCGATCGCGCGGCCGCTGGGCGGCAAGCTGGCCGACCGGATCGGCGGGACGCGCGTGACGCTCTGGAATTTCGTTTTGATGGGCATGGCCACGCTGGGTGCGATCGTGTCGCTGCACCAGCACGCGTTCGGCGGGTTCCTGGCGATGTTCCTGGCGCTGTTCGTCACCACCGGCCTCGGCAACGGCTCGACCTTCCGCATGATCCCGGTCATCTTCCGTCGCGAGCACCTGCGCGCCGCCGCCGGACAGGGCGCCGCCGCGGAGGCGCGCGCGCTCGAGACCGCGCGCCGCGAGAGCGCCGCCGTCCTGGGCTTCACCTCGGCGGTCGGCGCTTGCGGCGGCTATCTGATCCCGCGATCGTTCGGCGCGTCGATCCACGCCACCGGCGGCGTCGAGCTGGCGCTGCGGGTGTTCCTGGCCTTCTACGTCAGCTGCGTGGCGCTGACCTGGTGGTTCTACGCCCGCAAGGCGGCACCGGCGGCCCGGGCGGGCACCAACAGCCTGGCCGAGCCGCAGCTGGGCATCTGACGCGGCCTTTACTTACATTCTACGCGCCGGAAACCACGCCTTAACCTGGGCGGACGCAAGCTATTCTGGATGGCGCTGACCGTCGAGGAGGCAACCCGGATCGTTCAGTTCTGCCTGGCCGGCGACGGCTGGGGCAAGGCCAGCGCCGCCGACGACGCCTCGGTGATCCAGTTGATGATCGACGGAACGCAGCGGGCCCGGCCCTTCGAGTTCCGCGCCGACAGCTTCGAGGCGGCGCTGCTGTCGGCGGTGGAGGCCGGGGTTCTCAAGGGGGACGCCGTCGAAAAGCAGATCGCGTTCCTGCAGCGGACGTCGCCTCGCCCCGGACGGGGAGCCGCCGAGGCGCCCCGGTTTCACGAGGCGGCCGCCGCCGTCAGCGCCCTCATTCACGAGATCCAGCGCGAGCGGGGCGTCTCGTCGCTGTACGCCGCGTCGGGCGGCCGCCTGTTCCAGCGCGAGCTGGCTTTGCAATGGCGGAGCACCGAGCGGCGGCGGACCGAGCTGGCCGCCTTGCGGGATCGCTGCGACGGGCGTTTCGCGCCCGCAGCGGCCGGCCGGCTGACGGCGGCTGACGAAGCGCTGGCCGAGGTCATGGCAGCGCGGGCTGCCATCCAGGCGCTGAAGGTCCGCCCGCCCGAGTTGATCGACGCCTACAGTGACGTCAACCGGACCTACCTGCAGGCCGTCGACGCGCTCTTGCCCACGGTGACCGAGCCCGCGCAGCGGGCCACCGCGCTGGCCTGGATCGCGCTTCTCAACGCCAAGGAGAAGACCGGCGTCGAACGGGCACAGCTGGTGGCGGCGTTCGAGCGCGACCGCTACGCCGACGGCCAGTACCAGGCGGTGCTGGGCCTCGTCGCGGCGCGGGACAGCTACCTGCACCTGTTCTCGGACGCGGCGCCGCCGCCCGCCCGCGACCTGCTGCACGAGCAACTCGCCTCCGAGGCGTCCGGCGCCGTCCGCCGGATGGAGGAGATCGCGCTGGCCCGGCGCCGCGGCCGGTTCGGCGTCGACCCCACCGACTGGTTCACGGCCGCGAGCGCGCAGATCGATGGCCTGGCCGCGCTGGAGACCGCCGTTCAAACCAGCCTGGCGGCGCCGCGGCTCTGAAACAATCGGCTGCGCTCGGCGGCGATTGTTGATCCGCGCCCGGGCGCCGGCGGCACCTTGCAGACATGAGCGCCCCCGGCCGACGCGCCACGCTGGCTGTCATGCTGCTGACCGGCCTGGCTTGTGGAGGCAGCGGCCGGCCCACCGCGAGCGGAGCTTCAGGGGGCGAGAGCGGCGCCAGCGCCGCGGGCGGCGGCTTGGCGGCCAGCGGGGGGACGGTCGCAACGGGCGGCCAAACGGCCAGCGGCGGCAATCCCGCCAACGGCGGCGCCACGGCCGGCGGCGGGCGAGCGGCGGCCGGCGGACGCGCCGGAACGTCGGGCAGCGGCGCGGGCGGCGCCGCGGCGACCGGCG
>JAICYS010000017.1 GCA_025934105.1 Myxococcota bacterium | reverse complement strand
GCGGCGGTCCCGCGGGCGCGGCCGGCCCGGGCGCGGCGCCGGGGGCTGGAGGCGCGGCGGGCGGGGCCAGCCGGGCGATGCGCTGCTCGATGTCGGCCCGATCGGAGGCGTCCGGCGCCTCGCGCAGGTAACGCCGGTAGCTCTCCGCGGCCTCGACGGGCGCGCCCTCCTTCTCCTGCGCTTCGCCGATGTGCACCAGGAACGCGGGGTCGTGTCCGGCGTCGTAGCCGGCGCGCCAGGCCTTCTCGGCGCCTCGCGCGTCGCCGGACGCCATCGCCCGGGTCCCCTCGTCGAACCGCTGCTGCTCTTCGGGTGAGGGAGGACGTTGCGCGCCGGCGGCCATCAGCAGCGCGGCCAGGCTCAGGATCTGCAGCATCAGCCCGCCACCCGGTCGATGAAGTCGTCCAGCTGGGTTCGCCCCAGGCCCAGCGGCGTGCAGCCGCCGTGGCCGGCGCAGACCGCCGCGATCTCCGCGCCCGCCAGCTGCGCCTTCAACCCGCGCACGCTGGCCTTCAGCTGCTGTCCGTCGCTGTCGAACAGCGACGGGCCGCGATCCAGCCGCCCCTGCTTGAACGTCATGGTGTCGCCCACGAAGAGGACGCCATCGTACAGGAAGACGTAAGATCCGGGCGTGTGTCCCGGGACGGGCAGGGCCTTGACGACCTTTCCGCCTCCGACGTCGACGCTGGCCGCGCCGGTCAGCGGATGGTTCACGCTGGCGGCCGGGACGCCCTCGGCCTTGGCGATCAGCCGGACGGCCAGCTTGTCGGGGGGCGCGTGCCCTTCGGCGGTGGCCACGTCCGCTTGGCCCAGGTGCACCTTGACGTTCCCCAGGCCGGCGACGCCGCCGATGTGGTCGGGGTGGCTGTGGGTCAGGAAGACGTCGCTCACGTCGCCGCGTCCGGCGCGCAGGGCGGCCAGCGCCACGTCGACGCCGCGGCCCGCCGGGTCGGGGCCGGTGTCGAACAGCAGGACGTGCTCGCCCGCCCGCGCGGCGTAGAGGTAAGCGCCCGCGCTGCTGACCGTCATGATGTCCGGCTTGACCTGCTCGGCAGCCGACGGCCGCGCGCGCGCGACCCGGAAGGCGACCACCGCGCCGCCGGCCAGGACCACCACGATGATGGCCAGCGTGAACAGATTCTTGAGGGCCCGCATGCGTCGAGAATCCGGCCGACCCGCGCCGGAATCAAGCCGCGAGTGATCGCGCGGCCTCGGCGGCGGCGCGGATCGAGGCCGAGAGCCCCAGCCCGCGCAGGGCGTGACCGATGACCCGCAGCCCCGGGCGTCGGGCCAGCGCCGCGTCCACCGCCGCGACGCGGGCGGCGTGGCCCCGCTGGTATTGCGGGATGCCGGGGCGGGCCCGCCAGACGTCGGTGAAATCCGGGTCGCGACGCAGCCCGGCCGTGCGCCGCAGCTCCGCCACCGCGCGCTCGGCCAGCGCGCGATCGTCGCCGTCGACCAGGCCGGGGTTGAACGTGCCGCCCAGGAGAGCGCGCAGCAGGACCGCGCCGTCCGGCGCCCGCCCGGGAAACACCGACGTTTCGTACTGGCAGCCGAGCAGCTCGACCCCCTCGCCGCGCGCCACCACGAACCCGTACGCGTCCAGATCGATCCCGATCGTCGCGGCCGGTCCGCGAAATCCCAGCGTCACGATGGCGACCGGCGCGTGCGGGATGGCGCGCAAGGCCTCGGCGGCGGCCGGCGCGTGGAGCGCCAGGAGCGCCGCGGTGGCGCTGGCGGGCGTGGCCAGCAGCACCCGGTCGACCTCGAGCGATTGGCCGGCCGCGCTGACCGTCCAGCCGCCGGCGCGCGGCGCGATCGCCTCCACGCGGGCCACCCGGCGGCGCTCGCCCAGCCCCGACGCCAGCGCGCGTGGCAGCTCGCCCAGCCCCTCTGGAAAACTGGTGGGCCGTCCGAGACGGCTGCCCTGACCGCGGGCGCGGAACAGCCCGCGCAGCACGCTGCCGTGCCGAGCTTCGAGCTCCGCCAGGCGCGGGAACGCCGCGCGCACCGACAGGGCGGTCGCGTCGCCCGCGTAGATGCCGATCAGCGCGGGCGCGGCCGCGCGACGGGCGGCCTCGGCGCCGAACCGGCGCGCGACGAAGTCGAACACCGATTCCTCGGGATCAGGCGCCGCCGGGCGGCGGACGAAAGGCTCGCCGAGGAGGCGCAGCTTGGCGCCCGCCGACAGCAGCGAGGTCTTCAAGAGGGCCGGCGGGCTGGCCGGAAACGCCCGCAGCGCGCCGCCGACGTAGACGAACCGCCGCCGCGAGGCGGGCAGGGCGGTGAGCGCGCGCGCGGCCAGGCCGGCCGAAGCGATCAGCGCCCGGACCTCCTCGGGGCCGTCGAGCAGCCCCTGGGGACCGCGCTCGCACAGGAAGCCGTCGCGCCGCTCGCTGCGAATCAGGCCGCCGGGCTGGGCGGCGTCGTCGAACAGCGTGACCTCCTTCCCGGCCGCCGCCAGCAGGTGGGCGGCCGTCAATCCCGAGATGCCGCCTCCGACCACCGCCACGCCGAGGCCGGTCACACCCAGCCCCGCTGCCGCGCCGCCGCCTGGCACAGATCGGCCAGCGCGCCGATGAACGCCGGGTGCGTGCCGACGGTGCGGGCGCGGGCGAAGTGGACGATGCCGGCCTTCCGCGCCAGCTCGCGATAGAGGATGTCGATCTCCTGCAGCGTCTCGATGTGCTCGCCGGTGAACGCCACCGGGACCACCAGGACCGCCTGGGTCCCCGCCTGGCCCAGCTCGTGGATCGCCTCTTCGGTGGTGGGTCCCAGCCAGCGCTGCGGCCCGACGCGGCTCTGAAAGCAGAGGCGGGCCCGCTCGCCCAGGTTCAGCCGGCGCGTCAGCGCCTCGACGGTGATCCGGATGTCGTCCAGGTAGGGATCGCCGCGCCTGATGTAGGACTCGGGCAGCCCGTGGGCCGAGAACAGCACCGGGGCCGTGGCCGCCAGCTCGGGCGGCAGCGTCCGCGCGGCGTCGGCCATCCGGTCGGCGACGGCCTGCAGGTAGCCCTCGGCGTCCGGGTAACGGAGCACCGGCGCGATCTCGATGCCCGGCTGGCGGGCGCGCGCCTTTTCCAGCTGGCCCAGCGACGATCCGGTGGTGGTGCGCGATTGGTGCGGGTAAAGCGGCAGCGCGACGGCGCGCTTGACGCCCCTCGCCGCCAGCGTCGCCAGCGCCGCCTCGGCCAGCGGGTGCCAGGCCGCCATCGCCACCGCCGGCGCCGCCGCGATGCCCCGCGCGGCCAGCGCCGCCGTCACCGCTTCGACCTGGGCGGTCGTCTCCTCGAGGATGGGCGACCGGCCGCCGATCTGCTGATAGGCGGCGCGCGAGACCGCCCCGCGGCGGCGCGCGATCAACCAGGCCAAGAGCGGCTGGAGGGGGCGCGCCCAGCCCAGCTGGATGACGTCGGGATCGCCGAACAGCCGGCGCAGGAACGGCTCGACGTCGTCCAGCGATTCAGGGCCGCCCAGGTTCAGCGCGATCACGCCCAGCGGCGGCGGCGCGTCCAGTCCGCGCGGCGGCGTGGCGGCGGCCATCAGGCGCTCCGGACCGCGGCCACCAGCGCGCTGACCGCTTCGACCGGCACGTCCGGCGTGATGCCGTGGCCCAGGTTGAAGATGTGGCCGCGCTTGCCGCCCCGGCGCACGACGTCCCGGGCGCGCCGCTCGATCTCGGGGAGAGGGCCGAGAAGCACCGCCGGATCCAGGTTCCCCTGCACCGCGCGGGCGCCGCCCAGGCGGGCCCGCGCCTCGTCGATGGGCAGCCGCCAGTCGACGCCGTACACGTCGGCGCCGACGCGCGCGACGCGGTCCAGGATGCCGGACGCGCCGTTGCCGAAGTAGATGACCGGCACGCCGGTCGCGCGCAGGGCCGCCACCAGCGCCGCCGTGGGGGACAGCGCGAAGGTCTCGAAGTCCTCGGCCGAAAGCACGCCCACCCACGAGTCGAAGAGCTGGACTGCCCGGGCGCCGGCGTGGATCTGGGCCAGCAGGTAGTCGCGCGTGGCCTCGGCGATCACGTTCAGCAGGCGGCGCGCGTCGTCGGGCCGCTCGTAAAACAGGCGCTTGGTGTCCACGAAGCTCTTGCCGGTCTTGCCTTCGATGGCGTAGGTGGCGACCGTGAACGGCGCCCCGGCGAACCCGATGAGCGGCGTGTCGCCGAGCTCGCGCGTGAGCGCCGCGATCGTCTCCAGCACGAAGCCCGTGCGGGCGGCCGGGTCGAAGCGCGACAGGCGGCCCACGTCGTGCGGCGTGCGGACCGGGTCGGGCAGCCGCGGCCCCTCGTCGGTGAATTCGACCGCCAGCCCCATCGCCTCCAGCGGCACCAGCAGGTCGGAGAAGAGGATGGCGGCGTCGAACCCGAAGCGGCGGATCGGCTGCAGCGTCACCTCGGCGGCCAGCTTGGGCGACTTGCACAGCTCCAGAAAGCTGACGCCCGCCCGCACGGCGCGGTACTCGGGCAGATAGCGTCCCGCCTGGCGCATTAGCCACAGCGGCGTCCGCTCCGTCGTCTCGCCCCGGCAGGCCCGCAGGAACAGGGGTTCGCTCACGCGCGAGACTTTAGCCTAGTTCGCTTTCTGATAAACCCGGACGTAGTCGACCTGGTACGTGATCGGGAAGCTCGTGCCGCTGGGGTCGCCGCCGTTGGCGCCGAGGGCCAGGTTCACCAGGACGTAGAACTTCTTGGTGTCGTAGGGGTTGGGGTTGGTCGAGTTCGCCGTCGAGACGGCGTACGTGTTCACCAGCTTGTCGTCCAGGTAAAGGTCGACGTGCTGGGCGTCCCACTCCATCGCCCACACGTGGAACTCGTCCGACCAGGCGCTCCCCAGCGACGAGAGCGCCTGGTTGGTGCTGTCCCAGGTGCAGTTGCCGCCGCTGGGCGTGCAGACGTTCGCCAGCACCTTGCCGGCGTAGTACTCCATGATGTCGACCTCGCCGGATTGGGGCCACGACGTGCTGTCGCCCAGGATCCAGAACGCGGGCCAGCTCCCCTGGCGCGTGTCGATCCGGGCGCGCATCTCGAACCGCCCGTACTGCCACGAGTGCTTGCCGGAGGTGGTCATCGACGTCGAGGTGTAGTCGTAGTACTGGCGGCTCTTCTTCCAGTCGGTGCTGCCCGACTGGTAGTTGGGGTTGAGGACGTGGACCTTCTGCGCGGCGATGGTCAGCAGGCCGTCGGCCACCGCGGCGTTGTCCGGCTGGTACCACTGCAGCTCCTGGTTGCGCACGAACCCGTGCTCGTACCCCCAGTTCGCCGGATTGGGCGCGCCGTCCACGTCGAACTCGTCGGACCAGACCAGCATCCAGGTGCCGGCGTCGGTCACTTCGACCGGCGGCGGGCCGTCGGTGGCCGCGTCGGCGTTCCCGTCCCCGCCGGTCCCCGGCCGTCCCGCGGCGCCGGCATTTCCGCCTCGCCCCCCGCTGCCGCGTCCACCCATTGCGGCGGATCCGCCCGCGGCTCCCCCGGCGTGTCCGCCGGAGCCGCCCGTCAACGTGGCCGCGCCGCCGGTGCCTGCGACGGACGAACCACCGCTGCCTGCGGCCGACGAGCCGCCGCTCCCCGTCCCCTGGCCCCCAGTGCCACTCGTCCCGTGCGGCAGGTCGCAGCACCTGGATCCCGCGCCACATCCGGCGGCGACCAGGGCCAGGCAACCGAAAGAAATCGAGCAAACCAGGTTTGGCCCGCTGGCGCGCATGTGCCTCCTTGGCCCGGAGACAGCCAGTTTGAGCGGCCGAGGCCGGCGCTGTCAATCGCCGGCGGAAGTGGCGTGTCGAGGCGGAAACGCGAGCAAAACGATAAATCGCCGCTTCTCGAAATCCCTCGCTTGTGCAAATCGCTCGACTGCGCGCCGGCCCGCGCGGCCCGTGGCCAGTGCATCTGTGGTCGTGACCTTCCAGGCCGGGTCGTAATCTGCGAGATGCCGCTTGTCCTGGAGATCGACAACCGCAGCCGCCAAAGCCTGGATCTCGGACCTAACCCCGCCTCCGGAACGTATGACGCGATGTTTTTCGGAATCGTCGGCTTTGATGTGTCCTTGCAGAAGTCACGCAGCCGCCCGTGTGCGAGGGCGCGATAAACGAGCTTGTACTCCGGAGTATTGCGTTTGCTGCTGCCGATGAGTTCATCCGCAACCGCCCGCAAGATGGCGTGAAAAACAGCGTAATAAGTGGCTGAGACGGCCCTGCGCAAATCCACTGGCGCGGAGCGCCTGCGAACGGCTGTCCGATCAACCGTTCAGCTTGCTCGAACAGGCGCTCAGGGATTGAGGGTCGCCACTGTCCTCGGTCTCGGTCAGCTCGCCCACTTCTCCATACTCGACGATCGGAAGGAATCGTTGCCCTTTCGGCCAGTTGCGTTCGAATCGCCACCAACGCATCCAGTACACCATCTCCGGTGAGGGTCTTGGCCGTGTTGGCCTTCAGCGTGATGGTGATCCGGACAGCGTCGTGCCCCTGGGAGTCGATTGTTTCCTCGCTCGAGACATCGTCGACCACTCAGGCGACAGGTGGTCGGCCGCGATCTTTCGCGCAATTTGGCCGATTTCCGCGGAATTCAGCGCTCGCCAACTGTAGTCGTCGACCAGTGGCAAATCCAGGCTGGGCCCGATGAGGCGCCGCTCAGGGGCCGGGGTAGCGGCCGATTTCGACGTAGCGGCGCGACGCGGGATCCCAGGCGAACTGGGCGGCGCCGCCGATGCCGCTGGCGCGCACGTCGATGACGACGTACTCGACGGGGTAGGTGGGCTCACCCTCCATCTGCGCCGCGGCCTGGTCGGTCTCGCTGAAGTAGGCGCCGACGTCGACGTGCGAGTGGTAGACGATCTTCGCGGGGCTGTCGCCGCGCAGGCTCTTCTGCAGCTTGAAGATGTCGCCCGCCGCCAGGTTGTAGGCGGTGCGCGCGTCGCGCGTGTGGGCGGCGGGGTCTTCGGCGTGGAGCTGGTTCTGGATGTTGGCGCAGGCCACCGCCCGGTCGGCCAGCGGCGCGTCCCGCGGGCCGAACACGATCCCGCAGCACTCGTTCGGGTAGTCCTTGCGGGCGTGCGCGTACATCACAGCCAAGGCTTCCGCCAAGACGGTCGGGTGGGGCGCGGGGATGTCGCTCATGAGGCGGCCTTCTGCGCTTTCGGGATCGCCGGCGCCTCGAAGTAGCGCTCGGCGCGGTCGGGGAACAGCGTGACGATGACGCCGGGCCGGTTCTCGGCGATGAGGCGCTTGGCGATGCGGATTCCGCCGGCCAGCGACGCGCCGGACGAGTGCCCGACCAGCAGCCCCTCTTCCTTGGCCAGGCGATCGGCCACGTCCCAGGCCTCGTCGGTGTCCATCGGCAGCACGCCGTCCAGCTCGTCGGGGTGATAGATGGGCGGCACGATCGAGCTGGCCATGTGCTTGAGCCCCTCGAGGCCGTGCAGCGCGTCGGCCGGCTCGACGGCGTAGACCTGGATGTCGCGGCGGTACTCTTTCAGCCGCCGTCCGGTCCCCATCACCGTGCCGGTCGTGCCGATGCCGGTCACGAAGTGGGTGACGCGCCCCTCGGTCTGCTCCCAGATCTCGCGGCCGGTCGTGTTGTAGTGGCCAAGCGGGTTGGACAGGTTCGAATACTGGTCGGGATAGAAGTACTTGCCGGGGTTGTCGGCGACGATCTTCCGGCACAGGCGGATGGCGCCGTCGGAGCCTTCCATCGGATCGCTGAAGATGAGCTGGGTCCCGAACGCCTGCGTGATCTTCTGGCGGGCCCACGACACGTTCCCCGGCATCACCAGCGTGACCGGGAACCCCAGCGCGCCGCCGATCAGCGAATAGGCGACCCCGGTGTTTCCGCTGGTCGAGTCGATGATGGTCTGGCCGGGGTTGAGCTGGCCGGTCCGGATCGCGTCGCGAATCATTTGATAGGCGGCGCGGTCCTTGACGGAGCCGCCCGGGTTGAAGAACTCGCACTTGGCCCACAGCTCGACGCCGGGCGTGGCCCGCTCGAAGGCGTGCAGCCGCACGATCGGCGTGTCGCCGATGAGGTCGGTGATGCGCTCGGCCACCCGCAGCCGGGCGCGCTTGATCAGCTCTTCGGGGTTCATCGGCGCGGAATGTCTTGCGCCAGCGGGCCGCCGCCGTCAACAGGCAGGCGGAGATGCCGCGCCGACCGTGTCCGTTGCTCGGCGTCGTGACGCACCAGAGTCGCCAGCGCCTCGGCGGCGGCCAGGGTCCCGGCCAGCACGCCGGTGGCGCCGTCGGCGGCCGCGTGCGCCGGTCGCGCCCGCACGTCGAGCTCCGCGCCGGGATCGGGGGCGCGCCGCGGAAACGACAGCAGGTCGACCCGGTCCGGCTCGGCGCGCGCCACGACCACCGGCACCCCCAGGCGAGCGGCCGCGCCCAGCATCGCGTCGTCGTCGAAGTCGGTGCGAACCACCAGATCGACGCCCCCCAGCGCGTCCAGCCAGGCGGCGCCGTCGCCCACCGACCGCGCACGCGTCTCGACGGCGCCGACGCCCGCCGCGGCCAGGTAGGTGCGCGCGGTCTCGGCCGCCAGGTCGCCGCCCACGATCAGCACGCGCGCGCCGCAGATGGCGGCTTGCCCCTCGGGACCGACTTCGGGCAGCGCGATCTGCCGCGCGTAGCGGGCGACCTGGCCGGCGTCCAAAACGGTCAGGCCGGCGACCGCGAGCCGCCCGCGATGGCCGGCACGATCGAGATCTCGTCGGTGTCCTTCACCGGCGTGTCGAGGTTCTTGAGGAAGCGGATGTCCTCGTCGTTCGCGAAGATGTTCACGAACCGGCGGACCTGGCCGCTGTCGTCGCAGATGCGCTCTTTGATGCCCGGGTACTGGGACTCGAGGCTGGCGATCAGGGCGCCGACCGTGCCGCCGGTGGCGCTGACCTCTTCCTTCCCCTGAGTGAGCTTGCGAAGCGGCGTCGGAATCCGGATGGTGGCCATGTCGTGTGGTCTCCTGTTACGTTGAGGTCGCGTTCCAGAGCTCGTCGAAATCGCTGAGCCGCGGGCCG
Source organism: Myxococcota bacterium (assembly GCA_025934105.1). Taxonomy (GTDB): domain Bacteria; phylum Myxococcota_A; class Polyangia; order Fen-1088; family Fen-1088; genus JADGRB01. The sequence continues at coordinate 32,357 of JAICYS010000017.1, read as the reverse complement.
ATCAGCGCCGGCTGCGGCAGCTTGCCGACCAGCGGGTCCTGCGTCTTCATGCCGTTGCCGGTGATGCAGATGACCACCGGGCCGTCGTCCTTGCCGATCTGGCCGCCCCGCACCAGCTTCAGCGCGGCGCCCAGCGTGACGCCGCCGGCGGTCTCGGTGAAGATGCCTTCCGTCTCGGCCAGGAGCTGCATGGCCCCGACGATCTCGGCGTCGTCGGGCTTGGCGGCCCAGCCGCCCGAGCCGATGATGGTCTGCCGCGCGTAGAACCCGTCGGCCGGGTTCCCGATGGCCAGCGACTTGGCGATGCCGGTCGGCGTCTTCACAGGGCGGACGTGGTCCCGGTTCTCTAGCACCATGTCGATGATGGGGGCGCATCCGGCCGACTGGGCGCCGTGGATGCGCGTCTTGCGCGACGGCGCCGCCACCAGCCCCAGCTTCTCCAGCTCGCCGAAGGCTTTGCCGATCTTGGTCACCAGCGAGCCGCCGGCCATCGGCACCACCACGTGCGCGGGCAGCCGCCAGCCGAGCTGCTCGGCGATCTCGTAGGCGTAGCTCTTCGAGCCCTCGGCGTAAAACGGGCGCAGGTTGACGTTGACGAAGCCCCACCCGTACTTGCCGGCGATCTCCGAGCAGAGCCGGTTGACGTCGTCGTAGGTCCCCTTCACCCCGACCACCCGCGCGCCGTAGATGCTGGTCCCCAGGATCTTGGCCGGCTCGAGATCGTACGGAATCAGGATCACCGACGGCAGGCCGGCGGCGGCCGCCTGGGCGGCCGTGGCGTTGGCCAGGTTCCCCGTCGACGCGCAGGCCACCGTCTGGAGGCCGAACTCGATCGCCTTCGACACGGCCACCGAGACGACGCGGTCCTTGAACGAGAGGGTCGGGTGGCTGACGGCGTCGTTCTTGACCCAGACCTCCTTCAGGCCCAGGCGCTTGGCCAGGCGATCGGCGCGCACCAGCGGGGTCAGGCCGGTGGCCTGCCCGACGGCGGGCGGTCCGTCCAGCGGCAACAGCTCCGCGTAGCGCCACATCGAGCGCGGGCGCGACTCGATGGTGGCCCGGGTCAGCACCTGGCCGATGGCGTCGTAGTCGTAGTCGACCTCCAGCGGGCCGAAGCACATCTCGCAGACGTGCACCGGGGCCTTGTCGTAGTGCGAGCCGCACTCGCGGCACTTGAGACCCCGGACGAACGGGGCGGACGGCTTTTGTGTGACAGCGGCGGTGGTCATGTGGAAATGCAGCCTTCGGGTCCGTACTCGGCGGCCGAGAGCGCGCGGATGCGGGCCCCCGGCGAACAGACCGAGCATAACGGATTGGGGTTGAACCGGACGGTCCGGACCGACATGGCCCGCGAATCATACTGGACCAATCGCCCGGCGAAAGCCGGAGTTTCACGGCGCGCCAGGCGCGCGGCTTCGACTCCGGCCAGCGCCCCCAGGACTCCCGGAACCGGGCCGAGGACGCCGGCTTCGGCGCACGACGGCCCCACGCCGGCGGCGGGCGGCTCTTCGAACAGGCACCGGTAGCAGGGGCGGCCGCGCGCCGGCACGGTCGTCAGCTGGCCGCCCCAGCCCACCGCCGCCGCGTGCACCAGCGGCGTCCCCGCCAGCACGGCGGCGTCGTTGGCCAGGAACTTGGCCGCGAAGTTGTCGGTGCCGTCGACGATGACGTCGTAAAGCGCGGCCAGCTCGGCCGCGGTCGTGACGTCGAACCGGACGGCGTGCTTCTCGACGGCCAGCTTGGGAAACCGCCGGCTCATCGCGCGGGCGAACGCGTCGACCTTCAGCGCGCCGACGTCCTGGTCGCCGAACAGCACCTGGCGGTGAAGGTTGCTGACGTCGACCCGGTCGTCGTCGCAGATGCCGATGCGCGCCAGGCTTACGGCGCCCAGAGCCAGCGCCGCCGGACAGCCGAGCCCGCCCGCGCCCAGGATCAGGACCGAGGCGGGCGTGGCACGAACCGGCTTCATCACCGCCATCACTCGAAATAGGCGTCCGACGAGAAATAGCGCTCGCCGGTGTCGCACAGGATCGTCACCACCGTCTTGCCCGGCCCCAGCTCGCGCGCGACGTCCAGCGCGATCTTCACCGAGGCCCCGGCCGAAATGCCGACCAGCAGCCCTTCCCGACGGGCCAGCGCCAGCTTGGTCCGCTGCGCGTCCGCCTCCGAGATGGTGCGCACCTCCGACAGGACCGAGCGGTCCAGAATTTCGGGGACGAAGCCGGCGCCGATCCCGTCGATGCGGTGCTCACCGGGCGGGCCGCCCGAGAGGACCGCGCTCTTGTCGGGCTCGACGGCCACGATGCGCACGTCGGGGCGCGCCGCGCGCAAGACGCGCCCCACGCCGGTGATGGTGCCGCCGGTGCCGACGCCGTGCACGAAGGCGTTCGGGCTGCGGTTCCCCATCTGCGCGACGATCTCGGGCCCGGTGGTGCGGAAGTGGGCGTCCACGTTGGCCGGGTTCTTGAACTGCTGCGGCATGAAGGCGCCGGGGGTGTCCCGCACCAGCTCCGTCGCGCGCTCGAGCGCGCCGCGCATGACCTGCGCGGCCGGCGTCAGGTGCAGCTCGGCGCCGTAGGCCTTCAGCAGCGCGCGCCGCTCCAGCGACATGTTGTCGGGCATGGTCAGGATCAGGCGGTAGCGCTTGGCCGCCGAGACCACCGCCAGCCCCACGCCGGTGTTGCCCGAGGTCGGCTCGACGATGACCGACTGTCCGGGCGTGATCCGCCCCTCGCTCTCGGCCGCCTCGATCATCGACAGCGCGACACGGTCTTTCAGCGAGCCGCCCGGGTTGAACTGCTCGCACTTGCAGAAGACGTCGGCCATGCCCGGTTCGACCAGGTGGCGCAGCCGCACGAGCGGCGTCCCCCCGATGAGGTCGAGCATGCCGTTGACCGCATAAGCCGGCATCGAGGCGCGGCAGCTTAATCCGTCGTCTCACCCGAGTCGACCAGCAACCAGGGGCGGACGCGCCTGGCGGCCCCCGACGCGCGGCGCGACCGGACGCCGATCGCCCGGCCGCAGCGCAGCCGCGACGCCGTCCGGCGGCCCTCCGAAGCCGGCCGGACCGGCAAGGCGGGCGCGCGCGGCTACGGACGCTCGCCGATCTCGACGATCGAGCAGGCCTGGATGGGGTCGAGGCCCAGCGCCTCGGCGCGGGCGATCAGCTCGTCGCTCTCGGCGCCGGGGTTGATGAACAGCTCTTTGGGGTGCTTGGCCTTGATGGCGTCCAGCAGCGTCAACCCGATCTCCGGCGGGACGTACACCGTGAACCGCTCGACCCCGTCGGGGAGCTCGGCGATCGTCTTGTACACGCGCAGCCCCTCGATCGTCTGCTCGGTCGGGTTCACGGGGTAAACCGTCCAGCCGCGCCGCAGGTAGGCCCGGACCGCCTTGTTGCCGTATTTCTCCTGCGCGCTGCTGGCGCCCACCACCGCGACGCTGGGCACGTCAGGCGCCGGCCTTCTGCCCGCAGACCGTGCAGGCACCCTCGGCGCCGATCACACCCACGCAGCTGCCGTCCTCGCACAGGCGGCGGCTGGGGTCGAATCCGTCCTCGGAGGGAGCGGCGGGAGCGGCGGGTTCCGGATCCTCCGCGGCGGCTGCGGACTCTGTCTGGGCGCAAACGGTGCAGCGCCCGTCGGGGCCAATCAGGCCGACGCAGCTGCCGTCGGGGCAGAGGCGACGATGGGGGTCGAACCCGGTCTCTTCCATGGCGCGCGTATTCTAGATCCGTCCCGCGCCGAGCGCCGTCGAACTGCCCCCCCGGCGGACGAATCTTCGGCCTTCCGCGCCGGAGGCCCGTCGCCTGGTGAGGCGGCGCTCCCGGCCGGGCTCGGGCCGGTGCGAACGGCTCGCAGCGATCGCGGTGGCGATCTGACCTGCCGCCCGGCGGCGGCCTAGGGGTCCGGAGCGCCGGCGTCCGCGGCTTCACGGCGGCGCATCTCGTCGATGACCATGTCGATCTCGGCGCCCACCGCGCCCAGGTCGACGTCGCTCTTCTTCTGGGCGGGCGTGCGCGGGCGAAAGTTCATGTTCAGCACCGCGGTGACCGGCGCGTCACTGCGGGCGGCGCGCGGCACCTCGATCGCGAACGCGCTCTCGCGCAAGCAGGCCTCGATCGCCGCGTTTCCCAGCGTCGACGACACGACGGTCGCCCGATCGACCTCGCCGCGCACGAGGTCGATGGCCAGCCGCACCCGGCCGGTCAGCTCGCGGTCGGCGGGGGTGGCGCCGGTGCGGTTCAGGTAGCAGGCCCGCGCGCGCGGCATGTACGCCAGCGACAGGACGTTGCGCACGACCATCCGGTCCATCGAGCCTTTGGGCGCGGCCTCGGGGGGCGGGGCGGGGTGGGCGACCGGCTCGACCAGCGCGACGACCGAGCTGCCGGTCAGCAGGCGCGGGGCGGGCTTGGCGGGCGCGATCCAGGGACGCAGCCAGGCGGCGTCGATGCGCTGGGGAGCGGTCGCGATCGACAGGTGCCGCCCGCGCGCGACCGCCTCCAGGCGGGCCTGGCGCGGGACCGGGCCGGCGATGGGAACGATCCCGGCCAGCGCTTCGCCCGGCGGCAGCGTGGCGCCCAGCTTGCGGCCCGTGCCGTCGGCGACCAGCTTCAGCCCACCCACGTCGCCGCCCCGCTGCAGGTCGTCCAGCAGCGTCGGAACCGCGTCGTGGATCTCGTTGCTGCGCAGCTCGCGCGCGACCCCGCCTCGGTCGGCGGCCAGCGCGCGCAGCGCCTCGCGCGGGCCCGCCGCCATGGGCTCGTCGTCGGGCGGCCGGATGGTCAACGCCGCCACCGTCAGATCGATCGCCGGCGGCGCGGCCAGCGCACCGTCCAGCAGGGGGCCGTCGGCGTCGTCGCCCAGCGCGCCGTCCGTCACCAGCACCAGCAGCGCGCGCGGTCCGAACGCCTCGACCTGCCGCTGGAGGGTGGTGGCCGCTTCCCGCAAGGCCGCTGGCAGGTCCGTGCCGTTCCGCAGCCGGTCCGGCACCATCTCGGTCTCGAACCCCTCGATGGCTTCGCGGGTGGCCGGCCGCAGCAGCGGGAACAGCGGCGTGGCCGTGCGATCGAAGAAGAGGGCGTTGAACCGCGTGGAGGGCGGCAGGGCCTCCAGGATGGCGCAGACCAGCTCGCGTTCGGCGGACAGGCCCGGCAGCCCGACGCTGCGCGAGCGATCGACCAGGAACAGCACGTTGGGCGGCAGCGCCGTCGCCGTCGACGCGCGGCGCCGGGCCAGGAAGGCCAGCGCGGTCTGGTCGGGCGACAGCTTGGCCACCGCCGCGCGGGTCTCGATGAGCGCCTGGGCCGCCGCGGCGTCTGCCCGGCGAACCCCGTCGCGGGCGGGCGCGGAGACCCGTTCGGGGGCCTCGCGCTTGCCGGCCGCCGGCGCGCTCGGCGCCGGATCTCTCGGCGACCAGGAGACGTCCCAGGCGGCGCGCGCCGTGGCGTGGCCGACCACGTCGCCGCCGGCGGCCGCCGTGCGCACCCCGGCGATTTCCACGTCCGCCGGGCCGCGGAGGCGCACGATGACGTCGGCCGGCGGCGGCAACCGCTCCGTCGCCGCCGGGAACCGGATCTTCATCCGGCCGTCACCGGTCGTGGGGATGACCGCGAAGCGGGTGCGCACGGTGAAGGGCGCGCGCCCCTTGCCGGCTCCACGCAACAGGCGGAGGCGGACCGTGGCGTCGGGGTCGAAGGGCTCGACGGCGGGCGTGACGTTCCGGGCGGCGCTCTCGGCGCGGTAGATCTCGGCCGCGCGGGCGCCGTCGGGGCCGCCGCCGTCGATCCGGCGCCAGCGCCCGCCGTCCAGCACCTCGACCGACGCCAGCGCGCTGCCGTCGGGCAGCGCCAGGTCCAACAGCGCCTCGGTGCCGCTGCCGGGCTCGGCGGGTGGGGGGACCACCGCGCGGGTGACTTCGACCAGCGCCAGCGGACCGCGCGCGTCGATGACGACGTGCTGCGGCTGGTCCGCCCGGGCGGGCGCGGCGAGGCCCAGCAACAACGCGGCCGGGATGAGCGCGGCGGGCCTCATCTCGGGCGCAGCTTAGCACCAGCGCGCATCTGGTGAATCCGGACCAAGGCCCCCGGGGAGCGACGACGTTCGGCCCCCCGCCTCGGCGACGCGGAGACTCTCGCCACGCGCCGCTACGCGGGGATGAACCCTTTACCGGCCAGGTAGATCTCGATGCTCTCCGTCCGGGAGCTTTCGGGTTTGAGCGTCTTGACCTCGGCGAAGCGGGCGCCCATCCGCTTGCGGATGGCCTCGATGTCGGGACCCTGGAAGATCTTCGCCACGAAGGCGCCGCCCGGCGCGAGCAGCCGCTCTGCCCGGGCCAGCGCCTCTTCCACCAGCGCGGCCGAGCGGGCCTGGTCGGTGGCGCGGATGCCGGTGGTGTTCGGCGCCATGTCGGAGAGGACCACGTCGAATGCCTTCAGCTCGCCCAGCAGCTCGCCGTCGCTCACCGCGAAGACGTCGCCGACCAGCACGCGCGCGCCGGCGACGGCGTGCGGCAGCGGGTCCCGGTCGATGCCGACCACGGCGCCGTGCGGGCCCACCGCCTGACGCGCATATTGCAGCCAGGAACCGGGGCGGCAGCCGAGGTCCAGGACCCGGTCACCGGCCCGCAGCAGCCGCAGCCGGCGATCGATCTCCTCCAGCTTGTAGACCGCGCGCGCCGCAAACCCGGCTCCGCGCGCCTTGCGGAAGAAGGCGTCGTGCCGGTGCCGGGGATCGCGCAACCGCGACAAGCGACCCCGGCGCCCGGGCGGCCTTTACTTCTTGGCCTTGGCCGCGCCGGCGGCCGGCGCGCCCTTCTTCGAGGCCTTCATCGGGTTCTTCGACTCGACCTCTTTGATCTGCCGCGGAACGACGTACTTCTTCACGTCCTTCACGCTGCCCTTGATCAGCACCAGGCCGTTGGCGGGCCCGGGAATGGCGCCCTTGACCAGCACCACGTTCTTGTCCTCGAGCACCTTCACGATCACCAGGTCGGAAGCGGTGCTCTTGACGTTGCCCATGAGGCCCGACATCCGCTTGCCCTTGTGGACGCGGCCGGGCGTCAGGCGGCAGCCGATCGAGCCACCGTGCCGGAAGAATTCGTGGGTCCCGTGGGTCATGCTGTCACCGGCCATCCGGTGCTTCTTCATGACGCCCTGGTACCCCTTGCCCTTGGTGGTTCCGACCACGTCGACGACGTCGCCGGCCTTGAAGACCTCCGCGGCGCTGAGCACCTTGCCGACCTCGTACTTGTCGACGTCCTTCGGGTCGAGGCGCACCTCGCGCAGGTGCCGGACCGGCTTCTCGATGTTGGCCTTCTTGAAGTAGCCCGCCTGAGGCCGATTCAGCTCGGTGGCGGCCTTTTCCTCGAAGCCCAGCTGGACGGCGGCGTAGCCGTGCTTGTCCGGCGTGCGCTTCGCGACCACGACGCAGGGGCCGACGGCGACGGCGGTCACGCCCAGGGCGGAGCCGTCTTCGTGAAACACCTGAGTCATTCCAACTTTACGGCCCAAAAGGCCCATCTTGAGAGACATGGCGAGGGGCGGGTTTATAGCCCCGGCGCACCAGCCTGTCAACGCGAATCCCGGTTGACAACCGACCGGTCAGCCTCCCCAATGGAGGGCGGTGAGCGCGTCAGCAGTCTTGCACGCCCCGGACGTGCACGTCCGGCCGCCTGTCGCCCCGGCTCCTCGCCCGAAAAAGCGCCGCATCGAAGCGGTGGACTGGCTGCGGGGACTGGCCGTTCTGTTGATGATCCAGACGCACCTTTACGATTCGTGGTGCAGCCCGGCGGCCAAGACCACGATCGAGTACGGTTGGACCCGGTTTTGGGGCGGCATCCCCTCGCGCCTGTTCCTGCTGCTGGTCGGCGTGTCGATGGCCATCCGCTACGAGCACCAGCTGGGGACCGGCGCCAGCCGCCGCGTCATGATCCGCGTGGCGGCCAAGCGCGGGGTGGAGATCCTGGTCCTGGCCTATCTGTTTCGCCTGCAGGAATACCTGCTGGGCGGCGCCTACGACTGGCACGACCTGTTCCGGGTCGACATCCTCAACTGCATCGGCCTGTGCATGATCGCGGCCGCGTTCATCACCGCGCCGCATCGAGGACGCCGGCCCATCGCGCTCACCGCCGTCACCGCCGCGATCTTCGTCGCGCTGGGGCCGATCGTCGGCCCGCACCACTTCCCCGACTGGCTGCCGCGGCCGCTGACTTCGTACCTGGGGGGCGAGCGCCCGATGTCGTGGTTCCCGCTGTTCCCCTGGCTCGCCTGGCCTTTGATCGGCGTGCTGGTCGGACATGCCTGGGTGCGCGGCAGCGCCAACGCGCGCCGGCAGGCCTGGACGTTCCTGATCACCGGCGCCGTGGGCGCGGCGCTGATCCTGTCGGTGATCGCGCTCCGCCCGGTGACCGGGCGTCTCGTTCATTATCCGAACTGGATGGCCCAGCAGATGGGCCCGGAGGTATTTTTCCATCGCCTGGGCGTCATCGGGCTCCTGGCGCTGGGCGCGTATCTGGCCACCCACTTGCCCGGGAGCAAGCGATTCTCGCTGATGCGCCTCTTCGGCCAGACGTCGCTGTTCGTTTACTGGATCCACGTCGAGCTGGTCTACGGCCTGCTGTTCGGGCGCCTGCACCACGCGCTGTCGATGCGCGGCGCCACCGTCGGGCTGCTGGCGATGACCGCCGCCATGGGCGTGCTGGCCCAGCTGCGGCTGCGTTACTGGCACGGGTGGCCGGGCCGCCGGAAGCTGCGCGCGAACTTGCCGGCCGCGCCCAGTCCTCTATAACTGTCGAGGTGATGCGCCTGCGGGTCCGAGGACGCGCGTGGTTCGTGGCCGCCCTCGCCGCCGCGTCGATGGCCAGCGCGCCGGCGCTGGCGGCCAAGCGTCACGGCGGACGGCGGACGGCGCACGGCGGACACGGCAAACGGCACCACGCCGTCGCGCGCGAGCGTCCGGTGTCCGCCACACGGGGCGGCCTGCCCAACGTGCAGGCGGCCGCCGCGCTGGTCCTGGACGACGGCGGGCGCCAGATCTACGCCAAGAACCCCGACAAAGAGCGGCCCATCGCTTCCATCTCGAAGCTGGCCGCCACGCTGGCCGTCGTCGAGCACGGGCTGGAGCTGGACGGCCTGTCGACCATCAACAAGAACGACATCGAGGTGGCCAAGGGGGGGGCGCGATCCCGGCTGCTGGACGGCATGACGCTGTCGAACCGCGACCTCTTGCACGCCGCGCTGATGGGGTCCGACAACCGGGCCATCCCGGCGCTGGGGCGCGCGGTGCGGCTCACGCCGCCCCAGCTCACCGCGGCGATGAACGCCAAGGTGCGCGCGCTCGGCCTGCGCAACACCCGCTTTCACGAGCCGACCGGCCTGTCGACGGGGAACGTCTCCACGCCGCGCGAGATCATCGCGATGTTGAAGGCGGTCATGGCGAACGCCGTCCTGGCGCCCATCACGCGACGGGCCGAATACGACGCGCATCCGGTGGGCAAGCCGCCCATCCACTACAACAACACCAACCACCCGGCGCAGCGCGGGAACGTGCAGGTGCTGGGGGGCAAGACCGGCTACAACGACGACGCGCGCTACTGTCTGGTGGTGGCGACGCGGATCGAGGGCCGCACCTACTACATGGCGTTCCTGGGCGACGACGGGAAGATGACCCGCTTCGGCGACGTGGCGCGGGTCGCCGACTGGATCATCAGCCATCCCCAGAGGCTGCCTTCGGGGGCCCGGCCGGCGGTGGCTGGCGGCATGACCGAGCCGGTCGCCGGCCCGCCCGCGCCGGCGGCCGAGCTGCCGGTCGGGGTCGCCGCGCCCGATCCGGAAGAGCCGGACGGCGGCGGCCCCGGCGCGCCCGCCACGCCGCCGACCACCGTGGCCAGCCCGTAGTCCCCAGCCGTTCACTTTGCGGTCCGGTTCGCCGCCGCCCGCCGATCCCGCCGGCTTTCGACGGCGGCGCACCAGGCGCGCCGCGCGCTAAGATTGGCGGGTGCTCACAATCGGCGACGCGCGGCTCACGCTGGTGGACGGGGGAAGCTTCCGCCTGGACGGGGGCGCGATGCACGGCGTGGTCCCGAAGACGCTCTGGTCGAAGCTGGTGTCCTGCGACGCCGCGAACCGCTGCCGCTACAGCACGCGCTGCCTGGTGATCGAGGTGGCCGGGCGCCGCGTGCTGGTCGAGACCGGCAACGGCGACAAGTTCCCGCCCAAGCTGAAGGACATCTACGGCATCGATCACGATCGGGCGATCGGGGCCGCCCTGGGTGAGGTCGGCCTGTCGCCGGACGACGTCGACACGGTGGTCATGACCCACCTGCACTTCGATCACAGCGGGGGGACGACGCGGCGGACGGCGTCGGGCGGCATCGAGCCGGTGTTCCGGCGCGCGCGCCACGTCGTGCAGCGGCGCGAATGGGAGGACGCCACGCACCCGCACGAGCGAAACCGCGCCAGCTACCTGCCGGAGAACATCGCGCCGCTGGGCGAGGCGGGGCTGCTGCAGCTCGCCGACGGGGAGGCCGAGATCGCGCCTGGCGTGCGCGTGATCCCGACGCCCGGTCACACCGCCGGGCACCAATCGGTGCTGATCGGCCAGCCCGGCGGCCCGCGCGCGCTGTTCCTGGGCGACGTGGCGCCGACGGCCGTCCACGTCCGGCTGCCGTGGGTGATGGCCTACGATCTCGAGCCGGCGCGCACGCTGGAGACCAAGCGCGCCCTGTTCTCGCGCGCCGTCGCCGAGGACTGGCTGGTGATCTGGGGCCATGACCCCGATCACCAGGCGGGGCGGCTGACCGTCGACAAGGACGGCGGTTTCGTGGTTCGCGAGCTGGTCACCGTCTGAAGCGGCGGCACAGCGGTGTCGCCGCCGGTTCACGGTGCGCGGCCTCGGCCGGTCGAAAGGCCCGGAAAACGGATGGCACTCGGCTTGCCTCATCCGGCCGGCAATGCCGTCACAGGTCTGCCGGTGGTTGCTGCTGCTGGTCACGATCGCCGGGTGTGCGCCGGCGGCGCCGCCTTTCGGCGAGCTGCCGTTGCGCGACGCTTTGCGCGCCGATCCGGAGGTGGTCGCCGCGCTGCCCGACGGGGAGCGCGGGCGATTGGCGGCGCGGTTTCAGGCGGCCGCCGCGGCCGACACGGCGGCGGACGCGGTCGATCAGGCAGGAACCCTGGAGGGGCTCCTTGGAGCTCCCGCGACGACTCCGCCGGGGGACGCCCAGCTCCGTCAAGGCGAGACAGCGGGCGCGCCGGCCGCGCTGGTCGACGGCCTGGACCGGGCTCGCCAGCGCCGCTCGGCGGACGCGCTGGTGATCGGAGTCGTGGCCGGCGGCGAGGCGCAGGCGCTGCCGGCGGGGACGCAAGCGGGCGCTGTCGACGCGGCGGCGCTGCCGCCCATCGACGGCGGGGTGGCGGCCGCCACGGCCGACCTGGAAGCGCGCGCGCTGGCGGGGGCGGCCGGTGCGTCGCTGCGCGAGCTGCTGGCCGCGTCGCACGCGCGCCGGATCGAGCGGGTCGTCGGCTGGCCCGCCGCCGCCGTCACCGTCGGGGACACCGTCTACGTCAACGGCGCCTGGCTGGTGGCGATGGCGCCGGCCGGCGACGGAGGCGCCGCTTGCGAGGTGGGCTGGTGTGACGGCGGCGCGGCGGCCTGCGACGCAGGCCCGCGTGACGGCGGCGCCGCGGCCTGCGACGCAGGCCCGCGTGACGGCGGCGGGCGCGGGCAGGCCGGGCCGGTGCGGCCGTCGGTGGACGTCGATTTCGCCAATGACGGGACGGGCGGATCGAGGGGTTGGACCTCGACGACGACCACCACCTCGATCGGCGGCGGGTCGACCACGGACGACCTGAACATCGCCGGCGCCGCGGCCGACAGCTGCGCGGCTCTGGCCGACGCTTGCGCCAGCACCGACGACGGCAGCGACGATTCGTGCGGCGGAGGGGACGACGACAGCCAGGACGCGTGCAGCGCGCCTCCCGACGACGGCAGCGACGCCGATTGCGCGGCGGCGCCCGGCCGCGGCCGCACGCCGGCCGCTACCATCGTCTGGATGTTCGCCCCGCTGGTCTACCTGTGGGGCCGCCAGCGATGAGGCCGGTCGTCCTCGCCTGGATGACCAGCCGCGGCCTGGCGGCCTGGATGCTGCCGGACTACTGGGAGCTGGCCGCGGCGGCGACGCTGCTCGGGGCGATGCTGGCCTTGCGGCTGGCGGCCCGCGACGGCGCGTCTGTCGCTCACACGGCGCGCGCGATCGCCTGGGCCTACGCCGGCGCGCTGGGCGGCGGCTATCTGTTCGAGGCTGTCCGCGCGCTGCCGGCGGCGCTGGCCGCCCACGACTGGCGGCCGGTGCTGCACCCGGGCCGCGCCGCCTACGGCGGCTTGCTGTGCGCGATGGCCGGCGCGGCGCTGTACCTGCGGGCGGTCCGGCAGCCGCTGGCGCCGTTCTTCGATCGGGTCGCCGTCGGCGCCGGGTTGACCTTCGCGCTGGTCCGCACCGGCTGTTTTCTGGCCGGCTGCGACTACGGCCTGCCCACCGGACTGCCGTGGGGCGTCCGGTTCCCGCGCGGGAGCCTGGCGGCGCTGGATCAGGCCCGCCGCGGCTTCGTGCCGCCCGGCGCCGCCAGTCTGCCGGTGCACCCCACGCAGCTCTACGAGGCGGCGCTGGGGTTGCTGGGCGCCGCCTGTGCCGGCCTGGCCCTCCGGCGCGCGCGCGACGGCCGGGCGTTCGCGGTGTTCCTGTCGGTGTACGCGGCCGGGCGCTTCGCGCTCGAATTCGTGCGCGGGGACCGCGATCGCGGCGCCTGGCTGGGCCTGTCGACGGCCCAGTGGACGTCGATCGCGATCGGCCTGGGCCTGGTCTGCTGGTTCCGCCGCCGTCAGTCGGTGGGCGACTTGTCGGTGCCGGGCACGGCGCTGGCGAACCGCTCGGCAAAGAACTCGGCGCTCCGAGCCTGCGCCGGATCGACGGCGAAGTCGGGGACGGAGGCCGGCGCGCGCAGCTTGGCGTAGAGCTCGTCGATCTCCCGCTTGGAGAGGCCACGCGCCGCCAGGGCGGACGGGTCGAGGGAGCCGCGCGCGGTGACCGTCTCGCCTTCGACCGACAGCAGCGATCGCACCGCCTCCAGCTCGGCGCGGGACAGCTGGCTGCCGCAGACGTCGTAGTCGATCCAGGCCTCGTACGACAGGGGCGCCACCCGCTTGAGCATCCCGGCCATCACGCGCCCGTACTCCTGGATTTCCCACTGCGCGTGGGCGTCGACCCGCAAGGTCAAGAAGTGCAGCAGGTTGTGCAGATCGATCTTCCAGTACCACTGCGTGTACGTCGACAGCGGCAAGTCGATGCGCGCCAGCTCGCGCGCCACTTCGTTCGCCGTCAGCCAGCCGTAAGCGTCGGTGGCCTCGCGGCGGGTCGCCTCCCAGCGGCGGACGGCCTCGGCGTGCAGGTCGGCCGAGACCGGCTGGCCGCTGCGCCCCTGGTTGTTGCGGCGGCTCTGCGTCTGAAGCTGCGCCGCCTCCGGCGTGTAGAACAGCATGGGAATCAGCGAGTACCGGCCGGAGTACTCGTTCACGTTGGCGGTCCGGTGGCGGATCCACTGCCGCGCGATGAACATGGGCATGCAGCAGTGGAACTTCAGCTCGACCATCTCGCTGGGCGTGGTGTGCTTGTGGCGCCGCAGGTATCGGATGAGGCCCCGCGTCGCGTTGGCCGCGCGCGTCCCGTATCCGTAGCTGACCCGGGCCGCCCGTTCGATGCAGGCGTCGGTGCCCAGGTAATCGACCAGGGCCACGAAGCCGTGGTCCAGGACGGGGAAGTAAAGGCCCAGGATCTCCTCGGCGGCGGGGCTGGTCGGTCGCTTGGTCTCCGGCACGCGCCGACGTTATCACCGCCGCGTCGTAACTTGCAGCCGGCGGCCGACCGGCTAAGGTGAGCGCATGGGGGAGCGCGTTCCGCTCGGGTTCCTGGTGCCGCTGCGGCTGCTGTGCGGCCTGATCCTGGTCATCGAAGGGTGGGGCAAGCTGCAGCACGGCTGGTTGCACGGCGCGCCGCTGGCCAGCACGCTCGACGGCTGGGTCGACGGGCACAAGACCTACGCGTTCTTCCTGCCGGTGGTGCAATCGGCGCAGGGGCACCCGAAGATCTTCGGCGGCCTCATCACCGCCGGCGAGCTGGTCATCGGCCTGTCGATGGTGCTGGGCATCGTCACCCGCGCCACCGCGTTTCTGGGCGCGCTCATGCTGTTCTCGTTCGCGTTCGGGGCGGGGCAGGGGCTGGCGCCGCCCGGCAACGCGCTGCTCATGGGGGCGATCTTCGTCATCTTCATCCTGGCTCCGCCTGGCCGGGTCCTGGGCGTCGACGCCGGGCTGCGCGGCCGGCTGCCCCGCTGGCTGGCGTGATCCGCCGGCCGCCATCCCGTACACTTGAGGAATGCACCTCGACGCCGGCTGGCTGTTCGCGTCGCTGATCGTCTCGGCCATCGGCTTCGTGCTGCTGCACTACGGCCGCAAGATGACGCGGGTGCCGCATGTGCTGGCCGGCGTGGCCCTGCTGGTCTACCCGTACTTCGTCCCCGGCGTCGTTCTGACGCTGGTCATCGCCGGCGCGGTGCTGGCCGTCCTGGCGCTGGCCGTTCGTCTGGGCTGGTGACGGGCGCCTCCGGCATGCCCCTCCGCGCGCCGGCCACGGCCCGGACGGGCGGCTGCGAGCATCTCGGCCGTTCACGTCGCGGTCTGCTCGACCTTCGGCCGCCCCCCGGCCCGCTGGCTGGGCCCGGCTGCGCTTCCGAGCCGGGCTGACCCGGTCAACCCTCGGGGCCGTTCGGGGCCCGCTGCCCCGTCCGGCCGGCTTGTCGGCCGCCGTCGGCTCGAATGAACGGCCTGGCTCCCAGGGGGGCGGCGCGCTTGACCGCCGGGGTTCGCGCGGTCTATGTCCGGTGCGTGGCGAAACGGTGGGGGGAGGCGGCGGCGGCGTGGCGGACGGGCGACCTGCGCGCGCTGCTCGCGCGCCATGCCGACCTGGCGCTGGCGGGGTTGGTGGTCGCGATCGTCGGCATGATGATCGTGCCGCTGCCGGCGCCGCTGCTGGATCTGTTGATCACCATCAACATCGCCGCGGCGGTCACGCTGCTGCTGGTCGCCATCTACGTCAGCGACGCGCTGAAGATCGCCACCTTCCCGACGCTGCTGCTTTTGACCACGCTGTTCCGCCTGGCGCTGGAGGTGTCGGCCACCCGGCTCATCCTGTTGCGCGCCGACGGAGGGGCGGTCATCCGGGCGTTCGGCGGGTTCGTGGTGGCGGGCAACCTGGTGGTCGGCGCGGTGATCTTTCTGATCCTGACGGTCATCCAGTACGTGGTGATCTCGAAAGGGTCCGAGCGGGTGGCAGAGGTGGCGGCGCGGTTCACGCTGGACGCGATGCCCGGCAAGCAGATGTCCATCGACGCCGAGCTGCGCGCCGGGCACATCGACCAGGCCGAGGCGCGCCGGCGCCGCGCCACGCTGGCGCGCGAGTCGCAGCTCTTCGGCGCGATGGACGGCGCCATGAAGTTCGTGAAGGGCGACGCGGTGGCCGGCCTGGTGGTCCTGGCCGTGAACATCGTGGGCGGCCTGGTGATCGGGGTCTTCCAGCGCGGCCTGGACGTGGCCGCGGCCGCGCGCACGTATACGGTGCTGACCATCGGCGAGGGGCTGGTGGCGCAGATTCCGGCGCTCTTCATCTCGACGTCGGCCGGGATGATCGTGACCCGGGTGGCGTCCGAGGACGAAGGCGGTCACCTGGGGCGCGACATCGGCCTGCAGGTGATGGCGCACCCGCGCGCCATCGGTATCGCCGCCGCCCTGCTGGCGGCGCTGGCCGCGGTGCCCGGATTGCCGGCGCCGCCGTTCTTGCTGCTGGCGGCCGTCCTGGGCGGCGTGGCCTGGCGCCTGATGCGCGGGCCGGCCGTGCCCGCTGCCAGCCGCAGCCCGTCGGGGACCGCTGCGGCGGTGGCGCTGGATCCGGTGCTGACGCCGATCGCCCTCGACATATCCACCGAGCTGGCGCGTCACCTGTCCCAATTCGCGAGCGACGTCGTCCCGCGGCTGCGCGAGCGGCTGTTCGCCGAGCTGGGGTTGCCGCTGCCGGCGGTGCGCTTGCGCGTCGGGGCGTCTGGTGCGCTGGGCGGAGCCTTCGTCATCCGGCTGAACGAAGTGCCCGTGGCGAGGGGCGAGCTGGACCGCGCCGGCTGGGACCGGGCCGGGGCGCGCCTGGCGGACCAGGTGCTGGCGGTGATGCGGCGGCGCGGGCACGAGCTGTTTGGCCTGGAGGAGGCACAGGCGCTGCTGGACGCGCTGGAACGGAGTCACCCGGCGCTGGTGCGCGAGGTGGTCCCCAAGCTGGTGTCGCCGGTGCTGTTCACCGACGTCGCCCGGCGGCTGGTCGAAGAGGGGATCTCGCTGCGCAACCTGCGCGACATCCTGGGCGCGCTGGCCGAATGGGCGCCGCACGAGCGCGACCCGGTCGTGCTGACCGAGCACGTGCGGGCGGCGTTGCGCCGGTCGATCACGCACCGCCACGCCGGCGACGGCGCCACCCTGGCCGCCTATCTTCTGGACCCGATGATCGAAGACGCCGTGCGCGACGCCATCCACAAGACGCCGGCCGGCAGCTACCTGGCGCTGGAGCCGCAGCTTTCGCAGGACATCCTGGCGGCGGTCGGGCGCGCCGTCCGTCCCGGCGTGGCCGGATCGGTCGTGTTGACGAACCCGGAAATTCGACGCTACGTGCGGCGGTTGATCGAAACGGAGCATCCGGAGTTGGCCGTCCTGTCGTTTCAGGAGCTCGCGCCCGAGGCGCAGATCCGGCCCGTGGGCCGAATCAGCATCGGAGGATGAGCGGGCGCCACCCGACGCCGAGCGTTCGCGATCGCCGAATTCGCGGGCGACCATCGCGCTGCGCGACGATCCGCGAACAAGACCGCCGAAGCGCGAATCAAGGTTCGATGACTCCTCTCAGGTCGGGGGGCGCCAGGCGCGGTAGCGCGCCAGGGTCCACAGCGCGGTCAGGCCGTCCCGGACGCCGATCTTCTTGCCCTCGTCGAACGAGCGCGGGCGGTACGTGATCGGGACCTCGTGAATCTCGATCCCGCTGCGCAGGATCTTGGCGGTGACCTCGGGCTCCCACTCGAACCGATCGTGCTCGATCGAGATGGCGCGAATCACGTCGGTCCGGAAGCACTTGTAACAGGTCGGCACGTCGGTCAGCCGGGTTCCGTAAACGAGGTTGGTGAACTCGGTGACGAGGCGGCCGCCGAGATACGCGCTCCGGTAGGCGCCCGGGTGGCGGCGGATCTTGTTCCTGCCGAACTGCTTTTCGAATCCGCGCAGCCGCGATCCGTACACGACCTGCGCGCGCCCCTCGCAAAGCGGCGGCAGCAGGGTCAGGTAGTCCTCGGGGTCGTACTCGAGGTCGGCGTCCTGGATCAGGATGATGTCGCCGGTGGCCTGCGCGATGCCGTGGCGGACGGCGGCGCCCTTGCCACGGTTGGGCTGGTACTCGAACACCTTCGCGCCGGCGTGTCCGCGGGCAATGTCGGCGGTTCCGTCGGCCGACCCGTCGCTGATCACCAGGATCTCCCTGTCGAGCCCCAACCCCCGCAGATCGACCCGTTCGACGGCCTCGAGCAGGGCGCGGATCGTGCGCGCTTCGTTGAAGGCCGGGACGACGACTGATAATTTCACCGGCGTCTTGTAACCAGTTTTGGGACGAATGTCAGCGGTCGCCCGGAGGGAGGCGGTGGAAGCTCATGCTCAGCGACACGCCCCGCTGGCCCGGTGACACGTCGCGCGGCCGGCCGGATGCTCCCATTTCTGACTCGCTGACCTTTTTTTTGGAGATCAGGCGGGCACAGGTCGGGAATTATGCGCACATGAAGACAGTACGACTGACGACTATCGGCGTGGGTCTCCTGCTTATGGCGGGGGGGTGTTCCAGCTCTGGCAACTCGGGCGGCGCGGGAGGCACGCCGGGAATGGGGAGCGGTGGATTCAGCAGCAGCGGCAGTGGGGGATTTAGCAGCGGCACGGGCACCGGTGGGACGACCGCGGCCGGCGGCACCATCGGCACCGGGAGCGGCGGCGCGGGCGGGGTGGTCGGCAGCGGCGGCACCACCCCCGGCGCGGGTGGCACCGCCCCCGGCGCGGGTGGCACCACTTCCGGCGCGGGCGGCACCACGCCCGGCGCGGGCGGCACCACGCCGGGCAGCGGCGGGACCAGCCCCGGCACGGGCGGATCGGCCCCGGTGCCGAGCTCGGTGGTGGTGTCCTCGCCTTCGGGTTACTGGATGAACGGCGCGCTGACCACGGTCACCAGCGGAAATGCCAACGTCACCGTGAACGACACGCAGACCGCGCAAACCTGGGTCGGCTTCGGCGGCGCCTTCAACGAGATTGGCTGGAACGTCATGCAGTCGCTCAGCCAGTCGGACCGCGACACGGTCATCCAGGCACTGTTCGGAGCCAACGGCGCCCACTTCTCGGTGGGACGCATTCCGATCGGCGCCAGCGACTACGCGGTCGAGCGCTATTCGGAGGACGAGACGGCCGGTGACAGCGGGACGCTTCCCGGCTTCTCGATCAGCCGCGACATGATGTACCTCATCCCGTACATCAAGGCCGCTCAGGCGGTCAACAGCAACATCCACTTCTGGGCCAGCCCCTGGACGCCGCCGACCTGGATGAAGACCACCAGCGGCTCGGTCAACGGCGCGACCTGCGCGCTTCAGGGCAAGACGATGTTCGACGGCGGTTGCATGAACGCCAGCACCGCCAACCTGACCGCCTACGCCCAATACTTCGTGAACTTCGTGCAGGCGTACGCCGCTCAGGGGATCAAGATCGACTACGTCGCTCCCCAGAACGAGCCGAACTACGCGCTGGGGTACCCGTCGTGCCTCTGGAATTCGTCCGACTACGCCAAGTTCGTCGGGCAGTATCTGGGGCCCGCGCTCAAGTCGACGACCACTCAGTTGATGCTGGGGACCAACTCGAACGGCGACAGTGGCAAGGACACCACCGTGGTCACCTCCGTCATGGGCGACGCGACCGCGAAGACGTTCCCGAAGGTCATCGGCCTGCAGTGGGCGATGCTGGACAACTACGAGTCCAATTCGTCGATGTACAAGGGCTACGGCATCCCCGTCTGGGCGACCGAGCACAAGTGCGGCAACTATCCCTGGAACCCGTCGGGCTCGCCGGCCTATGTCGAGCCGGCTCCGAACAACCAGGCCTACGGCGTCGAGTCGTGGGGATACCTCGCCAAGGCCATCCGGGCCGGCGTGACCGCCTACAACGCCTGGAACATGGTGCTGGACGTGATGGGCAAGGGCAACGACATGACCCGCCAGTGGGCGCAGGACGCATTGATCGTCGTCGACACTTCGGCCAAGAGCTTCAGGGCCACGCCCGCCTACTACGTGTTCCGTCACCTGTCGCAGTACGTGCAGCCGGGGGCGACGGTCGTGGGCACCAGCGGCGGCGACGCCGTCGCGTTCAAGAACCCGGACGGCACCCTGGTGGCCGTCATGTTCAACTCCGGATCGGCAACGACCTACACCGTCGCGATCGGCGGCAAGAAGCTGCAGTTCGCGATGCCGTCCAACGGCTGGGCGACGGTCTATTACACCGGCAATTGACACCGGGCTGATTGGTTTTTCGCGCCGGCGCTCGGGCTCTGGGGACCCGGGCGCCGGCCGCGATTACCTGCGCGCCGTTCACGGCATTGCCGTCAGGGCAGACGAGCGCGCCGCGAGCGCGGCCAAGCCACAAATCCAAAGCGGGTCGTGCGATTGTCCATCACGGCGGGCGCGGTCCGCGATATAGGGTGCCTCGCTCGCTTAGTGCTCGCGCGCGCCTCCGTTCGCCGAAGTTTCCCTTCACGCGCCTGTTGACGCTTCTCTGTTCGGCTGTTCGTCAGGAGTACCCATGTCGAAGAAAAACGCCCTGATATTTGCGCCGGCCCTGCTGCTTGCCGTTGCGGTCGCGCCCGCTTGTACCCTGCCGACGCCTCAGGGGCTGGCCGGCGGCGACGGCGGCGCCGTGAACACCGGTCAGTGTCCGGTGGTCGCCGCCACCACGGACGCAGGCGTCGACAGCGGACTCGTCACCGTCAGCGCTGATCCGAACACCATCGTGACGCCCATGTCGTGCGCGGGGACGGGCGCCAACCCGAATGCGATCGACCGGTACACCCAGGGTTACACTCCGTCGCCGGACGTGACCCAGCAGGTCGCAAAGGCGATCAGCAGCATGAGTGTGCACGACCTGGCCCTCCAGATGGAGGGCATGCCCTACAACTCCACCGGACAGTTCAGCGACACCCAGCGCAGCCAGGACACCGGCTCGATCCGCGGCTTCCGGTACCGGGATGCCTCCCGCGGGATGAACCTGGGCGAGGACATGAACGGCGCGTTTCCGAACGCCGCGACCATCAACGGGTCCCACGTCGGCTACTCGACGGTCTTCCCGGTCAGCATGGCCCGAGGCGCTTCCTTCGACCTGGATCTCGAATATGCGATCGGCGAGGCCATCGGCGACGAGATGCAGGCGGCCAGCCAGACGGTCCTGCTGGCCCCCTGTATGAACATTCTGCGCAACCCGCTGTGGGGGCGCGCGCAAGAGACGTACGGCGAGGACTCGTTCCACGTCGGCCGGATGGCCTCCGCCATGGTGGTCGGCGTCCAGCAGCACATTGCCGCCAACGCCAAGCACTACATGGGCTACGACATCGAAAACGGCCGTACGGCGACCAACAACGCGCAGATGGCTGACGAACAGGTGCTGCGCGAGATCTACGGCCGGCATTTCCGGATGACCGTTCAGGATGCCGGCGTGGCCTCGGTCATGGCGTCGTACAACGAGGTCGATGGGATCAAGTCGACCGAGAACGGACACACCTTGACCGACGTCCTGCGCAAGGACTTCGGTTTCAAGGGATTCGTGTTGAGCGACTGGTGGGCCATGCCGGGGTTCACCAGCATCCCGGACAGCAGCACCCTCAAGACCGGCGCGATCAAGGCCCTCAACGCCGGGCTGGACGTCGAGCTTCCGTGGGGCCTCTATTACGGTCAGCTCGAGAACCTGGTCAACTCCGGAGCGCTGACTCGCCAGGACCTGCAAGGTCCGGCCACGAACGTTCTGATGCAGAAGTTCCGATTCAATTCACAGAACATCGCGGGCAACGTCGGGTTGAAGGCGCCCGTCACGATCTACGAGAACAGCCAGATCAAGTGCAACGGCAGCCACATCGCGCTCGCCAAGCAGGCTGCCGTCGAGAGCATGGTCCTGCTCAAGAACGACAACGGAACGTTGCCGATCAGCCCGATGGTCAAGAAGGTCGCCGTCCTGGGCGCCAAGGTCCCGTACGTCTCCGTTGACGGCGGGAACGGCAGCAATGGAGCCAATCGAAGCGTCGACTTCGCCACCGACCTCCGCACCGGCGACCTCGGGTCCAGCCGCGCGTTTTCGGATCCGAAGGACTCGGTCGGGCCGGCGGCCGGGATCGCGCTGACGGCGCCGGCGGGCGTGAACGTCGTGTCGGGAAACAGTGTCGACGTCGCGTCGGACGCCGACTTCATCGTGGTGGTGGCCGGGCTCACTCCCCAGGACGAAGGGGAGGAGTACACGAAGGCCGGCGACCGTGCCAGCTTGGCGCTGGACGCCAAGCAAGCCCCGGCGATGCAGAACGTCCAGAACAAGCTCATCACGGACGCCGCTGCGCTGGGCAAGCCGATGGTGGTCGTCCTCGAAGGCGGCAGCGTCATCGACATGCCCTGGCTGGCCCAGGTTCCCGCGGTCGTGATGGCCTGGTACCCCGGGCAGCGCGGCGGCGAGGCGATGGGCGATCTGCTGTGGGGGCAGGTGAACGGCGTTTCGTACAACTTCAGTGGAAAGCTGCCCATCACCTGGGGCCGGCAGCTCAGCGATTATGACCCCTTGACCACCAGCGGCACCTCGACGACGGTCTTCAACTACTACGTCGGCTATCGCTGGTTCGATCACAACAACATTGCCCCGCTGTTTCCGTTGGGCGCCGGTCTCAGCTACACGACGTTCGAGTACCGGAAGCTTCAGCTCGGCTGCAGCGACATGAGTCAAGGGGCGGTGCTGCCGATCGTGGTCAACGTCGCCAACACCGGCACCGTCGACGGGGACGAGATCGTCATGGCCTTCGTCACGTTCCCCCAAACGACGGCGCGGCGCGGTCCCAGGGAGCTGAAGGCGTTCGGGCGCGTTCACCTGGCGGCCGGCGAGGAAAAGCAAGTCACGATCCCGCTGCGGTTGTCGGATCTGGATTACTTCAAGATTGACGCGAACGACCCCTCGAAGGGCCAATGGGTGGTCGAAGATGGACCGGTTCAGATCATGGTCGGTGGAAGTGCCACGAACCTACCGTTGATGGCAACGGTCAACGTCAAAGGATACACCGTCGGATCCTCTCCATGAAAACACTGGCTCGCAGCCGAAACGTCGTCTTCACGGCCTTCTTCGTCCTCGGTTCAACAACAGGTCTTCCGGCCGCTTTCGCCGCTCGCAAGCTGGCGCAGGCGGCCCCGGCGGACGCGCCGCCTGCACCGGCCGCGCCGGCGGAGGCGCCGCCCAGTGTCCCGCCGGCGGCGGCGCCCGTAGACGTGGCGCCTGCCCCGTCGCCGGAACCCGTCGCGCCGCCGCGGGAAGCGACGGCCGTCGCGGGCTCGCCGGCGCCGCCGCCGGAACCGGCCGCTGAAGCCACGCCCGTGACCGAGATCGGTCTCCAGCGCCTTCCGGGGTCCGCGTATCCCGAGCCACAAACCCGCGGTCTCAAGTACGGATCGTTGTGGCTCACGTTCCACGGCCTGCAATGGCCCTATCTGCCAGCCAATCCCGGCCGCGATCGGTTCGTGGTCGGCATTTCGGGCTGGGGGTGGTTGGACACCTCTTACGAGAAGTTCGGTCCCTGGGGGCCCAACCCCAACCTGGAAAATGGCCGTATCGAGTACTGGAAGCAGCAGGGGCGCATGTTGCTTCGAGTGACCCCGACCTATTCCTTCGATGATTGGTTCGTGCAGGGCCAGGTCGAGCTGGTCGGGACGGAAGATCAGACGGTTTCCCGGTCGGACGTCGGCGCCGCTGACACCGACGACCTCTGGTTGCGCGTCGGACAATGGAACAAGTGGGACTTCATGGTCGGCCGGTTCGAGGGCTGGGAGGTCTTCCATTTGGGCATGGGTCTGGACCAGAACACCTTCGAACGGCAGGGCGCCTCTGGCCCTGGCGAGGCCGCTTATCCAATCGGGTTCTACGGGCTGACCGACAACCAGTTCCGTCCCCAGGGGGCGGCCGGCAACCTGGCCTTCCACTACTACCCGTTCCGGTTCCTGCGGTTCGAGTTGCTGGGGATGGCCGGCACCTTCAGCAACGGACCCGCTGTCGCCACTCGCCCGGTCGCGATCCTGGACTTCGGCTGGCTGAAGTTGAAGGGCGGTGTGGAGTGGCAGCACATCACCGGCCAGACGGCGTCCGACGAGACCGACGTGACCTCCAAAGGCGTTGGTGGCGCGATCCAGTTCGTCTTCGAGCCGCACATCGAGTTCGGCTTGAATGCCGCCCAGGGAACGGTCGAGTCGACCGACTCCATGGGCCGGCGCAGCCTGCTCGGCAGCCTGACCCGCACCAGCTACGGCGGGTTCATGAACCTGTCCAACGGCAGTGATCGGCATCCGCTGCTGTTCGGAATCGGGGGCCTGTTCAGCCGCCATGTCGACCAGAACGCCGTCGCGATCCCGGGCGTCGTCGACAATTACTGGCTGTGGCAAAGCTTCGCGGCGATTCAGTACGTCGCCTTCCAGCAGCTCTACATCAAGCTGGTCGGCGGGTACTCGCGCGGTCACTGGTTCACCGCCAGCTCAAACCCGCCCCTTGAATTCGACGACGAGGTCTACAGTGTTCGATTGCGGTTTTCGTTCTACTTCTAATGCGGACCATCATGGCGAACACGCGTAAAGACATGCGTTTGGCGGGCACCCTGGTTGCTCTGACATTGGTCGCCGCGGCGCCGGCCGCTCGCGCCGCGGGGGCGGGAGCGCCGGACAGCGCCGCTCCACCCCCACCGCCGCCGGTGGCCGTCGCGGCGGGGAGCCCGGCTGCCGCGCCGCCCGCGGCCCCGCAACGTCGCTTCGACGTGGTGCTGTCGCTGTTGCCGATGGAGCACGGGAAGTACACCACCGGGCTCGGCCCGGGGGATACGGTCACCGGCGACGCTTCGTTCGCCTACGGATTCAATCTGAACGTCAATGTTCGGGTCATTCGAGGTCTCTCGGTTGGCCTGGCGCCTCAGGCGGTTTGGAACGTTCAGCCAAAGCTGAATCCCACCCAGTTGGCCAGCCCGGGCGCCAGCAAGGAATACGACCTGCTCCTGCGGATTGCTTACACGCAGCTGCTCGTCGACGGCATCTCCGTTTACGCCGAGGCGTTGCCTGGGTACTCGCTCCTGATTCCCCCCATGGGCAAATCGCCCAAGGGCCTGGTGGTCGCGTTCGGCGTCGGCGTGATGATGGACCTGTCGGACCGCATCTTTGCCAGCATCGGTGGCGGATATCAGTACGGCTTTCAGGCCATCAGCATTTCGGGTGACAGCGTCGAGAACCACACCCGCTACATCCGGCTGACGCTGGGCGGCGGGTTCCGCTTCTGAGTCGTCCAGCCGTTCTGTTCGGGGCGGCCGCCGACGCTCGGCGGCCCGCCGGGCACCGCGCAAGCGGGGGCGCGCCGCCCGCCGCCTGACTGCTCTCGGACCCGCTTGGCCGCCGACCTTGGGCGGCGCCGCTCGCCGGAACGTTCAGGTCGGTGTTTCACGGGCGCACGCGGGCCGCCGATACGCCGGCGCCAGCAACGTGCGGGCCTTACGGGCCGGCCCAGTAGTAGAAGAAGCCGTCGCGGCTGGCGTAGTGGGCATTGACGAAGGCGCGGAACCGGGGGCCCAGCGCCACCAGCCGCCGGTCGAGCGCGATGAGCGCCGGCCGAACCCGTCCCGCCTCCAGATCGTCCAGGAAGGCGTCCAACCGCTGGTGCGACATCATCTGCAGGAGCTCGTCGTGGACGAAGTAGTAATAAAACGCGTGGGGCCGGAACACGCCGGTCCCCTGCCAGCCGTCCATGACCAGGTCGGTCGGCCTGGTGGTCTCGAAGACCTGGCGAAGCTGCGCGAATTGCTTCTGGTTGGTCGACACCGCGTCCATCGCAAAATTGACGGCCGGCAAGATGGACAGCGCGGCCAGCGCCCAGGGCCACAGGCGCCGGCCGACGCGAGCCGCCAGTTCGTCCAGCGCGCCGGCGGCGAACAGGCAGAGCAGCGGAAGCGGCATCAAGTAGTACTGCATCTGGGGCGCCGGCATCACCGCCACCGCCACGAACAGCCAGATCAAGAGCCAGAATAGAAGCGCTTCGCCGGCATCCCGTTGTTTGGGGCGAATCAGGCGAGGCAGCGCCCGGAACCCGGCATAGGCGGCCAGCGCCATCACCGGACCGCTGGTCCCGATCAGCCGCACCAGTTGCCCGGTGGGCGTCTGCTTCCAGCGCGCGTTCAAGAGGAAGTTGTTCGCGATGAAGGGACCCCCCGCGTGGACGCGCGCGAAGGCAGCCCAGGTCGCAAGTCCGGGCAAGAGGACGGCGAACAGGAACAGGATGACGTCGACGGTCCGCGCCCGGCGCTCCTCGACCAGCACCCAAAGACCCAGTCCCGTCAGCACTCCCGGCACGACGAACAGCATCTTTTGCGTGCACATGATGGCGCCGCCCAAACAGAGACCGGCCAGCGCGAACCACCACCGCCGCCGCCCGGCCGGCGCGAGTTGGGGCGACAGCCCGCGCAGCAGCGCCCAGAGGCTGATGAGAAAGAAGGGCAGGGCCAGCACGTCGGGCCGGATCTCGATGCTCTTCTTGAGGAAGAACGGCTGGGCCGCGAACAGGAACGCCGCCAGCAAGCCGACGCGGCGGCTGTGCCAGAGCCGCCCCAGGCGGGCCACCAGCACGACAGAGGCGACCGTCAGCGCGAGCGAGAAGGCGCGCGCGGCCAACAAGAACCAGCGCGCGCTGTCGAAGGAGTTCTCGGCCTGGAACCAACGGAAGAACTGCCGCAGGACGACGTAGTACCAGGGCGTGTGGTGCTCGAAGAAGTCCTTGTAAGGGATCAGCCCCTTCGACATGCACCAGGCGGCGTGGGCGTGCTCGAACTCGTCGGGGTCGAAGAATCGGTGCACCACCAGCAGCAGCCGGGCCAGGAGCAACACGCCGGTGGCGACGATCAACACGGCCTCGAGGCGGCTCGTCGTCCGCCGTGCCGGCGCCGCAACGTCCTCGGCCGGCCGTCTGTCCTGCTGCTCTTGCATCGGGCGTGGGATCGGCATGGACGCTACATCAGGCAGCGCGCCGCTACACGAACATCCGTGTCAGAGCGCTGTCAAGTCCGTCTTTTTCGGCGGCCGGCCGGGAGGTACACTGCGCGCCGTGATCGAACCCGACCTCTCCCTGCCGCAGGCGCCCGTCGCCGGGGCTCTGCTGGACGTGGGCCCGGTTCGCGTGTCGCGCGCGCTGTCCCGCTGGATAGCCGGGCTGAGCGACGCGCGTTTGACCGCCGGCGTGGCGGTGGTCCTCTTCGGGCTGTCGGCGTGGCCGTTGCTCCTGGTCGGCCTGCCGCCGTTTCAGGATCTGCCGAACCACGTGGCCACCGCGCACATCGTGGAGCGCCCCGACCTGTTTCCGCAGTTCGCGTTCAACGGGTTCTTCAAGACGAACTCGTTCTTGGCGTTGTGGTTCCATCTGTTCGGCGATCAGCGCCTGTTCCTGGCCGGCCGGCTGGCCACCGCGTTCACCATTGCCGTCAGCGCGGTTGCGCTTCCGGCGTTCTTTCTGCACTTCCGCGGGCGCCGGGGGATGTCCGTGGCCATGTTGTTCGCCTGGCCCCTGGTTCACGGGTTCTTCGTGTCGATGGGGTTCTTGAACTTCGTGGTCGCGTTCGGCATGTCGCTGATCCTGTTGATCGTGATCGACCGCCAGCGGCAACGACCGACCTGGTGGCGTGGCCTGGGGATCGTGCTTCTGGCCGGGGCGGTCTGGTACGCGCACCTGTTTCCGTTGCTGCTGGTCGGCGCGCTGGTCGGCTGGGAGGCGCTGCGGCAGCCCGGCTGGCGGGCTCGCGCCGCCACCGCCGCGGCGATCCTGTTGCCGCTGGTCCCGGCCGGCCTGTTGTCGGTGTTCAGCACCGAGCAGCACCTGGTCAAAGTCGATCGGGCGCAGTCGGTCTTCTACCCGCTGTTTTCGTACCAGAACGTCTGGGAGATGACGATCCACCTGTGGCGGGACGTCTCCGGCGCGCTCACGCGCTGGGGCAGCATGAGCCTGATTCCCGCGCTGTTGCTCCCGGTGTTTGCCTGGCGAGGCCGGCGCCGCGCGCCCGCGTTGTTCTCCAACAGCGCGATGGCGGCGCTGGCCCTCGGGTACGTCGCGCTGCCCATGATGATGAGCAACTGGTGCTACCTCAATTGCCGCCTGGTCCCGTTCCTGTGGATTGGGTTGGCGTTGCGGCTCCCGGATTCGCTGCCCCGGCGCTTGCCGGCCGTGCTGGTCGCCTGCGCGGTCTCGTTCTCGGCGGTGCTGGGCGTGGATTACGTGCGCCTCGATCGCGATCGCGCGGAATTCACGGCCGGCATGGACGCCGTGCCGCGCGGGGCGACGTTGATGCCGCTCTTGTTCAAGCCCAAGAAGACGGCGGACTTCGTGGCCAGCGTGGCCCACGATTGGGCCTACTACACGATCCAGAAGGACGCCGTGGTTCCCCTGGTGTTCGCCGTCGAGCGGTCGACGCCCATTACCTGGGCACCGTTTCCGCCGGCCAAGCTGATCGAGCCGACGCTCGACCAGTTTGCCGAGCATTACGGGACGGCGGCGCAGGCGTGCAAGGCGCTCGGTCAGCCCGCCGTCGACCAGTTTTGCACGGCCGCCTGGCACGAGATCTGGGACGGCTTCTGGCGAGAGGTCCAGCCGCGCTTCACGCACCTCCTGACCTGGGCCATGCCGCCCGAGGCGCGCGGACTGATCCCGCCGGCCTATCGACGCACCTTCGCCGCCGGCGACCTCGAGATCTACGAGCGGAACGCGGCGGCCGGCCCGGTCGCCCAGTTCGGCGCGCTCGGCCCCGGCGCGGGTGCCCCGCTGTCTCGTCCGGCCCTCGCCGGCGCGGCCGGGCACTGAGCGCAAGGCCGTTCACGTGACGGTCCGCGCGTTTTGCGCGGCCGGTCAGGCCAGCCGCGCGTAGCTCTCGTCGCGGTCGCGGTGGATGTCGCGCAACGCGCGATCCAGCGCGCCGGGCGTGCGGGCCTGAACGGCCGCGAAGTTCGCCCGCGCCACGCCGGCCGACAGGTCGCGCCCGCCCCGCGCCAGCTCCTCGAGCAGCCCCGCCCGCACCAGCTGCAGCGTCGGATCCGGCGTGCGGCGGATGAACGGGACCAGCGAGGCGGCGTCGTCCGGCGGCTGCTCGCGAAGCCGCGGGTGAAAGGCCGCCATCAGGAACGGCGCGGGCGGGCCCGCCGCTTCGCGCGGGCGGAGGGGGCCCTGGCCCGCGGGCGTGGCCGCGGCAGCTTCCCGAAGTCCTCGCCCCGTCCGGGCCTGATCCAGGCGTCGGATCGTCTCGGCGAACCGGCCGAACGCCGCGGCGTCCGCCGAGGCGCGCGGCCAGATGACGAGGCCGATCGCGGTGCCGGGCTGCGCCGCCAGCTCGTCGATGACCGCCAGCACCGGTGCGGCCTCGAGCTCCGCCTCCAGCAACACCCGCCGCGCCACGGCTCCGGCGCGCCAGGCCTGCGCGGCCCAGGGGCAAAGGCCCCAGCCGACCACGATCTCTTCCAGGTAGCGCGCGTTGAGCCGCAGCGCCTCGCGCCTCCAGTCGTCGGGCGACGCGCGCCCGGTCACGTCGCCGTCGCCGCCCCTTTGTCGCCCGACTCGACGAAGCTCCCCATGTGCCGAAACTTGCGGTAGCGGTCGGCGCGCAGCGCT
This sequence comes from Myxococcota bacterium, assembly GCA_025934105.1. Classification (GTDB taxonomy): domain Bacteria; phylum Myxococcota_A; class Polyangia; order Fen-1088; family Fen-1088; genus JADGRB01. The sequence continues at coordinate 3,297 of JAICYS010000017.1, read as the reverse complement.
TCCGGCCCCATCGCCATCAGCTCGCGCAGGTGCCGCTGCACCGCCTCGCCCAGGTTGGCCGCCGTGCGATCGTGGTCGCGGTGGGCGCCGCCCGGCGCCTCCGGGATCACCTCGTCGACGATGCCCAGCCGCTGCAGGTCGGTGGCCGTCATCTTCATCGCCGCCGCCGCGTCGGGCTTGCGGTTGTCGTCGCGCCAGAGGATCGACGCGCACCCCTCGGGCGAGATCACCGAGTAGGTCGCGTACTCCAGCATGAGGATCCGGTTGGCCACGCCCAGGGCCAGCGCGCCGCCCGAGCCCCCCTCGCCGATGACGGCGCAGACGATCGGGACCGGCAGGCCGGCCATGATCTCCAGGTTCTTGGCGATGGCCTCGGCCTGACCGCGCTCCTCGGCGTCGATGCCGGGATAGGCGCCCTGGGTGTCGATCAGGCACACGATCGGCCGGCCGGTGCGCGCCGCCAGCTCCATCAGGCGCAGCGCCTTGCGGTAGCCCTCCGGCTTCGGCTGCCCGAAGTTCCGCAGCACCTTCTCCTTGGTGCTGCGCCCCTTCTGATGACCCAGGATCAAGAGCGGCTTGCCCTCGAACGTCCCGAACCCGCCCACGATCGCCGGATCGTCGGCGAACCGGCGATCGCCGTGCAGCTCGACGAAGTCCCCGAACAGCCGCTCGACGTAATCCAGCGTGTAGGGCCGCGCCGGGTGCCGCGAGAGCTGCACTTTTTGCCAGGGGGTCAGCTCGGCGAAGATCTTCTGTTGCAGCGCGCGCGCCCGCGACTCCAGGAGCGCGATCTGGGGCCGCAGCTCGGAAGCGCCGCCGCTGACCCGGATCAGCTCTTCGATCTTGCGTTCCAGCTCCACGACCGGACGCTCGAAGTCCAGCGTCGGCGCCTCGGGGGTGGGGCGGGGTTGGGGGGCAGGGGCGGGCTCGGCCATCGGCGTATTTAATCCCCTATGGAAGAAAGGCGCGCAAGAGCGCGTGACCCTGGGTCGCGGCGGCCGGGGATGGTTGCGGGACGCCCCCGATCGCCGGGCCCGCCGCCCACGTCCCCTGGGCCACGTCCGTCCGCGTCGCGGCCCCCAGAGCGTACAGCAACGTGGCCGGGATGTCCGCCGCGGTGGCCGGTTGGCCGGTGACCACCCCCGGGCGGACGCCCGGCCCGACCAGGATCAGCGGCACGTGCCGCGACGAGCCCGGCCCATAGAAATCCGCGCCCGGGTCGTCGATGGCCGCCGCCCCCCGGCTGGTGACCGCGATGAGGGCGGTGGGCGCGGCCTGGACGATGCCGGCCAGGACCGTCCCCAGCTGGACCAGCTCCGCCAGGGCCTGCGCACCGTGGCGGTCGGCGGTGCGCGGGCCGCCCAGCGCGACCACGGCGAACAGCGGCTGGCCGGCGGGCGGGGCATTGGCCAAGAGCGCCGCCGCCGGGTCGTCGCTGGGCACCGTCAGGTCGACGCCGGCCGGATCGACGTGCAGCAGATGGAAGTCGGGGCGGCCGATCAGCTGGGTCGTCATCCCCAGCCGGCGGGCGGCGTCGAACAGGCTGTCGGCCGCGTAAACCGCCGTCGAGCGCCAGGCGGCGTAGGCCCCGGCGTCGGCGATGCGTCCGGCGGGTGGCGGCATGGCCAGCAGGCCCTGTCCGGGCGCCACCGCCACCGCCGGATCGTCCTCGGCCGTCGGGACGAACGGGTCGACCGGCAGGCCGCCCGCCAGAAGCTGCAGCTCGGTGACCGGCCAGTCCCGGCTCTCTGTCCAGCAGTCCTCGAACCGGGTGCCCGCCGCCGCCAGCGCGCGGAACGCGCCGGCCGCGTCGGCGGTGGCCGGGTCGTCGAACAGCTCGTCCTCGTAGAGGCCGGCGACGTCGATCAACAGCGCCGTCCGGGCCGGTGTGGCGGGCGCGGCCACCGCCGCCCCGAACCCGCTGCCGTTCAACACCAGGTCGCGCGCGCCGTCGGGCGGGTCGGGCAGCGCGATGGTCTCGCCCGGATCGCCCGCCAGCGCCGCGTGAATCGGACCACGCGCGGCGGTCTGCAGCGCGGCGGACGCGCCCAGCGCCGCCAGCGCCGTGGCCGCCACGTCCGGGTGCTCGACCGGGTGGGGCAGCAGCACGCCGCTCTTGAAGGCCGGGCCGGCCATGATGAGCGGCACGTAGAGCTCGTCGGCCGAGAAGCCGCCGTGCCGCCCGTAGGGGTACTGGGCGTGCTGCTGAAACGGACCCGGCGCGCTGTTCGTCGGGTCCACCTGGTTCAGCGTCCAGTCGTCCTGCGGGAACACCAGGATGTCCGCCTGGTTCGGGCTGGTGGCGCGGAAGTCCTTGAACGAGCGCGTCCCCATCGCGCCGTCGGCGGTCATCGTGCGCGTGACGTCCACGCCGGCGAGCGCGCCCGACTGGATCAACGACAGCAGCTTGTGCGTGACGTCGGCCTGCGCGGCCGCGCCCGCCGGCGTGCCCGCGCCCGGGACGTCGGCGTAGACGTGCGCGTCGCCGTCCTCGTTCAAGAGCGCGTAGCTGGTGACGTCGATGCCCAGCGCCGGCCCCTGGGCCGCCACCAGCGCGCCCAGTTGCCCGTCGGCGCCGCTGCCGCCGTGGGTGCCCAGCGCCACCTGGTTGTGCGTGTCGATCTTGCCGTGATCCAGCGTGAACAGGATGTTGGTCGAGGCGGTCAGGCCCTTGTCGTCCAGCGCCGCCAGCAGCTCGCCCAGCCCCGCGTCGTAGTCCTCGATGATCTGCGCCAGCTGGGGGCCGTCGGCGCCGTAGGCGCTGGTCGGATCGTCGTCCAGCGCCAGGAAGTCCCACACGAACAGGAACGCCGGCATCGGCTTCGACGCCGAGGTGGCGCGCACGAAATCGGCCGCGTCGCGCAGCGTGAACCGCGTCTGCGACTCGCCGGCGGCCGGCGGTCCGTCGATCGCGTAGCTGTCGGCCACCTGCTGCGGATAGCCGAGGGTGCCGGTCAGGATGCTCCGGGTGGTGGTTTTGTCGATGACGCCCGGGCCCAGCGGGGTCGCGATCTGCGTCCCCACCACGGACAGGTGCACGTCGTCGGCGCCGGCCTCGAAGGGGGGCAGCTCGCCCACGTAAGCCGTCCGCCCGCCGGCCCGCCGGGCCGCGCGATAGGCGCTGTCCCCCCGGGTGAGGAGCGGGTTCTTCGCGTAGAGCGCGTACTCGCCCAGGGTCACCTGACCGGCGATCGACACCGGCGACTGGAACCCGGCGTCGCGGGCCAGCCAGTCGTTGGCCGGCACGTCGTTGCCGTCAGGGTACTGGCCGGTGAGGAGCGCCCTGTTGTTCTGGTT
>JAICYS010000283.1 GCA_025934105.1 Myxococcota bacterium | reverse complement strand
CGGGGCCGCGGGCTGCTTCCCCGCCCTGCTTGGCGGGGTGGCCCCCGCCGGTCCACTGGACGTCATTTTCGCGGGCGGCGCACGGCGGCGCACGCCGATCGGCGAGCGGGCGCGGGGCGGCGACCGAGCCCCGCCCACCCGCCGTTCGGAGGGCGGGCGTGCTGGCGGTGCGTCCAGCGGCTCGCTTGCTACTTGGCGCGCGCGTCGCTGCCGGAGAGCCTGAAGTAGACGAAGGCCTTGTTCTTGGCGCCGACCAGCGGCAGCAACCTCGGCGCCGTGCCGGTGCAGGGCGGCGCCTCGCAGAACGGCAGCGCCGCGACCGAGGCCCCGTAGGCGTTGCCGCTGCCGGGGCTGTGGTCCGACAGCGCCGCCTGCACCGGGTCGACGCCGGTGCTGGTGTGTTCGATGACCGCGCCCGCCCCCGCCAGGCCGCCGACGTATTCGTCGGGGTCCCCGATGAAGGCTTCGTCGCCGCCCATCCCGTCGGCGTTCAAGGCGGCGACGGCAGCGCCGGTCGCTCCGGCGCTTTCCGAGTTCAAGATGGTCTCGGCGGGGGGTGCCCCGGCCGCGATCGGTCCCGAATAGATGTAGGCATGGTCCGGCGGCGCGCCGACCAGCAGATCCGGGACGCCGTCCGCGTTGAAGTCGCCGACCGCCAGCGAACGGCCGAATCCGGCGGCGCTGGCAGCTCCGGCCGGCGCGGCCAGCGAGAACAGGCAGGTCAGCGCGCCGGAGTCGACGGCGAACAACGAGACGGTCCCCGGGCCGCTCCCGCCCGGGGTGCCGACCGCGATGATGGGCGTCGCCCCGGCCAAGGTGCCGATGACGACCGCCCGCTGGATCCGGTTGTCTGGCGGCAGGTTGCTGGCCAGCGCGATCGGGCAGGAGGGCGAGCTGCCCGCCGGCAGGTCGCTGAGCCCGTCGTTCAGAAACACGTGGATCGACGAGGCCGACACGACGACCAGGTCGGGCGCGGCGTTCGCGTCGACGTTGCCGGCGGCGACACCCACGCCCAGGTAAGGCTCGGCCCCGGTCAGCGGCGAGATGCCCGGAAACGACATGACGGTCTCGGGCGTCTGCGACAGGTCCAGGATCAAGATCGTCCCGCCCTGCGGCCACGGCGCGCCCAGCACCACCTTGTCGCTGGCCGGGATGGCCGCCATCGCGGTCACCGGCAGTCCGCCCAGGCTGGCCAATCCCGAGGTGGTGCTGACGACGTGCGCCGACGCCTGGCCGCCCGGGGTCAGCGTGACCACCGCCAGCGCGGTCTGCAGGGTCGCCGAGGTCACGAAGCGCGCGGCGGCCGAGCCGTCGCTGGGCGGCGCCGTCGCGACCAGCAGCCGCGCGAAGTCCGCCGGCGACGGATATCCGGAGGGGGGCTCGACCGCGCTCACCGGCGTCGCGTTCCGCAGCGAATCGAAGTCACGCCAGTCGCAACCAACCGCCAGCGCCGCGGCCGCCATCAGCAGCAGGGCCGCCCGCATCAGAACCTCCCCCAGACGGTGAGGCCGGTCGCGACGGCGGTCCCGTCGGGACCGAAGCTGGGCGCCAGGCTGATGGTGTGCTGCTCGGTCAGGCCGGTGCTGTCCGGGCCGTGCTCGAGCAGACCGTAGACCGCCGTGGCGGCGATGACCGCGCCGACGCCGAACAGCACGTCCGCCGCGATGGCTTCGTGCTTTCCGCGCGAGAAGCGCGCGTCGGTGTTGTCGACCGGCACGCCGCGGCCGACGTCGCTGGTGATGCTGTCCTTGGTGCTCTTCGACAGCGATCCCACGTAGGCGCCGGCGCCCAGGAACACCAGCGCCACGATGCCGGTCGTGATGGCGAGGCCGCGCGCCGGCCGCGGCGACATCTGGACCTCGATCGCCGTCTCGACGCCACGGCCGACCTCCAGATCGCTCTGGTAGTCCTCGAAGCCCTTCTTCTCGACGCGGAGCTTGTGCTTGCCGGACGCCAGCTCGGCGCGGCAGGGGGTCGCGCAGCCGAACTTGTCGTCGAGGATCAGGCGGCCGCCGGCCGTGGACTTGCCGGTGACGGTCACCCAGCCGGACTCCACAGGCTGCATGCGCAGGGTGTGCTGCGCCGCCGTGCCGGCCGGAACGTCGATCTCCTGTCGCAGCGGCTGGTACCCGAACTTCTCGACGAAGATGGTGTGCTTGCCCGGCTCGAGCTGGCCCGTGAAGGGCGTGCGGCCGATGGCGCCGATGTCCTTGCGGTCGATGTACAGATCGGCGCCGACGACCGGCTTGGATTCTAGCGAGCCGTGCCAGGGCGTCGTCCCGAAGAAGGGTTGCGCCGCCTGGAAGTCCTCCCTGGCGTCCGCCAGCGCCTGATCGGGCGAGCCGTCCGCGGCGCGCGCCAGGCCCGGGGTGCCGAGGGACGAGAGCACCGCCAGCAGCACCGCCGCTCGGCGAACGCACACGCTCGTCATCGGGCGACGATTAGAAGACACAGGCCGCTCCCTATCAAGATCACCCCACTTCCAAACTCTCGATTCTCGGTTATCGTCAGACGATGGCATCAGCCCCGATCCGCGAGGTGACGGTCCTTGGTGCCGGCGTCATGGGGGCGGCGATCGCCGCTCACCTCGGCAACGCCGGCTTGCGCGTCCGGTTGCTGGACATCGTGCCGAAGGACGCTCCGCCGCCGGGCGGCGACCGCCGGGCGCGCAACAAGATCGCGCTCGCCGGACTGGAGGCGGCGCGCAAGGCCAAGCCGGCAGCCTTCTTCTCGCCGCGCTTCCAGACGCTGGTGACCGCCGGCAACCTCGAGGACGACCTGGAAGAGGCGGCCGCCAACAGCGACGTCATCATCGAGGCGATCGTCGAGAACCTGTCCATCAAGCAAAAGCTCTACGCGCGCCTCGACGGCTACGGCGGCGGCGCCATCGTCACCTCCAACACGTCGGGCCTGCGCATCGCCGATCTGATGCAGGGGCGAAGCGCCGGCTTTCGATCGCGTTTCTGCATCACGCACTTTTTCAACCCGCCCCGCTATCTGAAGCTGGTCGAGATCGTCGCCGGCCCCGACACCGCGCCCGAGACCCTGGCCCGGGCCGAGGCGCTGTGCGGCGGCCTCCTCGGCAAGGGGCTGGTCCGCGCCAAGGACACGCCCAACTTCATCGCCAACCGGATCGGCACGTTCGCGCTGATGCGCACGCTGGACGAGGCCGTCAAGCAGGGCTACACGGTCGAAGAGGTCGACCTGGTGTTCGGCCCCGCCACCGGCCGCCCGAAGAGCGCCGTGTTCCGCACCGCCGACGTGGTCGGCCTGGACACGCTGGTGCACGTCACGCGCAACTGCGCCGACGCCCTGCCCAACGACGAGCGCCGCGACGTCTTCAATCCGCCCGCCGTGCTGACCCAGCTCGTCGATCGCAAGTGGCTGGGCCAGAAGACCAAGCAGGGCTTCTACAAGAAGGTCGGCGACGACATCCTGCAGCTCGATCTGAAGACGCTGGAATACGGGCCGCAGAAGAAGCCGCGCTTCGATTCCATCGGCGCCACGCGCGGCGTCGACGACGTCGACGAGAAGCTGCGCCGGGTGGTGGCCGGCAGCGATCGCGCGGCCGCGCTGGCCCGCACCGTCCTTTACGAGACGCTGATCTACTCCGCCAACCGGCTGGGCGAGATCGCCGACGGCATCGCCGACATCGACCGCGCCCTGCGGTGGGGGTTCGGCTGGGAGCGCGGCCCGTTCGAGACCTGGGACGCGCTGGGCGTCAAAGCCACCGCCCAAAAGATGGAGGCCGCCGGCTACACGGTCCCGGGCTGGGTGCTGGAGCAGATCGCCGCCCAGGGTGAGGGCATGAGGTTCTATCGGACCGAGGCTCCGGGCCAGCGCGCCCAACTCGGCGGGCGCGGCGGCTACACGCCCGTCCCGGAGAACCCGCGCCAGATCGTCCTGGACGCCGTGCGCGCCCGCGGCGGCGAGGTCGAGCGGAACGGCAGCGCCTCGATCCTCGACCTGGGCGACGGCGTGTTCTGCCTCGAGTACCACGCCAAGATGAACGCCATCGATCCCGACATCGTCGCCATGACGATGAAGGCGGTCGACCGCGCCGAACGCGACGGCGTCGCGCTGGTCATCGGCAACGACTCGGCCGAAGCCTTCTGCGCGGGCGCGAACCTGTTCGCGCTGATGGTCGCGCTGGGCTCCGGGCAGACGCAGGCGATCGAGGCGATGGTCGTGGGGTTTCAAAACGCCTGCAACCGCACCCGCCAGGCCCGCGTTCCGGTCGTGGCGGCGCCGGCCGGGCTGGCCCTGGGCGGCGGCGCCGAGGTCATCATGGGCTGCCAGACCGTGCGCGCGGCGGCCGAGCTTTACGTCGGCTGCGTCGAGGTGGGCGTCGGTCTCATCCCGGCCGGCGGCGGCTGCATGGAGATGGCCGCCCGTGCGTCGGCACGCGCCAGCGACGATCCGCAGTTCGACATGCTCTCCCTGGTGCGCGGGCCCTACCTGACGCTGGCCACCGCCCGGGTCGCCACCAGCGCCGAGGAGGCGCGCGACCTCGGGTTTCTACGGCAAGGCGACAGCGTCTCCATGGCGCGCGAGACGCTGATCGCGGACGCCAAGGACCTGGCGCTGGGGCTGGCGCGGGCCGGGTACCGCCCTCCCCCGCCGCGCGCGATCCGCGTCATCGGAGAGACGGGCGCCGCCACGCTGCGGGCCGCGCTGCACAACCTCGAGGGCGCTCACCAGATCAGCCCGCACGACGCCAAGATCGGCGCGCACCTGGCCCGCGCCATCTCGGGCGGGTCGGTCCCGGCCGGGGCGACGGTGACGGAGCAGCACATGCTGGACCTCGAGCGGGAGGCGTTCCTGTCGTTGTGCGGGGAACCCAAGACCCGCGACCGCATCCAACACATGTTGTCCAAGGGCAAACCGCTCCGGAACTGAGGGACCTCCATCATGCGTGACGTCGCCATTCTCTCCGCGGTCCGCACGCCGATCGGGCGCGCGCCCAAAGGTGTCTTCAAGAACACCCGGCCCGACGATCTAGGCGCCCTGGTCGCGCGCGAGGCGCTGCGGCGCGCCGAGATCGCGCCCGCCGAAATCGAGGACGTCGTCCTCGGGTGCGCCCATCCGGAGGCCGAGCAAGGGCTGAACGTGGCGCGGCAGGTGGGCCTGCTGGCCGGGTTGCCCGACACGACCCCGGCCATGACCATCAATCGGTTCTGCTCGTCCGGCCTGCAGGCGACGGCCATCATCGCCGACCGCATCGCCGGCGGGTCGATCGACGCCGGGCTGGCGGGCGGACTGGAATCGATGTCGCTGATCCCGATGGGCGGCGCCAAGATCGCGCTCAACCCCGCCGTCGTCGATCAGTTCCCCGACGCCCACATCCCCATGGGAAACACGGCCGAGAACGTGGCCCGCCAGTTCGGCGTCACGCGCGCCGAACAGGACGCGTTCGCCCTGGCCAGCCACCAGAAGGCGGTCGCCGCCTGGGAGCGCGGCGACTTCAAGGCCGAGGTCGTCCCGGTCAAGACCCGCATCTTCGACGGAGACGCCTGGCGCGACCTGACCGTCGAGCGCGACGAGGGCCCGCGGCCGGACACTTCGCTGGAGAAGCTGGCGGCGCTCAAGCCGGCCTTCGATCCGACGGGCAGCGTGACGGCGGGGAACTCGTCGCCGCTGAACGACGGCGCGGCGGCGGTGGTGCTGGCTTCCGCGGACAAGGCCAAGGCGGCCGGCGCTCGGCCGCGCGCCTACTTCCGGGCGTTCGCCGTGGCGGGTGTGCCGCCGGCCATCATGGGCATCGGTCCGGTGCCGGCCGTGCGCAAGCTGCGGGCGAAGACCGGCCTGCGCATCGACGAGATCGACCTTTACGAGGTGAACGAAGCGTTCGCCTCGCAGGCGGTCTACTGCCTGCGCGAGCTGGGCCTGCCGGCCGACCGCGTGAACGTGAACGGCGGCGCCATCGCCCTCGGTCACCCGCTGGGCGCGACCGGCGCGCGGCAGATCGCGACCGCCCTGTCCGAGCTGGAACGCCGGAAAGGCCGCTACGCCGTGATCACGATGTGCGTCGGCGGCGGCATGGGGGCGGCCGGGCTGATCGAGCGGGCGGCCTGAGGCCGATCCATGTAGGTCAATGAAGGGGCTTCAGCGACCGGGGAGCAGAACGGAGCAGATCGGCAGCTAAAAACGATTAATCGTTTTTCGACGATCGGGCCGGACCTTTTGCAATTTCACGCCGAACGGGGCACTGTCGTGTCGCACTTTTGACAGGAGCTGCGCGCATGATTCGTTCGCCCCGATCGTCCCTTCGTTCGACGTCGTTGGCCACGCTGATTGTCGCTTCAGTCGCACTTTGGGGCTGCGGCGGAGACGGCGGTGGCGGTGGTGCCACAGGTGGAAACGGCGGTGCCGGCGGGAAGGCCGGATCGGCCGGCCACGGCAGCGGCGGTTCGAGCACCGGCGGCCACGCCGGGGCCGGGCCAGGCGGTGCGGCCGGCGGGATCGCGACCGGCGGCGCCGGCGGCGCGGTGGGCGGCATGGCGGGCAGCGTCGCGACGGGAGCGGG